>JBFIJC010000001.1:0-92273 GCA_041600915.1 Nitrogeniibacter sp.
AGCATGTCGAGCGCGTAGACCGAGCGGAAGTAGTCGCGCCAGCCGAGCATGTCGAGAATCTTGAGGGTGGGGGCGATACGCTTGTTGGTGGCGATGTGCAGGGTCGCGCCCGCAGCGTGCAGGCTGGCGAGCATGTCGCCGATGCCGTCGTAGGCGGTGGTTTGCTTGAGGCCTTCGCCGTCGTAGGCGGCCTTGAAGTGCTCGGTGAGGGTGGCGATGGTGTCAGCGTCGTGGCTGCCGCTGAGCAGTTGCAGGGTCTCGGTCAGCGGGGGGCCGATGATGTCGGCCGTGATGGGGCGAACCGGCGTTTGGCCGGCGGCCTCGAAGGCGGCGCGAAAACTGGCGAGGATGGCGGGGGCCGAGTCGATCAGGGTGCCATCGAGATCAAAAATGATGTGGGCGTAGCGGGGCATGGGCGGATGTGGCGTTTTCGCGGGGTGGTCGGGCGGCCATTTTGGCACGCCCGGGCGCGCTGCGCTGCGTCAGGCGACCATGACGCGGTTTTTGCCGGCGCGCTTGGCGCGGTACATGGCTTTGTCTGCGCGGTCGATCGCGGTGGCTGGGGTTTCGTCGTCATCGAGGCGTGCGACGCCGGCGCTGAAGGTGATAAGCAGTTTTTGCCCTTCGGCCATGAAGTAGCGGGTGGTCAGCGCGCGCTGCAGGCGGGTGATGGCGGCAAAGGCGTGTTCGACGTCGGTGTCCGGCAGGATGATGACGAACTCTTCGCCGCCGTAGCGGCCGAGGCTATCTTGCGGGCGGAGGTTGGCGCGAATGATGTCGGCCAGGTGCTGGAGGGCGGCGTCGCCGGCGTGATGGCCGTGGGTGTCATTGATGCGCTTGAAGTTGTCGACGTCAAGCAGGCCGACGCATAGCGGGACGTCGCGGCGACGGGCGCGGGAGACTTCGCGCTCGAGCGCTTCGTCCAGGCCTTTGCGATTGAGCGCGCCGGTGAGGGGGTCGTGACGCACCAGTTCGCTGGTGTGGTGCAGTTCATTTTGGAGCTTGCCGATCTCGACGTTGGCTTGTTCAACCTGCTGCTGGAGCGAGGTGAGGTCGTCGCGGGAGCGTCGGGCGTCTTCCTGGGCGACGCGGGTTTCGCGCAGCATGTCTTCGACGACGTTGCTCAGTTCGCTGATGTCCTTGGCTTCGGCGATGCGGACCGATGAGCGCTCGAGGTTGTCATGAAAGCTGCCGGCCGATTCGCTCATGTCAGCCAGTCGGTCGACGAAGCCGGAGAGCATTTGCTTGAGTCGTAATTGCGCGTCGGTGAGTTCTTGCTTGATGCGGCCTTGCTGGTCGATCACGTCGCGTAGGCGGCGCTCGACTTCGTCGAGGACGCGAATGTCGAGCGGTTGCGAGAAGGCTTCGGTGACGACGCTGAGCTGCCCGCTCAGCCATTTGTCGTCGATGACAAGTTTGCTGATGTTGTCGATCAGCAGTTGCAGCAGCGCAACGAGTGCGCGGCGGATGCCGGATTGGTCTTCCCCGGTCCATTCAAGCTTGAGGATCAGTTCATGCAGGTCGGTCAGCAACGCTGTCTGCGCGCCGCTATCGGGCCACGGGTGCAGGCGCGCGCCGAATTGTGTGATGCGGGTTTGAAGCTCGGGTGCGTCAGCCAAAAGCGCGCCGACGCCGCGCCGGAACAGCTCGTCGAGCGCGCCGGACACTTCGGTAGAAACGGTCGTTTGACCAGATGCGTTGCCCGGTGGTGGTGCAGGGCTTGGTACCGCGTCGCTATCGCTGCCGATGCTGACGCTGGTGCCGGCCTGTGTGGCCGGTTCGATGCCGCTGCCATCGTCATCGCTCGCGCTGGCCGACCAGTGTTTGATGAGGTTGCTGAGGCGGCTGTGGAGAATCGGCGCTGCGGTGCTTGAGGCGTCGAGGACGTGTTTGAGCGATTCTTTCTTGCGCGCCTTGGTGAACGCGGCATGGTGCCGGTCCATATGCTCGATGATCTGCTGAATGAGCGGTGCCCAGGGGATTTCAGGTGCGCCGGTCGCTTCGGAAATTTCGCGTAGTGCAGCACGAATGGCGGGCCATGACTGGCTGCCTATGGCTTCATCGAAGCGTCGGGCAAAGCGCTGCTGGGCGGGTGAATTTTTGGGGAGTTCGGCCGCGATGGCCCGGAACGCCTGTTCGGGGAAGGTCTCGGCGCTCTTGGTGCCGGCAATGCGGTGGTAGTAGTCGCGGTAGTTGTCTGGCGTCGGCGCGACGCGGTCCATTGCGAGTCTTTTGAGGGATTCGCGTGCAATTTCGGATGGTGTTGAAAAATCCGCCATGGAGGGAGTCGCGCCTATGGAAAAGAAGTGCCGACGGCACAGGTCTACATCGGAACTGTTCGGCACATCTTTAGTGAGTTTCTAGCCCCGGCAATGCGGCTTGAGCGTTGCCGGATCGCCTGCCCATCGACGCCGCACTATTCAACCAATCCGAATTTCAGTCCGTAATGCGTGAGTTCAGCATTGTTGCGCAGGTGCATCTTCTCGAGCAGCCGCGCGCGGTAAACGCTGATTGTTTTAACACTCAGATTCAATTCGTCGGCAATCTGGGTGGGCGTTTTACCGGAGGCGATCATGCACAGGGTCTGGTATTCACGGTCCGAGAGTTTCTCGTGCAGCGGGCGGTCGGTGTCTTCACCGATGGCTTCGGCCAGCTCCATGGCGAGTGAGGCGCTGACATATTTTTTGCCGCTGGCGACTTGCCGAATGGCCGTTACGAGCTGTTCCGGCGCGCTCTGTTTGGTCAGGTAGCCAGCCGCCCCCGCCTTGAGTGCGCGAATGGCGTATTGCTCTTCCGGGTACATGCTGAGAATCAGGACCGGCAGCTTGGGCTGCTCTTTGCGGATCAGTTTGAGTGCATCGATGCCGTTGCGATCTGGCATGGAAACGTCCATCAAGACAACGTCCCATTGGCCGTCGCGGCTCAGCTGGAGGGCTTCGACGCCGTTGCAGGCCTCGCCGGCCACTTCCATGTCTTCGATGTCCGACAAAATCTGGCGCAGCCCCTGGCGGACGATGGCGTGGTCGTCGGCAATCATCACGCGGATGCGTTTAGTCATGAAGAAAGCTCCTGATCCGATGGTGCAGCAGGACTATCCGAGAGGGGGAGTACCACCTGGAGACGCGTCCCATTGGGAATCCTGCGGGCGAAATCAACACAGCCGCCGAGGCTGGTGACCCGTTCGCGAACGCCCCTCAAACCAAAAGAATGCGGCTTGGCCAGATCGGTGTCCAGCAAACCAATGCCATCGTCTCCGACTTCCAGGCTGACCCCGTCGCCCGTGTGGACAAGCCGGATCTCAACGTTGCTGGCCTTGGCGTGCTTGCTCACGTTGGTCAGGGACTCCTGGAATATGCGGAACAGTGCGATGGATTCCGCCTCGGGCAAGGCGATGTCGTCGTCTGCGCAGAGCACATGGCAGCGGATGCCGGTGCGTTTCGAAAAGTCTTCAGCGTGGCTTTCGATCGCCGCAGCGAGACCGAAATCTTTGAGAATGCCGGGGCGCAGTTCGCGCGTGACCCGGCTGACGGTGTCGATGGCTTCGTCGATCAAGGCCTCAAAGCTTGTCACTTGCTCGAGCCGCTGCTGAGCAGGGGCGTCCAGGCGCGAAGCCATGAGCGCCGCCGAAAACTTGAGCGCGACCAGGTGGCCGCCCAACACATCATGGACGTCGCGTGCGATCCGCTCACGTTCTTCTTCTTTTGCGTGCTGAAGGTGGTTGGAGAGCGCCTTGAGGTGTGCCTGCGATGCCCTGAGATCTGCTTCCGTCTGTTTGCTGTGGGTGATGTTCCACATCACACCTTCCCAGATCGCCTCGTTCGAAGTGCCGTAGCGAACCGAGCCGCGCACGTTGATCCATTTGGTGCCACCGGCATCCGTCCGGATGCGCCCCTCCCAGTTGAGGCGGTCGCCTGTATTTGCGGAGCTTACGAGCGCGGCATCGAGTGTTTGGTGATCTTCCGTCAACAGCAAGCGGGAGAAGTGCGTACCGTCTTCGCAAAGCTGCTGCACCGAAACCCCGAGCAACATATCAGTCGCCTCGCTCGCGTACGCAAAGGCAAGATGACCGCTTGCGTGTCGGGTCATCTGAAAGATGACCCCCGGCGTACTCGCAGCTACCGCGTGGAATCGCGCATCTGCCTCGCGCCGTGCTTCCAGCGCATGCTGGCGCTGGCGCCTGTTCTCCGCCTCGCGAACCTCGCGTTCAACCGCGGGTATCAGGCGCTCAAGCTGATTCTTGGAAAGATAGTCATGCGCGCCGGCGCGCATGGCCGTAATGGCGGTTTCTTCCCGAATCATGCCCGACACGATGATGAAGGGCACATCCAGCTCGAGTTGTTTGATGATTCCCAGCGCCGCAATGGCACTAAAGCCCGGCAAATCGTGATCGCTGATCACAACGTCCCAGTCTTTGGAGCGCAGTGCTTCCTCGGTCTGGTCCGGCGTGTCGACACGCAACACGTCAAGCGTGTAGCCGCTGCTGCGAAACCGATGCGCCAGCAATAGTGCATCGTCCTCATTGTCTTCAATAAGGAGTACGCGCAGGCGGGGGCCCTTTGATGAATCGGCTGACATCGTTGAATTCCCGGGGAGGGCGCGGAAGTTTCGCGGTTGATTCCCGAATTATGCCGCGCGACCGTCAGAGGTCCAAATTTGGCTGTGTCCACTTGCGCCGGCTTGCGCTATAATCCAGCCCCTTGCCGGTTTAGCTCAGTTGGTAGAGCAACCGCCTTGTAAGCGGTAGGTCGCGGGTTCGACTCCTGCAACCGGCACCACAGGCTTCTAGTTTCTTGCGGCACCATCCGCAAACCCCCGCAAAATCAGGCGATTGACGCTTTTTCGTTTCGGTCATTGACGGCTCAATCGCAAAAAATGTAGGGTTGTCTCCCCGCAATTTCCCCAGGCATTCCCCATGCCATCGATTCAAAAGACCGCAAAGGGCTGGCGCGTTCAGGTCTTCGTAAAAGGCTCGCGCGACTCGGCCACGTTCCGCACCAAACCGGAGGCCTCGGCGTGGGGGTTGCAGCGCGAAGCCCAGCTTCGCGAGCTGTCAGAGATGACCGACGCTGAGCGCTACACGCTGCGTGATGCGCTCGCCCGGTACGCCGATGAGGTGACCCCGCACAAGCGCGGCGCGGCAAAAGAGCGCGTCCGAATCGATGCGATGTGTCGTGGGGAGGTTGGGGAGTTGCTGCCGCTCGACGTGCGGCTGTGCGATCTGGCGCCGGACGATTTCCGCCCGTGGCGGGATAAGCGGGTGCGGCAAGTCGAGACCTCGACGGTATTACGCGACATGGGCCTACTGTCGTCGGTGCTGACAACGGCACGCCGCGAATGGCGATGGATCGCGGAAAACCCGCTGTCTGATGTGCGCCGCCCGAAGGCGCCGGACCACCGCGAGGTGATCATCACGCCGTCACAGGTGCGCCAGATGCTGCGGGCGCTGGCGTGGCATCCTGGGTGCCGCATTGCATCGGTTCGACAAGCTGTCGCCGGGGCGTTCCTGATGGCGCTTCGTTCAGGGATGCGGGCCGGGGAGGTGGCCGGCCTGCGGTGGGATCGCGTTCATGCGGACTACTGCCAGACGCCGCACAAGACGGGGCGCACCACGGCAAGCCTGCGTAGCGTTCCGCTCTCGCGTCAAGCGTTGCGTGTGATCGAGCAGATGCGCGGGTGGGATGATGTGCTGGTGTTCGGAGTTGCCGCGCCGTCGCTTGATGCGATGTTTCGCAAGTACCGCAACAGGGCAGGGCTGTCCGGTTTCACGTTCCACGACTCGCGCCACACCGCCGCGACGATGCTCGCGCGGCGGCTGGATGTGATGGACTTGTGCAAGGCGTTCGGGTGGGCAAATCCCCGGCAGGCCATGACGTATTACAACCCGTCAGCCTCGGACATTGCGGGGCGGCTGGCGAGGCGGTAGGCGTTTGATGGTGGATAACATCCCTCTGTGGCGTGTTATCCGCCCTTTGGTGTCTACTTGTAGTTCTGCGTCACAGTTCGCGCACCGTGATTTCGTACTTCGGCTTTCCGTTACAACTCACCATTACCGGCTCGCCGTTCGCCAGCACATGCTCGCAAACAGCGCCGCAGGCTGCCCCGGTCACATCCTGCTTTCCTTCGCCCCACGAGCGCCCGTCCTTGAGTACGTGGCCGGCAAAAATCCGGTTGGTCAGTGGGCTGGTTCCAATATGCAAAAGTCTCATTCCTTATCTCCACAAAATGCCGCATAACACGGCGCTCAAAACGGACTGGCTGCGCCAGCCCTTTAGCTAGTCGTTATGCGGCGCCAAACTCACAACTCCGCGTCAATGGCGGCGTCCAGGTCGTCGGCTCGCAGCTCGTCTCCGATGCCGTTAATCACGCTCCAGTGCTGTCCTCTGCGCAGCATCCGGTATCGCAGGGCGTCTCGGCGCAGAGCAACCTGTTCGGCGTGCTCCGCACGGGCTTTGGCAAAGCCTTCGGGGTCCAGCTTCTCGGCCTCAGCTATGAATTCCTCGAAAATTCCTGGCATCTTCAATCTCCTCTGTAGCCCAAAAGGCACCGCATAACCCGGCGTGCAAGCCGACGCCTGCGGCGCGGCTTCACTTTGCGTTAGCCATCTGTGCCGCAGCCCGAACAATGGCGCGGCGAGTGTTGGCCTCTTTGCTGCCCCAGTTCTTAGCGACAACGCCGACTGTGCCGGTGCTTGTTTCGTCGTCGTAAGGGATCACAGGGATGTTCAGGCGCACCGCCAACCGAAGCGCGTCGCCGTCATCGGCGAGCGGGTTCCATGTCTCAACGTCTGGATCGAAGTTTGTGGCTCGCTCTAGATTGATCCCGCCGAACTCGTTCCAACCATACATCGCTATGTAAGCGTCAAACCCTGCCGCTTTCGCCGCAGCTTCGAGCAATTCTTTATCCGTCATGTCTGATCCTCTATGGCTAACTGGCGCATCAACCCGGAAAGCCGCTTCGCGGCTTCCGGTTATGCTGGTCGTTATGCGCCCACATACCACGGTCGCCCGGACAAAATGCAGTCCGTGTCGTCAATCCGTTGCGCCTGCGCTTGCAGTGACTTCCGCAGCGTGTCGGGCATCTGGTTCAGCGTCTGCCAGTTCTTCTCTTGCCCGCAGCCGTCGCACTTCAGCTCGCCGTTGCCGAGGCAGTAGTGGGTAATTCCGTTCTCGCTCATTGCGGCCTTTCCTCTTCGTCAAATGTCATTTCTTCTGGGTGCGGCACGTCGTCATGCACGATCACCCCGTCCTCGTCGGCGTGCAGGTATCGCCCACACACCACGCACCAATAACCGCCAGCGCATAACAAGTCGTTCAAGGTTCGCTCCCTTCGGTCGCCGGACTGCCTTCGGCAGCCGCCTTAACTCCGGCGTTATCCGGCAAGACCTTCTGCCATGCGCGGTCAAAGTCCCACATGGCATTTGCAGGGCTGTCGCCAAAGCCTGCAACGCCGTCTTGAAGGTTGTCTCCGTAGAGCGCACACCACTGGTTTCCATCAATCGACAACTTCGGGCGAAACATCACGCTCGGCCGCTCGTACTCTGCTGCGGCGACAATTGCTGCGTTTGCGACCATCTCGGCATGGTGCGAAAGGTTCGCGTCGCGCATCGCCTGTTCAACGGCTGCACCTATGTCTCCGTTTCCAATCCTGCTGCGCACTGCGTCATAGATCGGTTGATATGTGTCCATTTGCCTCTCCTGTTGCGTTGCCGGCTAACCCGGCGCTCGTTCGGACGTGCTGCGCACGCCGCACAGCTCAGCGTTATCCATGCCCATGCTCTTCGCGCTTGCCACATCGTCTGCATGTCAATGCGTGGTGCCATCGATGGACGCTGGTGACATCCCAACGATGCAGCCAGCACGTGATGCGGCACCTCCAAAACAGCAGGTCTATGGCCATCGCAATAGCCCACAGCGCGAGTGCGCCAAGCGCAACAATTATCAATTCTGGCCACATAGATAACTCCACAATCAACCCGGACCCGCTCAAGCGGGCCGGTTATTTCCGGTGTTATGCCGCCCTTGCCAGAATCACACGGTCAATCTCGCTGATCGGGATCATGCCGACGCTGTTCAGTTTCAGCGCGCCGGACTTGATGTAGTTGCGCACCGTGCCCTCACTGACGTGCAGCATCGTCGCGGCCTGCTGCCGATTGACGTGAGGCGGGCGCGGGTGGCTCTCGGCGTATCGCTGGACGGCGCGCAGGGCGACGGCTTCAATATCGGTCATGCTGCGGCCTCTTGTATTTTCTCAAGCTCGACGGCGATCATCGCCGACTTGATCGCGCGCTTGACGTGCTCGGCTGAGAAGCCGGGGAAGGCGCGCACCTGGGTTTCGAATTCCTCGTGCGCCGCGTCGGTGAGTTCTTCGGTGATGCCTTCCCATGCATCCAGGCAGTCGGCCAACTTGAGCAGATTGCCGGACGGCAGCGCCGGGTCTAGCTGCTGCCAGCACTCAACCCAGCCCCGAATTGCCGGTGCAATCGGCACGGTCGGGTCAAGGTCTTTGCGGCTGGCGTCGACATCGCGCAGGTGCATGCAGGCGACACCGGTCGCGACGTGTTCGAGCACTTCGCCAGATCGCAGCAACACAAACAGGTTGCGCATGGGCCGGGCGATGGCGTCGGCGTTGCACTCGCGGTTGGTGCGGACGATGCCGCGAACAATCGCACTGTGCAGGCCTCGGCGGGGTTTGGTTCTGGCGCCGCGCTTTCTCATGCGGACGGCCCTCCGAAAAGGTCGAACTGGACCGTAGCCGCGGCACGGTCTGCTACCACACGACGGCGGGCACGGCCGGCCCGTTCGAGAAGCGAGAAGGAGAAACCGCGATGCCGCGCCGTGAAATGCCGGCTCTGCGCGATCAGCACGCGGGCGTAGTGGATAAGGCTTGTTCGATCTGTCACGGTGTCACCCGCTTGAATGCCACGACCCAGACCCACGGATTGGCGTCCCAGCTGCCGGGGCCGTTGATCTGCCCCCACAGATCGCGATACCAAGCACGTGGGTCGTCACCATTTGCTATGTTCTTGAAAGGGCAACCTTCTTCCATCGCGTCGCCTCGGCTGATGTCCTGCAGCCGTTCGACGCGCACAGCGGTGATCTCCAGCAGGAGGCGACTCGCCCAGCGGGGCATGTGGATGGACGGAACGACTCGACACTCCGTGCTCCCGCTGAACTTCATCCCGTAGCATCCGAGCTTTACCCACTGTTCTGCCGCTTCCTCCGTGTTCTCGATGGGGACGAACCCGTCGTCAGCGAGGTAACGAACGCCGTCGGTCCAGTCAGGAAGCTCCTCTGCTCGGCATGTCTCGCGAACCCACAGACGGTCGCCTGGCTTTCCGTAGGGGCAAGCGCGCTCAATGACGTGCTGCGGTTCATGTTCCAGCACAAGCGCGCCGACGTCATACATGTTGCCGAGGTCAGGGTGTCGCACTGGCTTTCCGACTCGCCGCGTCTGCGCCTTCGAACCGTCAAGGATCGCGCGCACCATTGGTGCGCTGAATAGGATTGGCCGATCTCTCATCACTCGCTCTCCGGTTTCGGTGCTGGTTCCTCTCTGTCGTTCGACCCGCACCTGGTGCATTCCCACCGCGAGCAGTCGTACGTTCCGTTCGGCACGTTCTTGTCTCCGATCCAGTCTTTCACCCACCGCCAGTCGTGCGCGATTCGCGATGGGTCGTCAACCTCTTCCTTCGCCGCCTCGTAATCCACATTTGCGTTGGATGCGCAGCATGACGGGCAGCGCGGAGCGGTCTTTCCGTAGGTGGCATTGCAGTGCCAGCACTCTGTCGTTTCGGTGGATTGGCCATTCGGCGCCGTCTCAATCGGCCGCCGGACATCCGGCGCGCTCTGTGCGCCAGCGGCGAGCGCATCACGAAGCAGATCGAGATGCGTCAGGCGCTCAAACCGCCCGCCGGGTTCAAGCTCACCCCATGGCGCAAGGTCGCCGTTTAGATGCAGTCCGGCGACGCCTTCGGACTCCGACATAAGGCAATCAATGTCGTCGATCAAGCCTTGCGCAGCTTTCTCAATAGCACCGTGCGCGCCAGCGGCGAGGTGGAGTGGATGGAACGTTTCGCCCATGTCGTAAAAACTTCGATCGGGTTCGTGCTTTGTGATCGTCCGCGCCATTCCGCTCCGCGTCTTGACTATCCACAGTGCCGGTTCCTGCCTCCGCAGCGCATCCAGCTCCTTGCGCAGCGCGTCGCGCTCGGCGACGACTTTGCGCAGCATCTCGGCGGCGTCTTTGCGGTCGAGTTCCAGCGCAGCGAATAGGTCAGCCCACGTCATGTGCTGGCTAATCGTGCGAGGCGACAGCAACCGCTCGATCATGGCTTTCTCGTTCATGACTTCGCTTCCTTGTTCCACTCCGGCCAGCGCTCGCGAAGCTCTGCCCAGGTCATCACGCCTTCGACGTTCGGCAAGGTGTATCCGGTCAGGCCGTCCTTTCGGGTGTCGTACTGGTAGCCGATTGGCGTGGATTTGCCGTCGGCGTCGATGACCTCGAACGTGGCCGCGCCGCCATCACTGCCGAAGTTCATGTGGCACAGCATCCGGCGTTTCCAGCCCTCGGGCTTCTCAGGTAGCTCATTCATTGGTGATCTCCTTGCGCCACCGTCAGCGCAACCGCCACCGGCCGCACCCAGATCGGCGCCGCCGACAATACGAACGTTTCGCCGCTCCATGCGAGCAGCAAGGTGGTGCCCATGACGCCGGCGATCGCTTCGGCTGCGGCCGGCGGGACGGCGTTGCCGATGCGTTCGCGCCACGCGCTGTCGGAGAGGCCGTCAAGCTCCAGCTGTTCCTCGGGCTCGACAAGACTCTGCAAGGCGGCAAGCTCCAGCGTGGTGAATGGACGGTGCCAAGTGCCGTCCAGCGCGCGGATCACTGCGACCAGCTTGTCGGTCGCCGCCGGCATGCCGGAATCGCCGACTTGCACCGTTTCGCAACCTCGCGGATCGGCGATGCTCCAGCGCCCGTTGTCGTGCCCGGCAGCCGCTGACACGGCGCCGCTCGGGGCGTCCCATCGCGTGACGCCGTAGTGACCGGCGGTCAGGTAGTCGCTGCCCTTGTCGCGATCGAGGCCCGGGCGCGGGTCGGCGACCGCATAGGCGCCCTGGCCGGTCGTGCTACCGGAGATCACGGTACCTGCCGCGTTCTGCCACGGAGTCACCGCATACTTTCCGAAGGCCTCGCCGGGCTGCCTGGGGTCTGCCACGGCTTGACCGCCTGCGCTCGGGCCGGATCCTCCGGTTACCGTTCCCGCCGCATCGTTGAAACGCACGACACGGAAACAGTTGTTGTGCTTCACGCCTGTTCTGGGGTCGGCAATGCAGTACGCGCCTTGCCCGGGGTTGGTCTGCCCGGCGACGGTTCCGGTGGATTCGTCCCAACGGCGAACGCCGTAGGCCTGGCCATCGTTCCATCGTGCGCTCTGATCGAAGCGCGGGTCCGCGACAGAGAATGATCCGTTCGACGGAAGGCTCTCGCCGGCAACCGTGCCGGACGGCTCGTCCCACCGTTTCACACCTAGGTAACCGCCCCGGTACTCTGGCACGATCAGGTAGTCGCGCAGCACGCCATCGGACACCTCCAGCCGGTTCAGGCTGCGCCAGTCGCTGCCGGCTTCGACGAAGGCCAAGCGCACCCACGTCTTCCACTGCAGGCGCGGCACGCGGTGCATCGGCCCGCCGGCGGTGTCGCCGGGAAGCGGCATTCGATCAAGCACGGTACCGACCGCCTGCAACCGCTTCTTGTCCGGTTCGTACAGGAACGGCGGCACTTTCTCGATGTGCCTGGCCACCAGCAAAAAGCGCTTTCGGCTCTGCGCCAGCGCGCCGATCTCGCCGCAGTCGTGTGTCGTCTCGGCGACGGCGTAGCCGTAGCTGCGCAGGAGGTCGCCGATCTGGTCCAGCAGATGACGGCCACGGTTGGCGATGCGCGGCACGTTCTCGAAGATGATCAGCTCGGGCGGATCGTCGGCGAAGGCTTCGAGCATCAGCCAGACGCCGCGCAGCGTCAGCCGGTTCAGTGCCTGGTACTTGTCGGTGCGGCTGCGGTTCTCGGACAGCAGGCCGGAGAAGCCCTTGCAGGGAGCGGACAGGAACACGATGTGCGGACTCTCGCCACCGGCAGCGGTGCGGATGTCGGTCGGCCCGGCCTCGCGCCAGCCTGCAGGCGGCTCAACGCCGTGGAAGGCCTCGAACTGGCTTCGGTCGAACAGATCAAGCACCGCGCCGCGTGAGCCGGTCAGGCGCTCGAAGTCACGGATGGCCGGAGCATCGACGTCGATCCCGCCGATGCAGCGGAAGCGGCCGACCATGTTGCCAACACGCGGACTGGCCTTGTTGAAGCCCTTGGCGCCGCCTCCCAATCCGCAGAACAAATGGAAGTGGCGGATTTCGCGTACGTCGTCGGGTGCTGTGGTGAAGGCGTCGCGCTTCATGCCAGAACCTCTCTGGCGATCACGATGTTCATGCCGACCCGATGGGCGACGTGCATCTCAAGGTGCGCGCCTGCCGACTTCTGCCAGCCGTCCAGCAGCGCCAGTGTGTCGCAGGTGAGCAGCGCAGTCAGGTCGCGGCGCATGCACTCGTGCCAGCCGGTTTCGGGGTCCGGGTTCAGTTCGGCCGGATTCACGACTTCGTAGCCGAGATCTTCAAGACGGGCCGCCTCGGCGTTGAACGCCGGAAAGTTCAACTCCGGCACGCCGGTCATTGGCCCGCTGATATAGATGCGGTTCATCTTCAGTCCCTCGTGAAATTGATGCTGGCCGGCACCCGGTTGATGATCCGGTTTGCCGTCTCGACGTTGAGCATCAAGTCGCGCAGCGCAAGAGCCGCGCCGACTCGGTCGATGTCGCCGATGTGGAGCCGGCCGACGATCTTCTCGACCTTGTTTCGGATGGGCCAATTCATACGGCGCTCGTTGTGCTGTGGCGTATTCACTCGGCGTCCTTCCACTGTGCGCCGCGAACCGCCTTACCGACCGGCACGAGCGCGAAAACCTCGGCGCGCTGTGCGCCGGCTCGGATGGCGCTCAACGCCGACTCGCGAGCGTTTTCGGGCTTGGCGAGGCGGCGCGGTTTGCGCTTGCTGGCCAGCATCACGTAACCGACGGCCGCGTCCTTTATGTCGATGCCAGGATCTGCGTCCATCTGCTCTTGCAACGCCTGGCGGGCCTGGCGCTCGGTGGCGAGTTCTGAAGCGAGATTCGTCGTCGCAGCGCGATGGCGGTCAAGCTCGGCGTGGAACTCGGCAGTTCTGGTGGCCTCGTTCTTGATCTCGTCGATCCGCGCCGGAATCTTCTCCAGAAACGACTCCCAGAACATGCCTTCGGACCCCGGCCACAGCTTCGCCACGCACGAGATCAGAATCGGCGGCAGTTTGCCCGGATCGAATCCGTTGAACTGCGCCGGAGATACCGCTGAGGTAGTCCGCTCTTCGACAGCCTTCGCCAGATCGCCGAGCATGATCTTCCCGGTCGGGTCGCCGATGGCCTTGCGGATGTCTGCGATGATGCCAATGAGCGTCATCGCGTCTTTCTCGGCATCTTCGGCCCGCCGCTGGTTGGCGTCGGCGCGCTTCTTCGCATCGAACGAAACGGAATCCGGGTCGTACTCCGGTTCCGGCGTCTCGACTTCCGTCGTGCTCTTCGCCAGGAACTCCTTGCCGGCCGTCGTCAGGGTGTAGCCAGGCAGGTTCGTCACGTCGTCTTTACGCATCGTCACCAGATCGCGATTGCGCGCGTGGATCAGGTTGTCGCGCACGCGCTTCTCTGCCGTTTCGAGAGTGTCGGCCAGTTCGGACACAGTGCCGCCCGGGTTGCGCGACACCGCGCCGAGGATGTCTGTCATCAGGCTCATTGTTCGTCATCCTCGCTTCCGCCCATGCCGTCGCTGGGCGGCTCCAGGCTCAGGGTGATGTCCTGGCCGATCAGCTCGCACAGCCGGCCCATGGTCTCCGGCGTCGGCGAGAACTGCAGGCGCAGGCCGATCGACACAGACCCGCCCTCGATCGGAGAGAAAGCCAACTTCCCGATCTTGCAGTCGTGCTGACGGATGTCCGATTTGCCAGAGACGCCGTAATGGACGTGAAGCGTGTAGCCGACGCTGTCCCAATCCCACTTGACCGGTCCCTTCATGTCCGGAAAGCGAAGCTTCGGCATGTGGTGCGGGTCGCGATCAAGCAGCTCGCCCTGCGACTCGTCTGGCGGCATGAAGAGGAACGACTTCAGGCTCGGGTGGATCTCGGCGAGAACGTCGTTCGTCGTCTTGATCTCGAGCTTGATGTCTGCGCCAAGGGCTTTGTCCTCGCCGTGACACTCGGCTCGCGGATTAACGCTGGTCAGGCGGGCGGTGTGTTCTTCGAAGCAGAGTTGCATTTTGGTGTGCTCCAGATATTGAAAGGGAGAGGGGTTTTGCTATCCATCTCTTCCGGTTCTCCAGCCCCTCGAAGCTCCCCGGCGTAGTCGGTCATGTCCTATCCGTTCAGCCGGCCGACAGGCCGAGCGGGTCAATGGCTCTCTCACAAGGGTTCTTTCACTCGGGCTCTTTGTTGAAGATGTTCTCTTCGTCCATGCCGGCCAAGAAGTCTTCCGTGCTCTGCTCGGTGGCCCCCTGCTCGGCATTGAGTAATTCGCCGGTTTCGGGATCGACGGTTGCGGCCTGTGCCTTGATCTGCTTGACGCGGGCACCGTAGGCGGTAATCGCCTGTTCCTTGTCCGGGCCTTCGTCCATCGTCATGCCCAGAGCCTTCGCGGCCTTGAGCGATTCGCCGTCGCGCGCGGACTCGATGGCGCGCATCACTTCGTCCAGGCGCGGCCCAGCGGGCTCGGGCGCCTTTGGCTTCACCCCCATCTTTTCCTTGAGGCTGTTGGTGCGGGCATTGGACGTGGGAGCGGCCGGCGCCGGGGTGACGACGTCGGCCGGCCCCATGTCCTTTTCCTGGAGCTCGTCCGGCGTATAGACGCCCATGATGGCGCCGGGGCAGTAAGCGCGCGCCCAGTTCTTCACCTGCAGATAGCCCAGTTGCTGGCGCGGGTTGGTCTTCCACAGCGGTGAGTTCTTCGTTGTCACGTCCGCCTCGGAAATCCACTCGTTCCACGTGATTTCGCGCTCACCGCGAAGCTGTGCGCCAACGCGGCAGGTGATATGACCCGTTCCGTCCTGGCCATACTGATAGTGAAAGCGCCCGACGATGGCGCCGGATTCTTGAACCACGGCATTAACCAGCTGCGCCTCGTAGCCCAGCGAACCATTGACCAAGTGCGTTTTCTGAGCCACGGAAAATGGGTTCATGCGCCACTGCGCGGCCTGCATCACAACGGCGAGGCAATCGCCGGGCTTGCCGCGGAAATGGTTGGGCACGGTGGCCGTGGCGGTGGCCATCATTTCGGCCAGCTTCATGCAGCGGCCAAAGTTCTCGTCGCTGAGCAGCATGGCGTTGGATGAAATGGCCGGGGCGTCGGACATGCCGCTGGCCGATGCGCTGATGGTTTGGTCATCGACCACCGAAAGCGGGGCTTTGCTGTTGGACATGGTGATATCTCCCTATTTGATGAGGAACGAGCGGCTGGGTTCGCCGCGCCTGGTGAAGGCCTGCTTGATGTCTGCCACCCACGCAGCGTGTTCGTCGGGCAGAGCGCCCGGGGCCATGGTGTCGATGAAGGAATCCAGATCGAAACGATTGGCGCCTTTGCGGTTGTTCCACGTGGCGAGCTTGGTTTTTTCGTCCTCGGGGCTCACGAGTTCGCCAGCGCCGGCCATGAATTTCTTGACCTCCAGGGTGCGCGCTGACACGTCGGCCTCTAGGCGCTTCATGAGCGCCTTGACGCGAGCGATGCGGCGCACCTCGGCCATCATTTCGTCGGTGGCGACCACCCTTACCTTGGCTTCAGCTTGGGGGTAGAGCAGAGACACATCGTTGTCGTTGATGGGCTCGGGTGATATGTCACGGATGACGTGCGTCTCCCACCACTCGCCCGCGCGGCGCATGATTTCCAACTCCAGATCCATGTCACGCTGAAGCTGGTAGATGGCCAGCGGCGCGGCGCCAGACCCGACCAGCGCGGCCAGGTCCCAGAACTGGCAACCGGTCAGCGCCATATATACGACACTCTGGATCAGGTAGTAGGTGGGCACCTCATCGGTCCCGGGCTCGCCCCACTCGCCGGAGTAGCGGAACACGTAGCCATCAACCGTCTTGGCTTCAAGCCCGCGATCGGTGCGAATCTCGCCACGGTGCGCGGCCACTTTCTGACCGCGCGGGATCACCAGCCGGTCGATGTGGCCTATCACATGCGGGTATTGCTCACTGCGCAGCATCGGGTTGTACCGCTGCACGGCCAGGCCGGTCGTGTTCGTGTATTCCTGCGCGACAAACTGCTCGTTGTAATTACCGAACCGTAGGCGCATGGAGTCGACGTCCTCGGCCGTGCGGCCGGTCTTCTCGTGCCACAACTCGACTGGCGTCTTGAACTTAGAAAATCCAAGGGCAGCGGCTACATCGGAGCCGCCAAGACCTTCGCGGCGCTCCTTGAGGAAATGTTCACGTTGTGCGGGTGCGTTCATCGCGTCGTCTCCAGTCTCAGAAGTTCGTAAAGAGCGCGGTCGTAAGCCGCCTGCTTGCGCGCGATCAGGCTGGCGGAGCCTTCACGCTCAGACCATTCAAGATCGATCTCTGCCAGCCGAAGCCGGCCACGCGCGATGAGTGTCTTGATGGCGCGAATCATTCGCTGTCCCCGTAGCCCATCAGCCAGACGGTTAAGTCGATGGCAGCGCGTACGGCCAGAGGCGCGAGCAGAATCAGACCGATCAGGATGGCTATGACTGCTCCGTGGGATGTCATGAATTCCATGTCTTTGCTCCAATGAGTCCCGGTTACGCTTTCCGGGTCGCCTCCAAAGCTCATCCGCTGGCGCGGCTTGAGGGGCGACGGTCGGGAGGGAGTCAGTAAAGCGAGCGCAGAAGGTCGCCGTTGAACATGCCGCCGTTGGCGCGCTGGTGCAGGCTGAACTCGATCTCTCTGCGCTCTTCGTCAAGGCGTTCAGCTGCTGCAGCCTCGTCGGCCTGCTGTATGGACTCAGCAACAAGCTGGGCGGATTCGAGCTGGTCGGTGATGTCTTCCATGCCGAGGGCCGTACAGCGGGCCATGAGGGCTTCAATCGCTTCTTTGGCGTGACATGCGGTGAAAATGCCACGCACATTGATGGTGTCGGCATACCGCTCAAGCTTTGCGCTGGCTGATACAAGTTCCGAAGAAGCAGCGGCCAGCTCGTCGGCGATGCGGGTCAGGTCGGTTTGCATGGTGGTGACTCCGTTTTTGTTTTGATGGAGTCATGTTAGGCGCACCTAATTTTAATGTCAATAGGCGTGCCTAACTTATTTGGGCAGGGCAAAAAAAAGCCCGCCTTAGCGGGGTTGGTGGGTTGCTCTGTTTGGTATCAGCGACGTGCCTTGCGCCACTCCCATGGTGGCGCGGGCGATGTGTCAGACCACAGCCCGCGACCAGATGCGCGTGCCGAGTCCTGCAGGTCATATAGCGCGGGGTCTTTGGCGTATCGGTCATAGACCCATGCCATGCCCGTGGAGACCTGGTGTGCATTGGCGTTAACTCCGTTGCACATCAGGCGGGCAACTGTGCGCCCGTAGCGATCAGTCGTCACAGGATAAACTTCGGCATCGGTATCGAAGCAGATGGATGACAAGGATTGCCTGGAGCGCTGGCCGAACGGCTGCGCTTTCTCTGGTGCATCGATTTCCGCCAGGCGTATCTTCAGTTGATGGTTTTCTTGGCATAGAACCGTGACGGTGTCTCCGTCGGAAACGCCAACTACTCGGCACGTTGATCCCTGCTGGCTGGAAACTTGGTTGCAGGCGATCAGAAGGCAGAGCGCGGAGAAAATACGGCGCAATTACGAGACCCTGTTGATTTTGTTCGAACCGCACTCCGTGCAGCGCCAACCACCGAATTTCACGCCGACACCAAGCCAGATGATGATCCAAAGCCCGGCCGTGAGTACCGTCAAAAGGAGGTGCAAAATATGATTGGTGCCTTTCCTGAAAACAACGACTTGTTTGTTGCAAGACTTGCAGAACCCGCCTCTTTTTTCCTCGGCCACGAGTAGCTCCTAAAGTTTTCGTCCATTCCAGGCCCACACGACACGGCCTAGCACGCTTAGATTTTCGCGCTCGCCGTTATCCACCACGACAGGATCGTACAGCGGGTTGTCACTTTTGATGATCACCGCCCCGTCTGTGATGCGACGCTGAATGCGTTTGACGTACAGCTCACTGTTGAGCGACAGCACATATACGGCGTCAAGCCTGATCTCAGTGACCCCGCGATCTACAAGCAGGATGTCCCCGTCTGCAAACGTTGGCGTCATCGAATCGCCATACGCTGACAGCACGGCCAAGTTTGCCGGGCTTGAAATAAATGCAAGTTGAGACCGAACCCAGTCTCTGGCGAGCCTGATCCGGTCAACCACGTTGTCATGTTCTGGCTGTGACAATCCAAGCCCCATTGAGCCCCGCGCGTCGAAAACATCGACGAAGATAGAAGTAGAACTGTCTGCATCGAGGTCGGAGGCCTGGTTGGCATACTCCGCCGGTACGGCAACAGGGGATGGAGCGGCGTCGTTTGAAATGGACTCTTCGACCACTTGAGCGGCGTAACCGATTTTGTCTGAAAAGATCACTACGACACCATGTCGTTTTAGGTTTTCTGCGGTCCGCTGTCCAAGCGCAGAGTGCATTTTCACCTCGACGTACTTGCTGACTCCGTCCTTCTCGATGACTAAGTCTGGGATGAGATAACCATCATCTGTCTCGATCTTGGGGCGCTGTGAAGTTGGCACGTTGGCGCTGAACGTGACCTTCCAGCCAGCGGCGGCCAGGGCCTCCCCGCAGCGCCATTCCGCAACGGAGCCTCCGCGCTTCGGCCCCCGGCCTTCAGTTAGCCAGGCCTGATTTACCCCCAAAAACTCGGCGGCCCGCTGTGCTGTTGCGGCCTTCATGCTTTTTGTGCTCCCCGACAGCCACCCATTGACGGACGGCGGCTTGATATCACAGGCATCTGCCAACGCAGCCTGCGATCTACCTGATTCTTCGAGGGCAGATTTTACCCGTTCTGCAAGTGTGCTCATGTAGGCGAGCCTAACAAGCCGCGGGTTAGGCGTGCCTTGACATATAAATTAGGTGCGCCTAACATTCGTCCATGGATACGAAACCAAGAAATGAAGAGGCCGTTCGCGTGGTCGCCGCTCTCGGCGGAACGTACGCCGTAGCAAAGATCTTCGGCATTCGGCCGCCGTCTGTTTCCGAGTGGATGGCCAACGGAATTCCAGAAGCACGCCGGATGTATTTGAAGCTTGCGCACCCGAAGGCTTTCGAGCCTTCCGACGATGAAAGCCAAAGTGCCGCAGCCTGATCCGGTGTTCGTCATGGTCTCTCCTCATCAGCTGAAAGTGGTGTCGCCGCGTCTCCTCCCTCGTGGCGATTTTCGAGCCGGGCCCGCAACTGCGGTGCCCGGCCTCTTTTTTTTCGCCGAAGTTGGTGTGTCAACTCAACTCAAGACTTTTGGAGCGCGTTGATATGGGCGCGAACGAACAAACCCAGCTTGCCCTGACGCGAGCCCCTCAATCGGCCACTGTGCCGCTTGAGATGGTGTGGTCCAAGCGGACTCAAGGCGCAGCCTTCACGCTGGCCTGCGATGCATCCGGGCTCCAGGACAACGAGATCCACCTGTCGATGAACATCGACTCAGGCACTTTCTCGCGAATGAAGAAGGGGGCGGCGACGCTCTCTGGCGACAAGCTCGCCGAGTTCTGCGAGATCGTCGGCAACACGGTCTATCTGGACTGGCTGGCGTATCAGGTCGGTCGCGGTACGGTAATGCTTCAGTCGGAGGCAGAGCGCCGAGCCGAGCACGAGAAGGCGCGCGCCGACGAAGCCGAGAAGAAGCTCGCCTGGGCGATGGAGCTGCTGCAGGGGAGGGCGAAGTGATGAGCGACGCCTATCTCGACTTCCTGCGCGCGAAGACACCGCTTGCGCAGTTCGACGGCTATGACGTGGCCGATGACGAAATCCACCCTCTGTTGAAACCGCACCAGCGCGCCTGCGTTCGGTGGGCAGTGAAGGGCGGCAATAGAGCGCTGTTCGAGGCGTTCGGACTCGGCAAATCTCTCCAGCAGATCGAGATTGTCCGCCTGACGCGGGAGCGCGCCGGGGGCAAGGCTCTGATCGTGTGCCCGCTCGGTGTGCGCCAAGAGTTCCGCCGCGACGGCGAGAAGGTTGGCGTTCGGTTTCAGTTCGTTCGCCGGCCCGAAGAGATGGACCCGGATTGCGACTTCTTCCTGACCAACTACGAGAGTATCCGCGATGGTCGTCTGGATCCTCGCGTGTTCTCGGTGGTGTCGCTCGACGAAGCCAGCGTGCTGCGATCGTACGGGTCGAAGACCTATCAGGAGTTCCTGCCGCTGTTCGAGGGCGTGAAGCACAAGTTTGTTGCGACCGCCACGCCGAGCCCTAACCGGTACAAGGAGCTGATCCACTACGCCGGCTTCCTCGGGATCATGGACACCGGACAGGCGCTGACCCGCTTCTTCCAGCGCGACAGCACGCAGGCGAACAACCTGACGCTGTACCCCCATAAAGAGCGCGAGTTCTGGTTGTGGTTGAACTCGTGGGCCGTGTTCCTGCAGCGCCCCTCTGACCTCGGCTTCGAAGACACGGGATATGACCTGCCAGAGCTGCAGGTGCATTACCACGAGGTGGCGACAAACCATGCCGCTGCAGGATCGGAGAAAGACGGCCAAGGCATGCTGTTCAAGGATGCGGCGATCGGTCTGCAGGCGGCGGCGCACGAGAAGCGTGACAGCTTGCCGCTTCGCATTGAAAAGATGGTCGAAATCCTGTCGGCCGACCCGAGCAGCCACTACATCCTGTGGCACGACCTCGAAGCCGAGCGCCACGCCATCCAGAAGGCGGTTCCGTCTGCCGTGGCGATCTACGGAACCCAAGACCTCGACGTAAGAGAGCAGGCCATCGTCGACTTCTCCGACGGCAAGTTTCAGTACCTGAGCGCCAAGCCGGAGATTGCCGGCAGCGGCTGCAACTTCCAGCGCCATTGCCACAAGGCCATCTTCCTGGGCATCGGCTACAGCTTCAATGACTTCATTCAGGCGATCCACCGGATTCAGCGATTCCTGCAATCGCATGCCGTCGAAATTCACATCATCCACTCCGAAGCCGAGAGGGAAATCCTCCGCACGCTGCAGGCGAAGTGGGCACAGCACGAGGAGATGGTGAGCAACATGACAGAGATCATCAAGGAACACGGACTGAATCACCTGTCGCTGGCCGACGTGCTGACGCGCACGATCGGGGTTGAGCGTATCGAGGTGGCTGGCGAGCGCTTCACCGTGGCGAACAACGACTGTGTTATCGAGGCTCGCCGGCAGCCGGAGAACCACGCAGACCTGGTGGTGACCTCGATCCCGTTTGCGAACCACTACGAATACACCCCGAGCTACAACGACTTCGGACACACGGCGGGGAATGACCACTTCTGGGCGCAGATGGACTTTCTGACGCCGGAGCTGTTGCGCATCCTCAAGCCCGGCCGCCTGTACTGCTGCCACGTGAAGGACAGGATCCTGTTCGGCAACGTGACCGGTGCCGGCGCACCGACAGTGAGCCCGTTTCACTGTGAGGCGATCATGCACGGCCGGAAACACGGCTTCGACTACATGGGGATGATCACGGTCATCACCGACGTGGTGCGCGAGAATAACCAGACGTACCGCCTGGGGTGGTCTGAGCAGTGCAAGGACGGCACCAAGATGGGCGTCGGCTCTCCAGAGTACGTCATCCTCTTTCGCAAGCCGCAGACAGACCGCTCGCGCGGCTATGCGGATGATCCGGTGACGAAGAGCAAGGCCGACTACACCCGGGCGCGCTGGCAGGTTGATGCACATGCCTTCTGGCGGTCTTCCGGCAACCGCATGCTGACCGCAGAAGAGCTGGCCAGCCTCGGCCCTGACAAGCTGGCGAAGGCCTTCACGCAGTACAGCCTGCAGAACGTCTATGACCACGACTTCCACGTCCGTATCGGCGAAGAGCTCGAGGCCCGCGGGGCGCTGCCATCAACATTCATGAGCCTGGCGCCCGGGTCGCATCACGCAGAGGTGTGGCACGACGTGAATCGCATGCTGACGCTCAACGGGCAGCAGACCCAGAAGGGGCTGCAGAATCATCTGTGCCCTCTCCAGTTCGACATCGTTGATCGGCTGATCACCCGCTACAGCAACCCCGGCGACCTCGTCTATGACCCGTTCTGCGGGCTTGGGACGGTGCCGTACCGCGCAATCAAGCTCGGGCGCCGCGGCCAGGGCAGCGAGCTCAACACAGGCTACTTCTTCGACTCTGTCCAGTACCTGCGCGCCATGGAGCAAGAGGTCAGTATGCCGAGCCTGTTCGACGCGATCGACGAGGCTGCGTGATGGCGAGAATCAGGACGATCAAGCCCGAGTTCTGGACGAGCGAACAGGTCATGGAGTGTTCGACGACCGCTCGCCTACTGTTCATCGGAATGTGGAACTTCTGCGACGACGCGGGGCGTCATCCGGCCAGTTCGAAGACCCTGAAAGCCGAGGTCTTCCCGGGTGACGACATCACATCTGACGAAGTTGGGGTGATGCTCGACGAGCTTGAAGCCAATGGCCTCATCGAACGGTATGAAGTGGCGGAACGCCAGTATTTTCAAGTGACTGGCTGGCATCACCAGAAGATTGAGAAGAAGAACATCAAGCACCCGGGGCCAGAAATTCGACGACCAATCGGCGAACGGTCGCCGAACGAATCGACGACCAGTCGCCGACCAGTCGCCGACCATTCGACCCCGGAAGGGAAGGGAAGGGAAGGGAAGGTATGTAAACCCCCTATCTCACCTATCGGTGAGATGCCCCCCCCGGAATCGAACTCGACCGATTTCCCTGAGCAAGGCGAACCGTCCCTGCCGGCGAAAGCAGCCGGACCTCCTGCAAGCCAGAAACCGAAGCCAGACCCGAAAGGCGCTCGCCTGCCGGACGACTGGGTACTGCCCGCGGCCTGGGGCCGGTGGGCAATGGAAGACGCGGCAGAGCAGGGCTGCCACGTGACGGCAGACGAAGTCCGGCGTACCGCCGAGAGGTTCGCCGACTACTGGCGCGGCAAGGGCGGAAAGGACGCCAGGAAGACCGACTGGCAGGCGACGTGGCGCAACTGGTGGCGCCGAGACATCGACGACCGAAAGAAGCGACCAAATGGGAGCAAGACCGATGAAAGAGCAAACACCCTCGCAGCACTCACTGGCGACTCCGGCGGGTCGCGCGTCATCGAAGGGCAGGCCCGCCTTGTCGGTTGAAGACCTCTTCGCCTGGTTTGCATCTCGGTACGGCCGTCGGTTTGCCGATATGTGGGCCGGCGTCGATCCGGAGCGAGTGAAGGCGGCATGGCGCGAAGAGCTGGCCGACATGGGCCCGGACGACATCGCCCGCGGCCTGTCCGCCTGCCGTGAGAAGGACTGGCCGCCGAGCGCGCCGGAGTTCCGCAACCTGTGCCGCGTGCGGATCGACTACGAGCGCGCCTACACGGAAGCCGCGCAGCAGTGGTATCTGCGCCAGAGCGGGCGCGACGCGTGGTCAAACCCGGCGATCTACTGGGCGTCATCGTCTATCGGCAATGACGTGCTCGCGTATCCGTACCGCTTCATGGCGAACCGCTGGCGCGAGGAACTTGAAGCGGCGATTGACGCTGTCCGGACGGGCCGGCTGCCAGCAGTTGTTCCGCCTGCGCGCCAGGCGCTCACCGCGTCGATTGGTCCGTGCGCTGGCGCTGATCAGGTCCATCAGATCCTGCGGGGCTCGGCATGAACGCACCGCTGATGCTGCCGCCGCACGCGATCGAGTCAGAGCAATCTGTGATCGGCGCGCTGCTGATCGAGAACGCAGCACTTGACCGGATTTCCGGGCTCGTGAGTGAAGACGATTTCTATCGCGATGACCACCGGAAGATCTTTCGTGTGCTGATCGCGATGATCTCATCTGGAGAACACGCAGACGTTGTGACGGTGCTCGGGCGGCTTGAAGAGCTCGGCATCGCTGAGTCCGTTGGTGGCCTTGGCTACCTGGGCAATATCGCGAACAACACGCCATCGACGGCCAACATTGCCGGGTACGCGAAGCAGGTCAGGGAGCGGGCCGTTTCGCGCCGGCTGATCGCCGTCGGCGACTCGATCGCGGCCATGGCCACCGCGCCCGGCATGACGATGGCTCAGCGCATTGACGCGGCGCAGTCGGCGGTGATGTCCGTCGCCGGCACCGACGAGACGCAGGACCTGGTCGGGATGCCCGAGCTGACGCAGATCCTGATTGCAGACCTTCATGCCCGTGCGGAGCGCGACAGCAACATCACGGGCCTGGCTACCGGCTTCACCGACTTCGACGAAATGCTCGGAGGCTTGCAGTCGTCTGACCTGATCGTCGTCGCTGGTCGCCCTGGCATGGGGAAGAGCACGTTCGCGATGAACCTCGCGCGGCACGCGGCCAGCAACGGCCAACCCGGGCTTGTGGTGTCGCTCGAGATGCCGCTCGTGCAGCTCGGCCACCGCCTGTGCGCCGACATCGGGGCAATCCCGCTCAAGAAAATCCGCTCTGGCCACATGACGCCAGACGAGTGGTCAGACGTCGGCAGCGCGATGTCGAAGATCAAGCGCCTTCCGATGCGGCTCAAGGATGCCCAGGCCCCTGATGTGCTGTCGGTGCGCGCGATGGCCAGGAAGGCAAAGCGCGAACTCGGCGGGCTGGCCTACGTCGTGATCGACTACCTGCAGCTGATGTCCGGCCACGGGAACAGCCGGGCAGAAGAAATTGCGGGCATCTCGCGCGGCCTCAAGTCACTGGCGAAGGAACTGGACTGCCCGATCGTCGCGCTGTCGCAGTTGAATCGCGATCTCGAGAAGCGACCGAACAAGCGGCCCGTTGTCTCCGACCTTCGAGAGTCTGGCGCCATCGAACAGGACGCCGACGTGATCGTCTTCGTCTATCGGGACGAGATCTACAACCCGACCAGCCCGGAGGCCGGAACTGCCGAGATCATCGTCGGCAAACACCGGAACGGCGAGCTCGGGACCGTTCGTCTCGCATACCAAGGGCAATTCACCCGGTTTGGGAACCTGGCAAAGGACTGGAAGCCGTCCTTGCGTGAGTACTGCAGCTATGGCGAAGGCTACGACGAGTAGGGGAAAGACATGGACCGAATCATGGAAATGGGAATGCTTGGCCCGGTGGGTGGCGAGGCTGAGCAACGAGGATCGCAAGGACTTCTTTGCTCGGTGGCAGGCGAGGCACGGCAAGGCGGCGGCGAAGCGCCTGGACGGGCTTGCGAGGGAGGAATTCCGGAAGGCGCGGCGTTCGACGTCCGGTTCGTGATCCCCGGGGAGCCGAAGGGCAAGGGCCGGCACCGCTCGCGCATCGCCAAGATGGGCGACGGACGGCAGTTCGTCGCCAACTACACGCCGAAGGACACTGTCGAGTACGAAAACCTGGTGCGAATGGCAGCCGGCCAGGCCATGGCCGGGCGGCCTCCGACAATGAACCCGGTCATCGTCTGGCTGGTGGCGACATGCACTGTGCCGGCCAGCTGGTCGCAGAAGAAGCGCCGCGCCGCCCTGGTCGGTGACGTGATGCCTACTGGCAAGCCGGATTTGGATAACGTGGAAAAAGCGGTCATGGACGGCATGAACAAGATCGTGTTCCGCGATGACGCTCAAGCCTGCCGCGTGGTGAAGGGAAAGCAGTACGGCGAGACCCCGGGCGTGTCTGTGCGCGTGGTCGAGATGCAGGCGAGGCCGGCGCGATGAGTGACTTCAACAAGAGCGGATCGAAGTATTTGCGCGACATGACGTGCTCGATCGAAGGGAAGGTCGACGTCTATGCCGTACTCGACGCATTCAATGTCACGTGTCCGGCACGCCAGCATGCGGTCAAGAAACTTCTTTGTGCAGGACTTCGCGGGAAAGGCGACACGAAGCAAGATCTTCGCGAGGCTGCCGATGCCATCCAACGCGCGATCCAGATGCACGACGCGAGAGAAGAGCGAGGGGCACCGGAATGAGCGACCTTGTTGCTCGACTTCGCCAGCTCGCGACCATGGGTCTGACCATCGCCGCCGAAGCCGCTGACGCCATCGAGAAGCAGGGCGCCGAGCAGGTTCGCGACGCGCTGTCCTGGTACGCAGAGGCCGGAAACTGGCGCCGGCCGACACGCGGGCGCCACTGGTCGAACTCTCCGGCGGCAGACGATCGAGGATCTCTTGCCCGGCAAGTCCTGATGGAGCACCAGCGATGAGCGGCCTTTACCGGGAGTTCCTGCTGCACTCGCCGCCGGCCGCGCGACTGCTGAACGCCTTCCTGAAGCAGAACGCTGGCGCCGCCGTCGAGCGCGGCAAGCCGCTGCGGGTGATCGTGGTCGAGGAAGAGCGCAAACGAACTGGTGAGCAGAACCGGATGTTCCACGGCCCCATCCTGGACGCTGTCAGCGAACAGGCATGGTGGGGCGGGAAGCGCTACCCGAAGGAGTTCTGGAAGGAGTACTTCCGGCGACGGTTCCTGCTGAAAGATGAATACACGACGCCGGCCGGCGAAGTCGTACAGACCTACTGGAGCACCGCAGACCTGAGCGTGGCGAAGTTTTCCGAGTTCATCAACAAGGTGCAGGCCGAGGCTGCATCCGAATGGGGGGTTCAGTTCGAATGAGCACAGCGGCGAAAAGGCACATGGGCAGGGTGGCGAACGACGGATGTTCGATTTGCCGGAGGCTCGGGTACGGCTTCACGCCAGCCGAGGTTCATCACGCCCGTGAAGGCGTCGGGGCTGGACAGCGAAACAGTGACTGGATGACTACGGGGCTTTGCTCAGAACACCACCGCGGCGGCACCGGTGTTCATGGGCTCGGTGTCCGCGCGTTTGAGCGCACATACGGAGTGACGGAGCTGGAGCTGGTTTCCGAGACGCTAGAGCGGATCTACGGAGGTGTGCGCTGATGGCCGGATACAGGTCTCCGTTGGGCCGCCTGATGCCCGAATCCGTCGATGTCGAGCGCATCAAACGGGAGGGGTACTACGAAGACGGAATTCTCGTGATCGACATGCGGCGCGACAACATGGACTGGACCGAAAGGGAAATTTTCAAGCAGTGGGCAGAGAAGCGATACCGAAAACCGAAGGCATTCACCAGCCGCAAGGAGCCGTGATGACGACAGGAGCAATGACCATGACCGACGCGTCGGCCGAGCCGATGTTTAAAAGCACCCACGCGGCCCTGGTGTTCGCGTTCAACTTCTCGATGCAGCAGTACGACCAGCCGGCCATGGTCAAGCTGATGGGCCCGCCGCTGGGATCTGGGAAAGGCCTTGTCGGGACGTCCGGCGCCGCACAGGCGGGAATGGTGCTGGCGGCTGTTGAGCGGCTTGACCCCATCCACCGTGCAGCGATCTATGCCAGATTCGCGCCGAAGTTCGAGGAGTGTCCGTGCTGCCACGGGGACAAACCGACACAAGAGTGGCAGGAGGCCGTCGAGCGCTTGGCGTCCTGGGCGGTGCCGGCCGGTATCAGCCACATGCGGGCTCGCCGGGCGCTGATCGCGAAGTTCTTCGGCGTGCGAGGGGTGGAGTTCAAGTCACTGGCGTCCGACTTCGGGCTGAATCGCAAGGCGCTGTCTGAACAGTACCAGACGATCGGTGCAAGCCTGAAGAAAGCCGAGGAGAAGGGGCAGACAGCGCTGGATGACGAGTTCAGGCAGCGCGGGTTGGTTGGATGAACGCCGAGCGAAGCCGCGCCGTCAGGCATCGGATTGCACGCTGGGTTAGGTGCTAACGATTGAACAACAAAGGGATTTGACATGAACAGCTCGCAAAACTTGAAAGACAACGCCGCAATGGCCAGGTTGCTGTATGTCTAGCATGAAAGTTGGCGGCATTGACGCCGCCGCGCTTGAGATATGCGCGGCAAACATTGATGCGCGATGCGTTCGGTGCCCGATCAGTGACGAGTGTCACGCGCCGGTTTCGCCGCTGACTGCGGAGGCGCTAACTGCTTGGCGGGCGGCAATCAACGAGGCGGCGAAACGGGCTAACAGGTGATGACGCGCCCGCGGGCAAATATCCATTGAGCTTGTAATGCACGCTTCAGGGTGACTTATGGCCGAAATCCGACAAACGGTCGGCATCTCTATTGACCGCGCAGCGCGGTCGTTATAGTATTAACCCATGGACAGCCCGTTGCTGACCACCGCGCCTCGGGGATCAGGGGCAGGAGACTAAAATGGAACAAGCCAACCAAATGCCTGAAATCGGCGAAGTGTTTGCAGCTCAAGGGGCAGAAGACCTGATCTACATGGGCGACCATCTCATCGTGCGCAACGCCGACAAGAAAACGGAACGCCGCATCGATCTCACCGAGCAAATGATCGCCGCCATCCCGACCCAGTATGCGCGCTACCGCGCCTGGATTAGCCGCCCCGGCACCCACATGGGCGTGTAACAAGCCACCTCAACACGACCAACCGCGACCGGGACACCGCCCGGTCGCACGGAGAACAAAATGAAAGTCACCCAGATCGCAACGGCCGGCGACATGCCATACACCCACCACTACATGCAGACGATGACGGGAGAGGAGACCACGACGCACACCATGTCCGCGCCAGTGCACTTGGTCTCGATCGCAGCAGATCATGCAGACGCAGAGGTGGTTGTGTTTGGAGATGACACCCTCGGAATTGAAATCGGCGGCAGGTTGTGGGCCGCCGAGGAACCGCACAGCGTAATGCGCCCGGCCGCAAAGCTGCCCAGAGAGGTGTGGCAATACTGCAATTTGGCAATGGGCCGCAACGGCGACACTTATGCGCGAGGATAACAACCACCCCAACCGCAACTGGCGCCGCACCATGCGCGCGGCGTCAGACGCCTACATCTCCCGCTACCGCTGGCCGGATGGCGGGGTACAGATGATGACGCCCGAGCAGTTGCACGGGCTCATCGCTGACGCGTATCAGGCTGGGTACACGGAGGGGCGGGCGAGTGCGCAGCGCCGGAGGTCGGGGCCATGACCCATGACGATCTACAGGCCTGGCAGGCCCGCATGGGCCTGTCGCAACGCGGCGCTGCTGAGGCGCTGGGCGTATCCCTCAGCACATATCAGGCATGGGCACGCGGGCATGACGTGCGCACCGGTCGGGCGGTCACCATCGATCGGCGCACGGCTTTGGCATGTGCCGCGATCGAGTCTGGACTTCTCCCGACAGGAGATTCGTGACGTGTCGTGGCCAGTTGCAATCCACGTCGTGTCCTGATATAACCGTTTCCGCATACAGTGAAGAACTGTCACCCAAGCCCGCAGGCGAAAGCCGAGCGGGCTTTTTGTTTGCCTTCCTCCGGACGATCAGGTGCCACTTGTGAGGACGATGGAGGCGGGCACAGCACTGCTCCAACGCGCGAGGCTTCACCCAGCGGCGCCAGGGCCACAATCGACGGCATCCGCGCGCCCGGCGGAACATATCGCCGAAATCAGCCAGCCGCATCGGCGGCGCTTATGGCCGCGGGACGCTGTAACCCGCAAGGAACCGCGTCACCCGCAAAGGAGGTGATCCGTCCGAGCGGGTGAGAGGCCCGCAGCGCCGAGGAGCGTAGAGGCGCGCAGATCCCGCAGCTGGAGACATTCACGCCGGACCACACGCCACGGAGCGCGACGCATGAGCATGAAGAACCGCGCGCCGCGCCGGCACCTGTTGAACTGCCTGATCGTTGCCGCCCTGTTGTGGGTGGCGACGCTCAAGTACAAGACCTACCTTTTCACGCGCCGCTCGCTGCACTTCCGCGGGCTGATACCGCATGCCGGCGTAGCGTCATCACAGAGATACCGCCGACTTGTGGTGGTCGAGTACGTGCCGCCGAAGTCCCGGCTCTGGAGTCGAGACAACTTCCTGTTGTTGTTCCGCGGCCGGTACCGGGTCTGGGAGTTCCGCGCGGTGAGGAGTCGCACCGTCGGGACGCTCAATGAGGCGAAACAGCTTCTCTCCGGTGTCCAGGAAGCGCGAAACACCCCATGCAAACCCTGAGAGGCAAAACGAATGGCGTACTGCGGAGCAAAGACCCGCAGCGGCCAGCCATGCCGTAACAGGGCAATGAGCAATGGCCGCTGCCGGATGCACGGAGGGAAAGCGGCCGAGACGCATGCCGGCAATCAACACGCTCGGAAACACGGGATTTACAGCAGCATTCTGACGGACGAAGAGCGCGATCTGTGGGACGCCGTCGAGCTGGGGAAGGTCGATGACGAGCTTAGGCTTTGCCGGCTTCGGCTCATGCGGACAATCCGAGCGGAGACGGAGTCGGGAAACCTCCCAGAGCTTGAGGAGCAGATCGAGCGCAGCAGCGGATCGGAGCAGAAGGACGCGGAAGACGGTGAACCTGCCTCCATCCCGCCGTCAGAGCAGCGGTTCAAGCGCAGAGACTACGCCGGCACGGTCGATAGGCTGATGGCCAGGATCGAGAGCCTGGAAAAGACCCGGGCCGACCTGATGAAGAAGCTGATCGGCGAAGGCGAAGCTCCTCCTCCGGTGAAGATCGAGATCAGCGTGAAGGACGCCAGAATCCGTGACGACGATCAACCCGTCACTGAATAGGCCGCAGGCCAGGTTCCTCACGCTGCCGCACAAGTTCCGGGCGTTCGTTGCCGGGTTCGGAAGCGGCAAGACGTGGGTAGGATCTTCGGCGCTGTGCAGACACGCCTGGGAGTGGCCTCGCGTCAATGCCGGCTACTTCGCGCCGACGTACCCGCAGATCCGCGACATCTTCTATCCAACGATTGAGGAAGTCGCGCACGAGTGGGGGATGAAGGCAGACATCCACGAGACGAACAAGGAAGTCCGCCTGTTCGCCGGCAGCCAGTACAGATGCACGATTCTGTGTCGATCGATGGAGAAGCCTGGCGACATCGTCGGATTCAAGATCGGGAAGGCCCTGGTCGATGAGCTCGACGTGATGAAGGCCGAGAAGGCCGCGACCGCCTGGCGAAAGATCATCGCGCGACTGCGACACACCGCCGACGGTCTGCTGAACGGGGTTGATGTGACGACGACCCCTGAGGGGTTCAAATTCGTCTATCAGCAGTTCGTGAAAGCGATCCGCGAGAACCCATCGCTCGCGTCGATGTACGGCCTGGTTCAGGCAAGCACGTACGACAACGAGGCGAATCTGCCGGACGGCTACATCAACAGCCTGCGCGCCAGCTATCCGCCGCAGCTCATCGGCGCGTATCTTCGAGGCGAATTCACGAACCTGGCCAGCGGTTCTGTCTATCCGAACTTCGACAGAAGGTTGAGTCACACCGACGCAGTAGAGCAGCCGGCCGAGCCGCTGCACATCGGCATGGACTTCAACGTGCTGAACATGACGGCGATCGTGAGCGTCATCCGGGATGGGCTTCCGATCTCTGTCGGCGAGCTGACTGGCGTTCGCGACACTCCGGCGATGGTGAAGCTGCTCACGGAGCGGTTCAAGGACCGCGGTCACCCGCTGGCGATCTACCCCGATGCCAGCGGCCAGAACACCAGCAGCAAGAACGCGAGCGAGTCGGACCTTTCGATTCTGCGTCAGGCTGGATTCACGATCAGGGTAGATACGCACAACCCGGCAGTTCGTGACAGGGTTCTGGCGGTAAATTCAATGCTGCTCAACGACAACGGAGAGCGTCGCTGGAAGATCAACACCGACAGGTGCCAGAAGCTCACTGAAGCGCTCGAGCAACAGGCGTACGGATCGAACAGCGAGCCGGACAAAACGACCGGACACGACCACCCGAACGACGCGGTCGGCTACTTCATCGCCAACCGGTACCCGATCGTGAAGCGCCTCGCTGTTGTGCAGCAGCTGCGCATGTGACAGACAACATCAAGAGGCCTCCCGCATGACCGCATCCGTCCTCACCGAATCTGCCGCTGTCGCGAGCATGTCGCGCCACTGGCCGATGCTGCGCGCGTTGCTCGGCGGGACGGCTTCCATGCGGGATGCTGGCAAAGCGTTTCTTCCGCAGTGGCCGAACGAGGACGACGATAGCTACAAGGCACGACTGGCCGTCGCCACGCTCTACCCGGCATATGGCCGCACCGTCGAAGTGCTCGCCGGCAAGCCGTTCTCGAAGCCGCTCACGCTGGGCGAGAACGTACCGGCGCGAATCGCTGCATGGATGACCGACGCCGACATGCTCGGTCGGAACCTGCACACCTTCGCGGCCGACGTGATGACCGATTGCATCGGGTACGGGCCGTCCGGCGTGCTGGTCGATTTCCCGCGCGCCGATGGTGTTCGCACCGTGGCCGACGAGCGCGCCGCCGGTGCCCGCCCGTACCTCGTCCGCTACTCACCTGGCACTGTGCTCGGGTGGCGGACGGTTCGCGAGGGCGGGGCGACGAAGCTCACACAGCTCCGACTGCTCGAGATCGTCCATGAGGATGACGGCGATTTCGGTGAGAAGGAGATCGAGCAGGTTCGTGTGCTGACGCCCGGGGCCTGGGAGGTCTGGCGCAAGTCCGAGTCTGGCGACAGCAGCGGAAGCTGGGTCAAGGTCGATGAGGGCACGACGACACTCTCGGCAATCCCGTTCGTGTTCTTCTACGGGAAGCAATCTGGGTTCGGAGTGTCCGATGCGCCGATCCTCGACCTGGCCTTCCAGAACGTCGAGCACTGGCAGAGCAACAGCGATCAACAGACGATCCTGCATGTGGCGAGGGTGCCTATCCTTGCCGTGATCGGGGCAGAAGGAGAAACCTCGATCACCGTCGGCGCGAAGTCTGCAGTCAAGCTTCCGAGTGGCGCGGACATGCGATTCGTCGAGCACTCCGGCGCCGCGATCGAGGCCGGACGGCAGTCACTGAAGGATCTCGAGGACCGCATGCGCCAGGCCGGCGCAGAGATGCTGGTGATGAAGTCCGGCAGCATGACGGCCACACAGAACCAGAACGAGGCCGAGGCGAACAGGTCCGCGCTTCAGCGGATCGTTGAGAGTGTCGAAGACGGTCTGGATCAGTGCTTGCAGTTCGCGGCCGACTGGGTCGGCGAGGCCAACGGCGGGAACGTGTCGCTGTTCAAGGACTTCGGGGCTCTGTCTCTGGCCGAAGCGATGCAAGACCTGATGACCATGAAACTTAGCGACGAGACGCGATTCGAAGAAGCGCAGCGCCGGGGTCTGATCGCACCGGACCGCAAGTGGGAAGACGAGCGCGATCGACTGAACGAGCAGGGCCCGGCGCTTGGTTCGATTGGCGCTTCCGGCGGCGAAGACGATGGCAACGGTCAATGAGGAGCTGCTCGACGCGGCTGTCTCGCACCAGATAGACCAGACCAGGTACAGCACCGGCGCAGTCCGACGGATCATCGCGATCCTGAACCGGACCGATGCCGACCTGTTCGCGCAGCTCGTGGCAGCGCTGGAACGGATGCCGGCCGGCGGATTCTCGGTGGATCGTCTGGACGCGCTGCTGCAGTCTGTGCGGGCGCTGAACGAGCGGGCATACGCGGCTGTGCGCCAGGGCATCGAGGGCGAGCTGCGAGCGTATGCCGACTACGAGGCCGGCTACCAGCTGCAGCTGTTCCAGGCGACGCTGCCGGTGCAGGTGAGCGTCGCTGCGGTGTCCGTCGAGCAGGCCTACGCCGCTGCGCTGGCCAGGCCGTTTCAGGGCCGGCTGTTGCGCGAATGGGCCGCCGGCATCGAGGCTGATCGGATGGTCCGCATTCGGGACGCGCTGCGTGTCGGGTACGTGGAAGGGCAGACAATTGACCAGATGGTCCGACGCATCCGCGGTACCCTGGCACGCGGCTACGAAGACGGGATCATCGAGATCGACCGGCGGAATGCTGCTGCGGTTGTGAGAACGGCCACCCAGCACGTCGCTGGCACAGTGCGGGATCGGTTCATCGAATCCAACTCAGACCTGATCGCCGCAGAGACCTGGGTCAGCACGCTGGACGGACGGACGTCGCACCCGTGCCGGATCCGAGACGGGCTGCGCTACACAGCGGGCGATCATAAGCCGATCGGGCACAAGGTGCCGTGGGGCGCCGGTCCCGGCCGGCTGCACTGGAACTGCCGGTCTGGCAGCGTCCCGGTGCTCAAGAGCTGGCGAGAGCTCGGAATCGATGAGGATGAACTTCCGGCCAACACCCGTGCCAGCATGGACGGACAGGTGCCAGAGGACATGACCTACGCGCAGTGGCTGAAGAAGCAGAGCGCAGCGCGACAGAACGACGTCCTTGGGCCCACTCGCGGAAAGCTGTTCAGAGCCGGGAAGCTTGAGATGGACCGGTTCTACGACGACAAGGGCCGGTGGCTTTCGCTCGACGAGATGCGCGAGCGCGACGCGGCGGCATTCAAGCGCGCTGGCGTCTAGAATGACGGGATGGCACTCAAGCTCATCTCCGACAATGACAAGCCGAAGAAGCCGCGCGTGAGGCGCGCGCCGAAGGTGTCACCCTACTGCCCGGCCTGCGGCGGATCGACATGGATCAGCGGAAATCAGGGTCCGGCCGACATTCTCGAAGGCCCGAAGCCTCGGAAGGTACGGATCTGCGCACACTGCCTTGCAAAAGGGAAGGTCACAAGTTGGTGACTTGACCGCAACAAAATCGAATCGACAGCCCGCCGCGAGCGGGTTTTTTTTCGACCGAAAGACAGGAGTTCCCGAATGGAGCAACCCGCATCCGAAACAGCCCTCGCAGTTGGTGCGAAAGTCACCACCGCGATGACTCAGGGTGGGGCCGGCGTTGCGATCATTGGCGGGCTGACGTTCAACGAGATGGCCATTGTCGTCGGCATCGTTGTCTCCGTGCTGAGCATGGCCGGCAACTGGGCTATCAACTGGTACTGGCAATCTCGGGAACACCGGCTGAAGGTTGAGCGGTTTGAATGGGAACGGAGGGCGCGAGATGATTAAGCGTCGCATCATCGCCGCTGCGCTGTCCCTTTCGGCCGCAGGTTTGGTGTCTCTGGTCGGATACGAGGGTTACACGGACCGGGCCGTCATTCCTATCCCTGGAGACGTTCCTACCATCGGGTTTGGCACGACGGAAGGTGTTCGGCTGGGCGACACGACGAACCCGCCGAAAGCCTTGGCGCGCGCACTGCGCGACGTGAGCAAATTCGAAGGTGCCATCCAGTCTTGCGTTACGACGCCGCTCTATCAGAGCGAGTACGACGCATACACCAGCCTGGCCTACAACATCGGCGGATCAGCGTTCTGTGGATCGACCCTTGTTCGAAAACTGAACGCTGGCGACTACGCCGGTGCGTGCGACCAGATCCTGCGTTGGCGCTACGCCGCCGGGCGTGACTGTTCAGACCCCGCAAGTAAGTGCATCGGCCTGTGGCGCCGTAGGCAGTCAGAGCACGCCATGTGCAGGGGCGAACAATGAGCAGCAACAGCAAGACAACGACCGCGATCACGGCGCTGGTGTTGATCCCGCTTGTCGCTCTGAGCGCATGGGCATACATCGACGGCCAGATCACGTACGAGCAGTACGTCGATCAGTGGGTAGGACCTGCCGGTGTCGTGCTCGGGTTCTGGTTCCGCGGACAAATGGTGGAGGAGTGATGTGCCAACGAGACTCTATGGTGTTCTGGCCGGTGTTCTGGCCGTCCTTGTGGCTCTCGCTGTGGCTGGCTGGGGCGGCTACAGCTACCGCGACGCGCAGTGCCGCGCTGACGAAGAGCACGCCCGCGCCGAAGTGGCGGACGCCCTTGCTCTCCTTGCACATCGGTACGCTGAAGCCGATGCGGCGGCCACAGACGCTCGCTCCAAGGCGCGAGCGCTGGCTGACCAGCGTTTGAGGGTGGCGAAGGATGACTCGGATCACCTTCCTGATCGCGCTTGCGGCTGGAGCGCTGATGAGCACCGGCTGCTCTCGAACCACTACTGCGCTCGCTTCCCTTCCGCCGCCGGCTGCGTGCCTGACCCGGTGCGAGACCCCGCCGGCGCCGCCCGGGCCGAATGACGACAAGGCGCGCAGGCGTTGGGAGATCGAGGTCATCGATAGCCACGCGAACTGCGGCACCCTGCACGACGACTGCGCCGCCGAGGCGCTGCGCCGGATGAAGGCGCCGAAGTAGCACGACTGAACCGAATCAGCGAGGCCCGACGGGGAAACCCGGCCGGGCCTTTTGCTTTTCTGCTGCCAGCGCGGATGCGAGGCGGTGATACCTGGCCGGATGGCCTCAATTACCTGGAGTTGGATGACTCATGAAACTCAAGCTCGATGAAAACGGCCACGTCGTATTGCAAGACGGGAAGCCGGTCTATGTCCACGAAGACGGAAAGGAAGTTGCATTTGATGCAGCCGGAACCGTGGCCACGATCAGCCGACTGAACGGCGAGGCCAAGGGACACCGGGAACGCGCGGAAGCGGCCGAGAAGTCGCTGAAGGCGTTCGATGGCATCACGGATCCGGCCGCAGCAGTCAAGGCGCTGGAGACCGTCGCCAATCTCGATGCAAAGAAGCTGGTGGATGCCGGCGAGATCGACAAGGTGAAGTCGGAAATCAGCAAGGCCTTCCAGGCCCAGCTGGACCAGGCGAACGGTTCTGCGAAGGCCCTTGAGCAGCAGCTATATGCCGAGAAGATCGGTGGCAGTTTTGCCCGCTCCAAGGTCATCGCCGACAAGCTCGCCATCCCCGCCGACATGGTGCAGGCCCGCTTCGGCCAGGCCTTCAAGATCGAAGAGGGCAAGGTCGTCGCCTACGACGCCAACGGAAACAAGCTTTTCAGCCGTTCGCGCCCGGGCGAGCTCGCCGACTTCGACGAGGCTCTGGAATCGCTCATCGAGCAGTACCCCCACAAAGACCACATCCTGAAGAGCTCCGGCGCCAGCGGCGGCGGGGCGGCAGGCGGTGGTAAGGGCGGGGGCGGAAACAACAGCAAGGGGAACATTGGCGGAACGAAGGAAGAGCGCCTTGCGGCGATCAACGCCAGGTTCCCGGACCTCGCATCCTGATCTGAAAGGAGAAAGACATGGCCCTGGCCAACATGAAGGTGTTCAACGACAACCTGCGCGCCGTTACCATCGAAACGCTCGCGCAGATGGTCGAAAAGTTCAACGCCGCTTCTCGCGGCTCGATCCGTCTGAGCACGGACGGCTTCGGCGGCGACTTCCTGATGGAATCGTCCTTTGCCTCCCTGCACAGCGCCCAGCGTCGCGTTGATCGCTACGCCACCAACGCCTCGGCCGGTTCGACTCCGCTGGCCCAGCTGCAGCACAACAGCGTCAAGGTGGCCGGCGGCTTCGGGCCGATCCTGTGGGAACCCGGTCAGCTTACCTGGGTGCAGCAGAACCCCGCTCTCGCCATCGAGGTGATCAGCCGCAACATGTCCGAGGCGATCATGCGCGACATGCTCAACACTGCGATTGCTGCCCTCGTGGCCGCGATCGAGGCGCAGGGCAGCGCTACGGTGGCTGACGGCGGTACCGGGCCGGTGACCTACGCCGACATCAACAACGCCCACGCGAAGTTCGGCGACCACTCCGGACTGATCGTTGCCAACGTGATGGACGGCGCGACCTATCACGGCATCATCGGCCAGAACCTGGCCAACGCAGCCCAGTTGTTCCAGGCGCAGGGCGTGACCGTGGTCGATATCCTCGGCCGCGCGATCGTCGTTACTGACGCTCCGTCGCTGCGCGAGACCGGCACCGGTGCGGACGCCAAGGTTCTTGGACTGGTGCCCGACGCAGCGGTTGTGCATGACGCGAGCGACCTGCTGACCAACATCGAGACCTCCAACGGCAAGGAGCGTATCGAGACCACCATGCAGGGCGATTACACCTTCGGCCTTGGCCTGAAGGGTTACGCCTGGGACACCGCGAACGGCGGCAAGTCGCCGACCGACGTGGAACTGGCGACCGGTTCCAACTGGGACAAGATCGCCACCAGCATCAAACACACCGCCGGCGTGCTGGCACTCGCCAACGTGTGATGAGCGCGGGGAGGCTTCGGCCTCCCCGTCTCTTTCATGACCGACAAACTGACAATCGCCGAGCGCGAGAAGTACCGTCGCACTTGGCAGGACGAAGGCTATCGCGTCAGATCACCGGGGCTTCGGCATCTCGACGCGGCACTCAAGTGGATGGCGCCGCCGCCTGGCGCCACGATCACGGATTGGGGCAGCGGCAGCGGACAAGCCACCGACGCAATGGTGGATCGAGGTTTCGACGTCCGCATGGTGGATATCGCGGCCAACGCCTACCGCGGCAAGAACGGCCCGGTCATCGAGTCGTGCCTATGGGAACTGCCATACGACATGGGCGCGACGGAATACGGGTTCTGTGCTGACGTGCTGGAGCACATCCCGCCGGAGCGCGTTGATCTCGTTCTCAACGGCATCGCCAAGCGAACGCGGACGGCCTGCTACTTCCAGATCGCGCTGTTCAGACACGACACCTTTGCCGGCCCGCTCCACCTGAGCGTCTTCCCGGCCGAGTGGTGGCGCAGACGGATCCTGCAGCACTTCGGATCAGCCGAGTTTCGGGTGATCGGAAGCAAGCATGTCTTGGCGGTCGCGCGGACATCCGACGTCGCCACACTCACTGAAAGGAAGAAAGCAACCATGGAAAAAGACTTCCGTGCTCTGGCCCTTGCGCACAAGGGCAAGACCATCTGCGTCATGGGCGGCGCGCCGTCGCTCGCCGACGACCTGGCCAAGATCAAGGCCGACATCTACATCAGCGCCAATGGCCACGGCGCCGATCTCGTGACGCCGCACTACCTGTTGGCGATGGACGAGACCAACAAGCGCACGAACGGCCCGATGGGCGATGACTTGCGATCAGCGGTTCCTGGCGTGCCGATCATCAGCCCGCATGCCTACGCAGATCACCAGCTGACCGACTGGCCGCAGGCGCCGCGGTTCGTGCTCTCCGGCATGGTGGCTGTCTGGGCGGCTTTCATGATGGGCGCGAAATGCGTGGTTGTGGCCGGCATGGATGCCTACGGCGGCGAATCTGGCTACATCGACGAGGCGCGCAAGATGGCCCGCGACGTGCCGGTACCTGTGCGCACGCTGAGCGGCCCGCTCTCTGAGGTGTGGCCGGCATACGAACCCGCCGAGAAGTTCGGTCGCTACTCGACCCCGGCGCAGATCGAGGGATGGATCAACGCGTCCGCCGACGGAGAGATCACCGTCGAAGTACTCAAGCCGACTACGGTCCGCGGATTGCCGCGAAACAAGGGTGACGAACTGAAGGTCTCCCGACACGAAGTCCGCCGCCTCCTGAAGCACCGGATGCTGCGCGAGATCTGACCCACAGGAGACTCACGGTGAGCGAGAAGAAACTGTACGACGTCCTGATCACCTTCAAGGACGGCCGGATCGAGTACGTGAAGGGCGAGCGCTGCCACTTCGGTGACGAAGACGCGACCCGCTTTCTTTCCTACGGATGGATTTCCGAAAGCGGCGGCGCGGCTCAGGTAGCCGGCGGCAAGAACATCGACTTGTCGATCAAGAACAGCAAGATCGGCATCACTTCTGAGAGGGTTTGAGCATGGCCAAGTCAGTACATAACGACGTCCTCGACGGGGCGCTGAACATCATCAAGAACAACTGCACGCGGCAGGTTGCGTGCAGCGCCGAGCCGACCACCTTCGCCGAGGCGAACGCGACCTACGCGCTGGCTGACGTGACGATGGCCGGGACCGACTTCACGATCGCCGACGGCGACACCAGCGGCCGGAAGGTGACTGTTGCCGCGAAATCGACCGTCACCATCGACGCCAGCGGCACCGCAAATCACGTCGCGCTGCTGGACGTGGCGAACTCGAAGCTGCTTGAAGTCACTACCTGCACGCCTCTGGTCCTGACCGCTGGCGGTGGCAACACCGTGAATTTCCCAGCGTGGGATATCGAGATCGCGGACCCGACCTGATCATGAGCGTCGTTCTGGTTGCCCGCCGCAACACGCCGGGGCTTTTCGCCTGGCTGGTGCGCCGCTGGACAAAGTCGCGCTACGACCATTGCGAGCTGCTGGTGGGCGGGCGCTATCTGTCATCGGCGTTTCGGGACGGGGGCGTGCGGTCGGTGGATGAGGTCGACGGAGAGTGGGACGTTCTGCCGCTTCCATGGGCCGACGAAGCGGCGGTAGCTGGCTACTTTGCAGCTACCGATGGCCAGCCCTACGACTGGCCGGCGCTGATCGGCTCCCAGATTTTCAATCGGCGCGACGACGTTCCAAGTGCGGCGTTCTGCTCCGAGTGGTGCGCCGCCGCGCTGGGACTGCCAGTACCGCAGACATATTCCCCCGAGTCGCTATGGCGGCTGTGCCAATGGATCAACGAGGTGACGCATGACACCGCAGCAAATTATTGATGCCATCGCCGCCGAGCCGCCGCTACAGGCGATGCGTGACGTGGGCGACTTGGCCGGCATTGCCGCCGCCCTTAGCGGCCGGCAGAGCGTGCTTGTGCCGCGCATGCTTTCAGAACGCGGCGTGCGCGATCTGCCGGTGCTTCCGCGGAGCCGATACGCGCTGCTGACCGTGCTGCGCGATGCTGAAACGACGACGCCGGCATGGTTGGTTCCAACGCTGACCGCCGCTGGCGTGCCAGAGGAAGACCATGCCGCACTGGCCGACGACCTGGCCAGCGCATACCGGTGGATCACGCAAGAGGCGGGAATTGACGTGGCAAGCGCCGGTGCGCGGGCCATGCTCGACATCATCGGCGCCGCAGTGCCGGATGCCTCAGCCGCATGTGCGGCGGCAAAGGCGCTAGCCGAGCGGCCGGAAATTGTGACATGGCAGGAAGTTAAAACCGCAATGGAGGCAATCTAATGCTTGGCGCATATTATCGACTTGTCGCCGTAAACGAGCAGGGCGCTTCGGTCACGGTCACAGCTAAAATCAAGCGGCGCAAGTTTGGTACTGATGGTTCGCTGACGTTGGAGGCGGCTCCGGTCACACTGCTTAATGCGGTGTCGATCCCGCTGTCGAGCACCACATCGTCAACGGGTGTGGACAACGGTACGGATAAGTACCTATTCGCGGAAATTGAATTTACCGTCGTCGCTACATCGACCGGCTTGGTGTCACTCTACCTTTCCCGAAGTGTGGATGGCGGAACTACCTATCCCGACGCAGGCAAGGGGCAGCTTATCGGCGCAATTAACTTCACGGCAAGCGGAACGCAGCGGCGCGTCTTCAACTTGGAGTGACCTGAATGGGCTCCATTATTCTGCCGCGAGTTTGGGACCGGCAGCCTGGGGAAGCTGCGGAAATCGACTGGTCGCACCCGTTTCTCTCAGAAGCGCTGGCAGTTGTTGATCCGCTTACCGGGACAGAGCGTGTCACCGGGGTTCCGCTGACGCCGTTGTTCGGCTCGGAGAAGATCGCAGCCGGCGAGCATGGTCTTGGGTTCTACACAGGCAACAACGCCAAGTGGCAGTTCCAGGGGCGCATCCCGTCAGACCCCATATATGACCGAGAGACATCAATCTTTGTCTTATCGACGATCCTTGAAGCGCCAGTCAAAACTTATGGTGCGATCATGGGGCAGCAGGCCCCGTCGCAGTACGGCATTATTACAAAATCGCCGGCGGCCAATCTATACGCATCTTGGGCACCTGATAGCCAGTTACTCACCACGCTTGCGGCAAATAAGACCTATGTTGCCTATGGGCGTGGCAATAAGTTCGCTGCGAATCAATCGCAATACGCTGCGGGGGAGTTCAGGAAGGGCGAATATGCGCTCGGCGCCCCATTCAGCAACGCGGGGGTTTTCGGCTATCCGTCCGACTGGTATCTAGGCGGTGACCATCGCTATGCGACTGATCGATATCTGACTCAACTTGTTCACCTTGTCATCATCACGAACGGGTATCGCAGCGAAGCTGAATTCCAAGATATTGCTGAAAATCCTTGGCAGATATTCAAAAGACGCCCCCTGCTTGTCCATTTTTCTTCAGGCGGGGGGGCCGCCAATCTGATGATTGGCAATTCGATGTTCGCAATGTCATCGGACGGGGTGACGCTTCAATCCGGCGTGTTTCTCAGTGCGGCTGACGTTTCCCATGGACTGAGTTCTGGTGTTCTGGCGATCAACGCCGGTGTCGAGTTGGCGGCCGGCTCTGCTCGGCACGGCATTTCTTCTGAATCTGCAGTTCTGTCCAGCATCTCGATCATCCAGGCGAGTGATGCCGCACACGGACACGCAGCAGACGCCGCGGATCTGTCATCGCAGCACACGCTGCAATCTGCCGGCGCGCTGCATTCGGTGTCTTCGGACAACGCCGATCTGTTTAGTGGCACGTCCTTGGACTCAGCCGATGCGACGCATTCTGTTTCCGCCGATGGCGTGGTGATCTCGTCGTCAAGCTTCCTGCAAGCAAGCGATGCGATTCACGCCCATTTAGCTGACGGCCTGGCGCTGTCGGCCGCTCTCGCTCTCGTGGTGTCAGGCGCCGCACACGGCGTCACATCGGACAATGCCACGATGGATTCCGGCACGGCGCTTTCGGTCAATGACGCGACCCACGCGCTGGCGTCCGAAGCCCCTGCGATATACGCGCAGCTCACCCTGCAGGCAGATGACGCTCAGCATGGCCTGTCGTCGGAGGCGTTCGCCTTGTCGGCCGCGCTGTCGCTGGTGCTCGACGATATCGCGCACTCGGTCGCCTCTGACGAGGTAGCGCTGAACTCCGGGGCTCTTCTGTCGCCGGATGGCGCAAATCACGCGTATGCGTCCGATGTTGCATCGCTGAGCACCGCGCTTGCGCTGGCGATCGATGGCGCGTTGCACGCCCATCTGGCCGACGGAGTGGGCCTCTACGCGAGCCTGAATCTGGCGATCTCTGATGCTCTGCACGCGCATTCGGCCGCTGCGGCGAATCTTAACAATGGGGCCGCCGCACTATCGGCTGATCGCACTCTGGCGGTTGCGGCAGAGATCCGGCGCCTGGTGGTGGCTATTGAATCTAGGAGATGGCTGCAATGAGTTCGTTCGACCTGAGCAACCCCGACAAGCCGAAGATCATCAAGGATCCGGACGCGACGCTCGACTACATCATCGACTTGACTGGCTGGCTTGCCGATATCACAGACTCGCTGTCATCGCTCGTCGTGACCGGCGTCGGCGTGACGATCGATTCGAGCAACATCGATGGGGATATCTGCGTCGCATGGGTGTCAGGCGGAACAGTAGGGGAGACGGCGACTGTCACGTACAGATTCACTACCCTCGGAGGACGCGGGGACGACCGGACGATCTACCTAAAAATCAAGGAGCGCTGACGTGGCACTGACAACAACCCCCGGCGACGCATCTTCGGACAGCTACGCCTCGTTGGATGAAGCGGACGCCTATCACCTGGCGCGCGGCCGTGAATCCGCATGGGTCGATCTCGACGCCGAGGTGAAGGAACCGGCGCTGCGCAAAGCCACCGCCTACCTCGACGCGAAGTACGCATGGCGCGGCGACCGGGTGAGCAGTACTCAGGCGCTCGGATGGCCGCGCTTCGGGGTCGTGTTCGACGGCTACACGCTGGCATACGACGCGATCCCGGCACGACTGCGTGACGCGTGCTGCGAGCTGGCGCTGCGGGCGCTGACCGAAGATCTGTTCTCGGACGTCTCAGCCCAGCATGTCGAGTCGGTGAAGGTTGGGCCGATCGAACGAAAGCTGTCGGCGCCGTCGAACGGCAGCCAGAAGCGCTACCCGCTGGTTGATGCGATGTTGCGCGACCTGACTGTTTCCGGCAACTCGATCCGGCTGGTGCGCGCATGAGCTTCTACGGAGAGATGGCCGGCGTCGCCGACGAACTGCTCGCAGAGTTCGGCGTCCCGCTGACGGTCACCTATGTGACGACCGGATCGTATGACCCATCCACCGGAGGCGCCAGCACAACCACCACCGCTGCCACGGTGAGCGGATACGTCGAGGACTACGCAGATCGAGACATCGACGGTTCGCGCATCATGTCCGGCGACCGCCGGGTGTATCTGTCGGTTCGAGACACCGCCGGTGCGGCTGTTTCGAAGCCCGGGCCGAGCGACAAGATAACCGCAGACGGGGTGCAGTACAGCGTCGTCAATTCGAAGGCAATCCCTGGCGCAGGGGAAGCCTCGCTCTACGACGTCCAGATTCGCCGCTGACCGTGGCCGGACAATTCGCGCTCGACCTGTCTCGCCTCGTGAAGAAGGCGAAGGGTCAGACGGATACGGTCGTCCGAAAGGTGATGCTCGAGGCCTTCCGGAGCGTGGTGCTCAAGAGCCCGGTGGATACCGGACGGTTCCGTGGTAACTGGATCGTCGGGGTTGGGAACTACAGTACCTCGACCACGGATGCGACAGACCTGGGCGGCGCGGCAACGATTCGCCGGATCACGTCGGATGTGATGGGCGCACGGATCGACGGCCGACCGATCTACCTCACGAACAGCCTGCCGTACGCCAAGCGCCTCGAGTACGGCTATTCCGCCCAAGCGCCGAGCGGCATGGTCCGCCTCACGCTGACCGAAATCTCCTCGAAGTATGGGGTTTGACCAATGAGCATCCAGACGATCCGCGCCGCACTCGAGGCGCGGCTGAAGGCGTTCGCCGATGCGCAGAGCCCGGCACTGTCCGTCGCGTGGCAGAACGTCGCATTCAAGCCGGCGACAGGTGCTGCCTACCTTCGCGCGACGCTGTTGCCGGCCGGAACGCTGAACCCGTCCGTCGGCATGCAGCACCTGCGCTATATCGGCCTGCTGCAGGTGTCGGTGGTCGGCGTGCCCGGCACCGGTCCGGCGGCGGCAGAGAGCATCGCCAATGGCCTCGAAGACCATTTCCCGAGAGGCCTGCGCCTGACGCAATCCGGCCTCGTGATCAGCATCACCAACACCCCGTCCATCGCCCCTGCACAGCAGGATCCGGACAGATTCGTCATTCCCGTCTCCGTGCCGTACCGGTGCGAGCGGATCACCCCGTAACTCAGCACAAGGAGCAGCATCATGGCAGACGGCAGCCGTCACAGCCTGCGGATGGTCGCGGAGAGCACCTACGGCACGACCCCGACCACCCCGGTTTTCGACATCATCCGCCACACCGGAACGACTCTCGGTCTCTCGAAAGAGGGCGTGCAGTCCGAAGAGATCCGCGACGACCGGCAGATCACCGACTTCCGCCACGGCGCGCGCCAGGTCGGCGGTGACATCAACATCGAGCTGTCCTACGGCAGCTTCGACGTGATCCTCGAGGCACTGCTCGGCGGCACATGGACGCCGAAGGCCACCATCACCGCGACCACGCTCTCGGCGCTGGCCTCTGACAACTCCTACAACGACAGCGGCAGCGGTTTCGTCGCGGCCGGGTTCGAGGTGGGTGACGATGTTGTGGTGACCGGCTTCACCGGTGACATCGACAACAACATCACGTCCGGCATCATCACTGCGGTGACCGCCGGCAAGATCACGATCGGCGGCACCGACGGCGATGTGATCGTCGATGACGCGGCCGGCGAGTCGGTCACCATCGCCACCCGCGAGCAGATCCTGAAGGCCGGCACCACCCGGCGCAGCTTCACGCTTGAGCGCTTCTTCGGTGACATTCAGGTCGCCGACAAGCCGTTCCACCGCTTCACCGGCGTCGAGTTCAACTCGATGTCACTGGCGATCAACGCAAACGCGATGGTGACCGGCACTGTCGGCGTCGTCGGCCAGGACATGGCCACCGACACCGTGATCGTCTCCGGCGCAACCTACAACGCAGCCAGCACCACGTCGCCTCTCGATAGCTTCACCGGTTCGCTGAAAGAGGGCGGGTCGCTGATCGCGGTCATCACCGAGATCTCGCTCGAGCTGAACAACGGCCTTGACCCGCGCTTCGTGGTCGGCTCGAAGGCCTCGATCCGTCCGGCAATCGGCCGCTCGAATGTCTCCGGCCAGGTGACCGCCTTCTTCGAGAACTCGACGCTGCTGGACAAGTTCAACAACGAGACCGAGACGAGCATTGAGTTCAGCCTGCCCGATGGCGCCGGCAACGTGCAGACCTACCTGATGAGCCGGGTGAAATATACCGGCGGCCAGCCGGACGTGGAAGGCGAAGGCCCGGTCACCCTGGCCATGCCGTTCCAGGCGCTGCTGCACTCTGCCACCGGTACCAACATCCAGATCAGCCGGACGCCAGCGTAATGCCGGGGAAGAAGACGGCCGTCGGCATGGAAGCCTTCTTCACCCGTGATCGGGCGAACGATGGCATCGAGCTCCCCCTGTACCTGCCGAACGGGGAGAAGAGTGAGCATTGGCTGCGCATCCGAGGCATCGATTCGGATGTGTTCCGCGAGGCCGAAGCCGAGCACCGGCGCGAGGCGATGCGTACCGCCATGCTCGACGACCCCAAGGAGCGGGCCAAGGCCATCGCAGACGCGAAGCTGTCTCTGTTGGTGGCGCTTGTCGTCGGATGGTCGTTTGATCAGCCATGCACACCAGAGGAAATCAAGATCCTCTTCCGGCAGGCGCCGCAGCTGGCCGACGCGGTCGATCAAGCGGCGAGCAGGCGCGCGCTTTTTTTCGCGCAAAGGTCGAGCAGCTCGGAAAAGCCGCCGAAGCAGAGTTCCGGCTCGACCTGAAGCCAAAAGGCTCGAAGCAGAGCCTGCGCGCCAGCCTGATGCAGGTCTGGAAGAGCACCGGTCGCCAGCCTGCGCAGCTGGCCAGCGCACAGAAAATCCCGGACGAGCTCGCCTACGTCTGGGAATGGTACCGGGAGGTGTGCGGCCATGAACCGCTCTCCTGGGGAGAGCTCGAGAGCTGGTCGAAGATGACCGGCAAACGCCTCCTCGGCTGGGAGGCTGAACTTATCCGATCCATCGATCGCATCTTCTGGAAGGTCCAACATGGCGGCTGACATCGCAACACTCGGCATTCGCGTCGATTCTCAGGGAGTCGCGAAGGCAGAGAAGGGCCTCGACGCGCTGGAGAAGAGCGGGCGCCGGGCCGAACGGGCGACGGATGGTCTGGTGTCGGCGTTTCGGGCGGCAATCGGGCCGGTCGCTACTTTTGCCGGTGCTGCTCTGTCACTCCAGAAGGTCATCGACACGCAGCGTCAGTTCGATGTCCTTAATGCCGGACTCATCACGGCAACTGGTAGCGCGGAAAATGCCGCGGTTGCGTTCGAGGCGCTGCAAGACTTCGCATCAAAGACCCCGTATAGCCTGGAGCAAGCAGTCGATGGATTCACGAAACTCGTGAATCTTGGCCTCACGCCGTCGGAAGCGGCCCTGATGTCGTACGGCAACACTGCAGCGGCGATGGGCAAAGACCTGAGCCAAATGGTCGAGGCTGTCGCAGACGCAGCAACCGGAGAGTTCGAACGCCTGAAAGAGTTCGGAATCAAGGCCAAGCAGCAGGGCGATCAAGTCTCCCTGACGTTCCGTGGGGTGACTACCACTATCGGCAACAACGCCGCAGAGATCGAACGCTATTTGACCGATCTTGGCGAGAATGAATTTGCGGGCGCGATGGAGCGCCGCATGGATTCTCTTGACGGCGCCCTGTCGAATCTCAGCGACGAGTGGAGCAAGTTCTACCTGAATGTCTCTCAGTCTGGCGTCGGTGAGCTCATTGAAGATTCAGTTCGGTCGGCCATCGCAGTGCTGGAAGAGTTGAACGCAATGCTGGCGTCAGGTGAGATGGAGGCATACCTCGACGCCATCGGTGGGCAGTGGGAAGCCTGGAGCGTTGATATTCGTCGCAGCGTGGATTTGCTGACGGGGTTCTTGGACGATTCATTCAGGGAGTGGGGGGCCGACGGGGAGAGCGCAGTTGATTTCCTCGTTCAGGCCTTCGAGCAATGGCCGGCAAACGTCAGGGCCTTCATCCAGATCATCACCGTCGAAATCGCATCGTTGGTGGATCGCGCAAAGATCTGGGGCGCTGCGATAGCCGACAACCTGAACCCGTTCAACGGGACGACATCTCTTGACGACGTCGGCCGCAGGATCGACGCCATCGGTCGCGCTCGGATGGACTCTGTCGCGGCGATTTTGCAAGAGCGCGACACGGCGGTATCCGGGTACGAAGCGCAGATTGCTGCGGCCCGAAAGCTGCGCGAGGAGTACGACAAAAACCAGGCTGCACGACGGGAGTCCGGAGCGGATCGGCTCGCAGGATTTCGCGTCGCAAAGCCCGGCGGAGGTCGCGCGTCAGACGGAATCGACAAGGCAGCGGCCGCCGCCGATAAACGCAGAAAGGACGAGTTCCATCGCGTCGTCGAATCCCTGCGAACCGAAGAAGAGGCCATTGCGGCTTCCTACGCGAAGCGCCGCGCCATCATCGAGGCGAACACCGGTGCAGGCTCTGCGGATCGGTCGAACCTCATCGGGCGACTGGATGCTGACCAGGCCGAACAGCTCAAGCGGCTCGAAGAGCAGCGCGGCGCCGAGCTCGAATCGCTGCGCAAGTCGCTCCTGACCGAGGAAGAGTCGATCCAGGAGAGCTACGATCGCCGCCTGGCCATCGTGCGGGCAAACCTCGGAGAGGAATCAACGCTGCGGGCCGACATGGAATCGCGCCTGGCGTCCGAGCGAGACACCGCGCTGAAGGCCATCGAGGAGAAGCGCGCATCCGAGCGCGAATCGCTCTACAACGGCTTGCTGACCGAAGAGGAAGCGCTGCGGCAGAGCTACGAGCGGAAGAAGACCCTGATTCTCGAGAGCGAAGCGGTCACCGAGATGGAGCGCCAGGATCTGCTGCGACGGCTGCAGGAGCAGTTCGCGACAGAGCAGCAACAGATCGAGACGCGGAGGATCCAGACGCAACTGGGCGCCTATCAAACGCTGTTCGACGGACTGTCCGGGCTGGCGAAGTCCTATGCCGGCGAGCAGTCCAAGGCGTACCGGGTGCTGTTCGCCGTGAGCAAGGCGTTCAGCGTGGCCCAGGCGGCGATGTCGATCGCCACCGGCCTTGCCAAGGCCCAGGAACTCGGCTTCCCGGCAAACCTCGCAGAGATGGCGCGCGTTGCCGCGACTGGCGCGTCGATTCTGGCGCAGATCAACAGCGCGAACTTCTCCGGCGCATACGACGAAGGCGGGCGCATCCCGGCCGGCAAAATCGGACTTGTCGGCGAGTACGGCCCGGAGTTCGTGCGCGGCCCGGCGAACGTCACCAGCCGGAAGGACACGGCGAAGATGCTCGAGGGTGGTGCCGGGTCATCGCAGATCGCCCCGGCCCCGCAAGTCAATGTCCGAAACATCAACGTGCTGGACCCCAGTCTGGTCGGCGACTACCTCGCCACCGACGCCGGGGAGCAGCTGATCATGAACGTGGTACAGCGCAATCAGCAGGCGCTTGGGTATTAAGGAAAGACCATGGCAAACGAAGTCGGCACTGCGTCTGGGCTGGAAGATCTGTTCGGGAAGATCGTCGCCTTCCTGACCACCGATGCAGACCTGGTCGCGAACAGCCAGCAGTGGCAAGTCCTGCGCCAGCGTCGGGACAACATTCTGTCGGCGACGACGAACCTGACGGAGCCGACGCAAGCGCAGTACCGAAAGACCTTCCATACCTATCGCTACGATGCCCGGTCGCTCAACATAAACAACGAAGCCGGCGGATTCACAAACAACTTTCAGTCGTCTAGCTTCACTGTCGGCGTAAGCCATGTGACATGGCGGCTTCGAACTTCTCGCGAGGTCACCAAGGTACGTCTACGCGCGCCGACGTATTCGCCCAGCGTGACCTACATGCTGCGCAATTTCCGATTGCAGCACTCAGACGACGGGAGCGCATGGACAACCGCGCTGACGGTGAATTCGAACCCGACATATGCATTGGGAGAGACAAAGACGTTTGCCATCGGGTCTCCGGGGTCTCACGTCTATTGGCGAATCCTGATGGACTCGGTGCAGCAGGGGTCTGGAACGACGATCAGCTGGACCAGCATGCTACTGCTCGAAGCAGATGACACCGTCGCGAACCACTTCGGTTCAGAGGTGATCCTCAAGGCCACGGGAACGGCTGGGACAGAGGAAATCTTCACCGGCATCAGGTCCGAATACGATGCCGCGTCCGGTTGGTACAACCTCTTCATGAACGGCTACACCGGCTACGACGCGAACGAAGAGTCTTGGCTCAAACAACCGGGGGCACTACCTGGGTTTGGCCAGACGTATCCGATGGCGGTGCCAATGGTGCCGTGCTGGGACACGACGATGCCGTACTGGTTTGCCGCGTCCGGGCGGTCGTTCCGCTTCGCGCTGAAGGTTTCGACCAGCTACGAGGGCGGGTATCTCGGATTCATCTTGCCCTATGCGACACCAGGACAGTATCCGTATCCGCTTGCCGTCGGCGGTTCTCTGGTCCCAACGGACGGCAGCCGGTCGTCTGAGTGGCGGTATTCGTACGCAAACGCTCGCCACGGAGCCTACCCGGGGCCCGGCGCCGACAGGTATGCCTCAACGGAGGGCAGCTGGGCGACGCTGTATCTGAGAGACCCGAACGGATCGTGGTCACCGTTTACCAATCGCGGTTCGGCTTCAATGACGCCGGATGGCGTCTATGGACCGTTGTACTCAACGGGAGGCGGTGCGTCTGGCGCGTGGCGCAGCGTGTGGCCGCACTGCATGAACGATCAATGGACGCTGGGTAAGCGCGCGTACCGAGAATGCCTTGGGGGCGGCTATGTCTTGCAGCCGTGCGTTCTGATGCAGAGAGCGCCTACCCCAGCCGTGTTTGGTGAGCTCGAAGGCACATACGTTATCAGCGGCTATAGCAACGCCCCAGAAAACACGACGACGTTGGGTGGAGACACTGTTGTTGTTTTCCAGCAGGCCTATCGCAACACCATTCATGAGTTTTGGGCCCTAGCCCTCAACAGCTGAGAGACACCATGGCATATCAGACTGGAACATCGACTGAAGTCAATGACCTGCTGGACAAGTTCCGGCTATTTGCCATCGCTCAGGGTTGGACGGCGAACCGTTGGGCTACCGTTGGGTCTGGGCGCGAGCTGTGTATTCAGAAAGGCCAGGCGTACTTCAATTTCCGCTCGTGGTCGAACGAGACGATGCTCGTCAATGGATCGACGGCGGCCGGAAAGTACGGCATCACGATGAACGGCTCTGACGGGTACAGCGCCGGGGCCGGGTGGGACACACAACCGGGTTATCCGGCCCGCGGAACCTCCACCGGCGGAGATCAGGCTCACGTGATGTTCCCTCTGGTGACAACGACCGGTCCGTTCCCCGCGTACCACTTCTTCGCACCGGACAGCAATACGCTCTATGCCGAGGTCGAAATCACCACCGGGGCATTCCTGCGGTTCGGCTGTGGGTCTCTCGACCTGTTCAATCCGTCGGCCCCTGGCGGGGGGAGGTTCTGTTATGCGGTAACAGGAGGGCACGTCACCAACAGCACCGCCACTAACGCATGGCTCGGTACAACCGTCGATGATCCAAGCTACCACGTCGAATACGTCCCTTTCAGAGCGGCAGACTACAACACCAACAACGCAGGTTTTCCGTTCGGGTCGATGATTCGTGCCGCTTTCGCGTCTTTCGATAACTGGGCAGGGTCCGGGCGGTCGATTACGGCAGCCGGACTTCAGATGGCCTGCCAGGGTGGAGGATGTCACGACAAAGTGCTGCGCGAATACAGCCCTAACATGCTCAATGGAGTCGGCCTATTGCTGCCGAATATCGTCAGCCTGAACATCGGCGACGAATATCTGAGTCCGATCGGGGTGGTGCCAGGCATGCGGTACATGGACATGACCAACTATCTGCCCGGGGATGAATTCACGCTCGGGTCGGACACGTGGAAGGTCTTCCCGTGGTACCAGAAGGGCGGCCTGAGCCTGCAGCGCGGCATTGCCTACCTGAAGGTGTGACACCGTGGCCGTGATCACCACATACGGGCTGGTCAGCTTCGACTACCTGCGCCCGGCGATCGACTGGTCGCCGGAGATCGACGAGATGTCGTTTTCCGCGTTTCCGCCGCGTCAGATGTACGAGATGGCCACGACCGGTTACGCCGCCGTCACCAGCAACCTGCCGGTCAGCGAGCTCGATAACACGATCACGTCGTACCTGGCCAGGTCATTCCTCGATGACTACTACTACCGAGTGCATGTTCAGCCGGGGGTGATCGAGCTTGGCAACCTGTTGTCCGCTCAGACCAGGAATGTCGAGGCCTGGAATGCGCACTTCGACGGCAAACTGCTGTCGTCGATCAGCGATACCGGTCTTGACGGGATCGATCTCGCAGAACCGGTGGCCGCGCCAACGACGTTCGCGCCGCTCGAATCCCGCATCTACACGCTCAGTATCTCGATCAGCGGTTCTCCAACCATCGACGGCCAGTACGCATTCCTGTTCGCCGGAGAGACGCCGACGCTGCGCATCACCGGTCGGCGGGTTGTGGTGTGGCCATTCGTCCCTCAGACGCGGTTCAGAGAGCAGCTGCAGTGGCTGACAGACGTCATGCAGGCATATTCGGCGGAACAGCGGCTGGCTCTGCGCACCGCCCCTCGGCAGTCGTTCCAGTACGACTTCCAGCTCACGCCACGGCAGTACTCTCGCGCGAAAGCCATATCGACGCAGTGGGCGCATCGCGTCTATGGTGCCCCGGTGTGGGCAGAAGCGGTGCGCCTTGGCAACCTGCCTGCCGGCGCCACGTCGCTTTCGTTCGACACCACGTCGGCCGACTTCCGGGCCGACGATGTTGTGCTTTTGTGGGAGAGCGACGAGAAGTTTTTTGCTGTTGAGACCACCACGAAAACTGATTCTTCCATGGGCTTGAAGCTGCCGCTCGACCAGGCATTCAACAACGCCTATGTGATGCCGCTTCGCTTCGCACGGACGCTGCGCGGCACGGAGTTCCGCCGCAGCGCGAACGACATCATCGACGCGAAGATGGTCTTCCTTGTCGGCAACAACATCGACCTCGGCGCATCGATCGGCCTGACTCAATACCGCGGTCTGGACGTCATGACCGATCGGTCAGTCGTCGTGTCAGGCATGGCGGAACGAATCGTTCGCGCGGTCGATGTCTTCGACAACGGATCCGGGCCGATCGAGGTCGATCAGGAGCGCGCATATCCGGATCGGTCCGAGGTGCTGACCATGGATGCGCTGACGCGCGCCGAGGCTTGGCGCATGCGGCAATGGCTGCACGCGCGCCGCGGACGGCAGAAATCGTTCTGGTTGCCTGGCTGGAACAACGATATCGAGATCATCGAGGACGTCGGCGCGGCGGCCTCTGCCATCACCGTAAAGCACATCGGGTATCCGTTCTATTACGGCGTATCGGACATCATGATCGACCTGTCCGATGGATCTCGGCTGTTCGGCCGCATCCTGTCCGGCGCAACCGACGGATCGGGGAACGAGATCCTGTCGCTCGAGGCGCCTTTAGGCGTCGCATTCACCGTCGCCGATGTCGTGCTGTGCTGCTTCATGAAGCACGTGCGCCTGGACACCGACCAGATCGACGTCACGCATTCCTACGCCGGCAGGGCGACCGCATCCATGGCGGTGATCGAGATCCCGGAGGGAGCATGACCTACTCAGCACACGAGGCATCCGTCCAGCTCGGCGCCCCGGTCGAACTGTACGAGTTCGTCCAGGGCATCCAGCGCTGGCACTACATCAGCGGCACAGAGGAGCTGGTACGCCTGGGCCAGACCTACAAACCATCGACGATCAAGCGCGACCGGATCAAGCAATCGACCGACGTGTTCAAGAACGGGATCAAGCTGACGTTTCCGCGTGATCACGCGTTCGCGTCGCAGTTTCTGGGGTTCGCCCCTGAACTGGTGACGACGGTCACCGTGCTGCGCGGTCATTGGGGCGACACCGACAGCGAGTTCATCGTCTATTGGAAGGGCCGCATCATCTCGGCCAAGGCTGCCGACTCCAAGATCGACCTGGAGTGCGAGCCGGTCTATACGTCGATTCGCCGGCCTGGTTTGCGGGCGAAGTTCGAATACGGGTGCCGTCACGTGCTCTACGGGCGCGGCTGTGGCGTCAATCGCGAGGCATACAAGCACACCGGCGCGGTGCTATCGCTCGCCGGAGGGCTTGATGCAGAGGTCGCCGGCGTTGATGGCGTCTTCGCTGATGGGTGGTTCACCGGCGGGATCATCTACGCACCCGACGACTCGGCACGATTCATCGTCAATCACGTCGGTGGGGTGGTCACGCTGTCCAGACCGATGGCCAGCCTTTCAACCGGGCAGACCGTGAAGCTGTATCCCGGGTGCGACCATCTGCGCACTACGTGCGACATCAAGTTCAGCAACCTCGACAACTTCGGCGGGTTCCCGTGGATACCGTCGAGAAACCCGTTCGACGGCAGTTCGATCATCTAAGGGGTTCCCCATGTGGTGGTATGTAGTGGTGTTCGTGGTTGCGCTCGTCGCATCCTATTCGATGATGCCGAAGCCTCAGAACGCGAAGCCGGCGGGCCTTGGCGACGTGACGGCACCGACGGCAGAGATCGGCAGGGAGATTCCGGTTCTTTTCGGGGAGCGCGACATCGAGGGGCCGAACGTAGTGTGGTACGGCGACTTCCGGGCGGTTCCGATCAAGAAAAAAGGCGGAAAAAAATAAATGGGCGACCGAGTGATCGTGCGCATGGCGCACATGCGCAAGCTCGGCTATTGCGCAGCCGGAGTCAGGCGGTTTGCCGAGCGCCACGACCTGGACTTCAAGGCCTTCGTGCGCGACGGAATAGACGCCGACCGCTTGGCCGCCACCGGCGACGGCATGGCCCTGGCGGCAATCGAGGAGGCCGAGCATGGGGAGCAGTAAAAAGCAGACCGTCGGGTATAAATACCACATCGGCCTGCACGCGATCCTGTGCCACGGGCCTGTCGACAAAGTCACCCGACTGACCTTCGACAGCAAAGTCGGATGGAGCGGCACATCGACCGGCGGACAGATCTCCGTGATCGCGCCGGACTTGTTCGGCGGCGAGGAGCGCGAGGGCGGGGTGTCCGGGGCGATCGACATCGAAATGGGGGCGTCGACGCAGGGGAAGAACTCCTATCTGCAGGGCCATCTCGGCGCTGCAATCCCCGCATTCCGCCGAGTCCTGGGCCTCGTGTTCCGCCAGTTCTACTTCGGCAACAATCCCTATTTCAAGGCATGGAGCGCCCGCGCCACGCGCATCCACGTCCGACAGGACGGAATCGCCCAGTGGTATGACGCGAAGGCCGAGATCAGCGGCGACATGAACCCGGCGCACATCATCCGGGAAACGCTGACGGATCCGGACTGGGGAATGGGGTATCCGGAAGCCGACATGGACGATGCCGCGTTCATGGCTGCGGCCGATACGCTGCACGCGGAAGGGATGGGCATGTCCATCCTGTGGGACAAGCAGCAGGAGCTCAGTGATTTTCTGGCGGTGATCCTCCGGCACATCGACGGATCGCTCTACACAGATCGCAGCACCGGGAGGTTTGTTCTCAAGCTGGCGCGCGACGACTACACGGTCGGGTCGCTGATTCTTCTCGATGAGTCAAACGTTGAGCGGGTATCCGACTTCAAGCGCGCGACGGTCGATGAACTGACGAATCAGGTTTCTGTGGTGTTCTGGAACAAGAGCACAGGAAAGAACGACTCCGTCACGGTTCAGGACATTGCGCTGGCTGCCAGCCAGCAGGCCACCGTCGGCACCACTGTCCAGTACCCTGGATTCACGAACGGCACCATCGCCAGCAAAGTTGCTGCACGCGATCTACGCGCGCTCTCGACGCCGTTGGCCACGGCGACGCTCTACACCACTCGGGCAGCCGCCCAACTGAACGTCGGCGATGTCTTCCGGTTCTCGTGGGATGAATACGGCGTCGAGCAGATCGTGTTTCGCGTGACGAACATCGAGCTCGGAGAGCTGACCAGCAACCTCGTCAAGCTGTCGGTCGTGGAAGACGTATTTGCGTTGTCGAGCGCGATCTACGCGCCGCCCCCGCCGAGCGAATGGCAGAACCCGGTCGGCAACCCCGTTGCGGCCTCCTACCGGTCGGTGTTCAACGTTCCGTACTACCTTCTGGCGCGCGATATGGGGGATTCTGCTGCTGCGGGTCTGGACGCGACGGCATCCTATATCGCCGTGGCCGCGGCCCACCCTGGCAACGCCTCAATCAGCGCTCAGGTCCATGTCGATGAGGGCGCCGGCTACACCCAGCAGAGCGTGCTCAACTTCTGCCCAACAGCGATCGTGTCGGGAACCTACGGGCCGGCCGATACGGGTATCACCATATCGAGCGGTGCGGACCTCGACCTGGTGAGCTCTGGCGACATCGTTGCCATGGGCTATGGCGTGTCCGACGCCTTCGAGTTGTGCGAGGTCGTCAGCGTCACCAGTTCGACGCTCACGGTGAAGCGCGGGATGCTGGACACAGTTCCTGCGCCGATCTCTTCCGGGATCAGAATCATGTTCCTGGGTCGCGGAGAGTACGCCGGAGACGTCCCGGTCGAGTACGCCGATGGCGAGTCGATCAGCGTCAAGCTGTTGCCGACCACCGGGAATGGGACGCTGGCTATCGGATCGGCGCCGGCCGACACGATCACCGTCGATGCGCGCCAGGACAGGCCGTACCCGCCCGGGAAACTGCGACTCAACAGCGCCGCCTACCCGACGTCCATCTCCGGCAAGTTGCTCGTCGAGTGGGCGCACCGCGATCGGCTGCAGCAGACCGCGCAGACGCTCGTCGATCAGAATGCGGCCAGCGTCGGGCCAGAGGTCGGAACGACATACACGTTGCGCCTCTACGACCAGTCGAACACGCTACGGCGTACGGTCACGGGGCTGACAGGTACGTCATTCCTGTGGGCGGCCGAGCCGATCGATTCGGTCATGATGGGCACGGAGCGCACCGGGATAACCTGGACTCAGTCGGCGACACTGGCCGGCGAATCGTCGGCCAACGCGACGAACATGCGCGACGCCGTCCAGACGACCGGGACATGGACCAGCACCGGCGCCAGCTGGGTACAGGCGGATCTCGGGTCGGCTCAGTCGATCGGGGCTGTAGGTCTCGCGGCCGGACTCGTCGGCGTGCCTGGATCGACTTCGGCCTACCTGAACGGCTGCGTCATCCAGCACAGCCCGGATGCATCGGCATGGACAACCGTCGATACGGTCGCAGGGGTGACAGACGGTAACGGCACCAACGTCTTCACGTTCTCGCCGGTGTCTGCTCGATACTGGCGGATCAGCAATGCCAGCCAGATCGGGCTATCGGAATTTAGGCTGTACGCCTCGGCGACCTACAACACGTCGGTGCGCCTGGAGCTTGAATCGGTGCGTGATGGTGTGACAAGCCTGCAGAAGCACGACTACACAGTGAGTCGTGTTTGACGTACTTTGGTGGGCCGGCTGTCAGGCCGGCACGGCGAGCACATTGATCCACATGTAAAGGAATCGCAAGAATCTTTACTAAAGCGACACCACACGCAAAGATTCGGCCTGTTTTTATGCAGGTCACAGCCCGCCAGATCGGCCGGCGAATCAAAAACTTTTTTCAGCGGCTCCCCAGAAATCCCCCGCGTGGCTTTCAATGCCGCGCCACTGCTGGTGGTTCGGCGCATGCAACCGGCACCAGTTCTACAAATTAGCCTTGACGACGCTAATTATTTAGTCTAAAGTCTCGTTTCTCTGACGCGGGGTGGAGCAGTTGGCAGCTCGTCGGGCTCATAACCCGAAGGTCGTAGGTTCAAGTCCTACCCCCGCAACCAAACAGAAAGCACAAGGCCCGTATCGAAAGATCGGGCCTTGTGCTTTTCTGCGTCTGTTTGTGGTGCGTAGGTGCAAATCTACGCTTTGGCGCGCGCGCAACTGTCGGCAACGATCGCGCACGGGAGTCGTCTGTAAGCTTGCTTGCGCGGTGTTTTGAGTCTGGATCTGGCGCACGGGTAGTGGCGCTCAATAAAAAAGGCCAGAACTCCCGACTGAGCGTTCTGGCCTTCTTCAGGATCTTTTCAGACCCTCTTGTTGGTGGAGCCGGGGGGAGGCTCCACCCGTTTATGTGTTCTCCGACCAATCAACGACTTGGCAGCGTTCGGTTCATAAAATGGCACACCGAAGTGGCACACTGTGATGGTAGCTTAGTTTGATTCCTGCCTGCGGACGGGGGTTCGATTCCCCCGTCTGGTGCTAGGTATAAGCATCGGCTCGGCACGTCGGAAAAAATTTTCAGCGCTGGGCATCGCGGAGCTGAGATCATTTCTAAGACACCCACCCTCATTGGCCATAAGGTTTGAAAATTTTGATGCCGCAGTGAAAGCGGTATGAACCGCATCAATCCTTACATATCACCAATGTTTCAAGCGGCGCTATTCGGTTGCATCGTGGTTGCTGCTCGTGGGTTGTTCATAGAAATCCGGGGGCGCGCTGGATTCGGCTTCTTGTGAAGCTGAGAGTGCTGATGGGGCGCTGTCGGCCTGCGTTTCGGGCTTGGGGGTGATGATCCTGCTCGGATGTGGGGCGTGACAGTTCAGGGGGCTGGTGAGAAGAGGGCAGAGGTGCTTCTCTATAGATGCAGGCTGTGATGCGCGAAGTCCGTCAGTGATTACGGGGTTTTCAAGGTGTCGTAGTCGGGATATTCCGCCCTTTTTTGTGGCGCTACCAATCGAGAAAGCTCGTCTCTGAGAGTCTTCAGCGCCCCTCCGATCATGCGGTTGGCCTCCACGTCTGAGATCACTTGGTAGTCGTGTTTTGCGGCCCATGAAGCACCGTAGCTGTTCCATGCACGCTTGACCTTCTCGCTCTCCTTGTTGGCTGCGTGTGCGGCTTTGGTGATGCTCTCGGGCAACGTTGCGCGTGATCGCTTGATCTTCGGCTTAATCCCGGCTGCGACGTACAGGAAGCGCGAAAGGTAGCTTCGCATGCGATCCCCAAAGTCGGGGAGCATCGAAACACGTGACACGAGCGCATTCTGGCAGCCGCCAGCCGCAAGCGTCGCTTCGAGGCGAACGCAGTGACGTTGTAGCGGCTGCTTGTTGTCATGGGTTTTGACGTACAGCCGCACCTGCTCGTAACCGCTGGGGTTTTGCCAGTAAATCGTCTGTGCGCCGCTGCTGGTGGCTAGCGTGTCCAGCGTGATCCTGCCGTCGCGCAGGTCGAAATACTTGCGCCGCCCGACCTCCCGCATGCTGTCGTGTCGCTGGGGGAATAGTCGGCTCTTTAGCCAGTTGTGTAGCTCAATCAACTGTGCAGCATCATTGGAGCCGTTCTTAGGAAAGAAGTCGACAGCGACTTCGATGGCAAGCACCTTCGTGTCGGGGTGATGATCGACCAGATATTGCAGGTCGGAAACGGTCGGATCATGAATTGTCAGACGGTCATCTTGAATGCCCCGCCAGCGATTCGGTGCATTGATCCGACCGTCGACCGCACGCTTGAGGGCAAATGCGGCCCGTTGGTCCTTGAGTGACACTGGAAGGCCGATAGTGATGAAGTCAATCTTCGCCCGTGGCTTGAACTGCCGCGTTATGCTATTATTCATTTTGGATATTTTATTTGCCGCCGCGTGGCCTTGTGCCCGCTGGCGGCTTTGTTTTTGTACGGCCCGGTCAGTCAGTCATAACTGAGTAGCAAGAGCACCGGGAAAGGCCAGTCTTTCCCAGTGCCCCTGTTATGCGGCCTCGCTCAGTGTTGTGCGCCCGTGGCAGTCATTTATGAGTACGAACCGTACGCGTGCAGCGTTGGTGCCGGTGTGAATGATTGTGTGCCCGGCATCGGTCGTGTGTTCGATGATCGCGGCTTCAAGGTAATCTGCGGTCTGCTGCATGGTCAGGTGTTGCATGGGTACTCCCTTGTGGATGATGAGCGGGAACCGCCGCCCCGGCTTTGGTAGTGTGCCTGGCACATAATCAGGTGATGTTTGATGCGGGTTCCGTGTTTGTCGAACCTGTTCAGACGCCACGGCAGGCAGGGGTCAATATCAAGCCTTGTTGGCGTAATTGGTGCCTTTCCAGCTGTCGGAACTGTCGCCAGCACCGCGTCAATGAAGCTCTTGACGCTCCGGGCGTCATAGACCGGACGGAACGCACGCCCGTCGTGCAACTTGCCGCACGGCAGCAAGGTTAGTCCGTGGATGTTTGCCCGGTCGCGAAGGGCGTCGCTAAGAAAATCCCGCCACTGTCGAAGAGGGCCAAGCTCCCTGCGCAGCAGGTAGGCGGCTTCAGCCGCAGAAATCGTCAGCGCGTGCATATCATTCCTTCCTTTTTACTACAACATCGGCATTTTCTGTCACGGTCTGGTATTTGGCCTGTTGCGCTTGTCCGCCTGCTTCCGTGACGAGTTGGGCGGCTATTTCACGCGCCTGCTCAACCGGCAGGCGATATACCAGTAAATGCGGGTTAGTTACGATCAGTTGAACGAACGGCGTCCCGGTGGCTTCGTCGTATTGACGACTGATGCCGGTAACGTCGAAGCGCCGCCCGGTGCTGCTTCCGCCGCGCTCATTAAATCCAACTGCGCAGAGGGCTTCCATCGCGCGGGGGGATAGTTGCCCCGTCTGCCGAGACCGCTCCCACACGGCAAAGCGTTCCAATTCGTTCTGACGGTAAAACGAACCGCGTCCGACTCGTTCAATGGCGATGCGATAAATGGCGGGGCGTGCCGTGTTGGCGTTGTTTCGAAGCCATAACGCCCACTGGTCTGGGCTCTTGTCGGGGAGCTGTTGCGCTAGCCATTTCGCTGCTGCCTGCCTGCTCAATAGGTCGGATGTCATGTGGATGCACTCATTTTTGTTAGCATGAACATGACTATATCATGAATCATAAACGAATGCAATCGAAAGATTCGTTATTGATCTTTTTGATTGCTTCGCATATGCTGACTACACATTAAACGAACATCTTGTGATGTAGTCAGGAGCGGATGTCATGGCAAACGGCAAATTCATCGCCTACTATCGGGTCAGTACGCAAAAGCAGGGAATGTCAGGGCTTGGACTTGAAGCGCAGCGGGCCGCTGTCAGTCGCTATCTAAATGGCGGCACATGGGAGCTGGCTGGCGAGTTTCAGGAGGTAGAGACCGGAAAGGGAGCCGATGCGCTCGCGAAACGCCCACAACTACGCGCTGCACTCGATGCGTGCCGAAGGTTAGGTGCGACGCTCTTGATTGCAAAGTTGGACCGCCTCGCCCGAAACGTCCATTTCGTTTCTGGTCTGCTCGAAACCGGCGTGGAGTTCGTGGCGGCTGACATGCCCCAAGCCAATAAGGTCATGATTCAGATGCACGCGGTGATGAGCGAATGGGAGCGCGATCAGGTCAGTGCCCGTACGAAGGCGGCGCTGGCCGCAGCTAAAGCGAGGGGGGTCGTGCTCGGCGCCGCCGGCGCCGCTAACTTGAAGCCGAATATCGAAGAGCGCCAGCGGGCTGCAGATGCGTTTGCGTTAAAACTAGAGGGGATAATTCAGGGGTTTATAGCTGTTGGATTGACGCAAAGGGAAATGGTGACGCAGCTAAATCAGCTGGGCATACGATCCTCGCGGGGAGGGGAGTGGTCTCTGATTCAGCTGCAGAGGGTTCGCCAGAGAATAGATCGGAAACTTGCAGCGGAATCGTCGCCCTAACGCATGCAGGCAGAAAAAACGATGTCGTATGCGTCAGAAGGACTCTGGATGCCAGCGTCGCCGTATATGGCCGTAACGACGCCCTGCGCCGCATCCTTTTTCTGCGGGTCGTGAGCAAGCATGTCTCCTACTACGCGTAGCACTGAAACCATGCTGTGCCCGTCATTTTTTGTACGATAAGCGTTTGCACCTATGTCTGCGAGTTGCCGGCAGTCATTGGCCCCACCAATGTTTCTGGCGATGCTCGGTAGAGCTACAAGAGCTGCAGACACCAAGAAACCGCATAAAACTGCATTTTTTATCACGGTCACCTAGTTCATATCCACATCGATCTTGAGTAGATTCGCCACCTTGTCGAACTCGGCAAGCGATGCGCTGAAATTGTCTTGGCCTATCGTCCCAATCGTGACTTTCCATTGGGCGAGTAGTTGTTTCGCCGTAGGCTGATTCTTCTTCTTGAAAGAGAGTACGAAGCTTCTAGTGTTCGTCGACACAGCTGCGGTCGCTTGCTCGACACACTTTTCGCCTTTTAGTCCTTCGGTTACGTGTTTTTCACGTGCCTGCTTTTTCAGGGTCAATTTTTCTGTGTATGACAGATCGGTCCCATAGCCGCGGTTCATGTTGGCCACCATTTTGTCGGCCTGCATTTCCATGTAGGTCGCTTGAATGCCGATCATGTCCGCCATATGCAATTTCGCGCAGGTCATGATTCCGTCTCGTATGGCATCAATTTGCTGGACTTGTTCTTCTTTACTTACCAACTTCGTTGGATTTTTTGCCGCAGCAGGAGCGGAGCAGGCTATGAAGATGCCTGCAAGGAAAGTGGCTGCAAGTGTTGGTGATTTTATTGGCATTTTCGTCTAGTCGGTGAGTAGCCTTTAAGGATCTCACGATTGCAGTGCCCGCGTCGAAGACTTTTTCAACGGGGCACATTGGTTGATTTTTCAGCTGTGCTCGTGCCGTCATATGGCCGCGTTAGCAGTGCGACCTGCGGAGGGGTGCTATAGGTACTCGGCAGTCCAGCTTACGTTGAGATGCACGCTCGACTTCCCTGAGCACACCAGAGTTATACGGCCCATGTAGATTTTTTGGGTAGGCTTATTTAGCTCGACTACCAGCTATGCCAAATGTCTTTTCTTTTCGGGCCATGTCACGTCCTCGACGGACGGTATCATCGAAACTATCTCGTCAGGCAACGAGAACGCTTCGACGGTGGGTCGCCGTTTGGATGCGTCGCGCGTGTTCCAGTACACCTTGCCGGTTACCAGTTCTGCTTCGTGTCCCACGATGGGGGCAACAAGGTGCGGTGCGATGCCTTCATCAAGTAGCCGCGTGATGAACAGGTGTCGAAAGCTGTGAAAGACGGCCTCCTGCTTGCCTTCGATGCCGGCCTTGTGGCGAAAACGTTGGAACCAGTTTGATGCTGCATGAGCGGGGCCATCGCGACGCGTCCTGCTCAATTCAGGGAAGAGGTGTGCTCTACCTTGTTTCCGCATCGCTTCGACATAGCGCAAGAGGCCGATGCGGATCAGTTCAGGATGTAACGGGACAAGACGCTTCGCGTTCGCATTCTTCACGCTTTTCTTCCGCCCTTGCTCATCTGTGACGGTTTCAATGGCTTCTCGGTCATTGATGTCGATGCAGGGGATGCCGTCTACCGTAGTGAAGTCTGCCAAGTCCAACTGTGCGAGTTCGCCGAGCCGTGCGCCAGTAAAGATTGCGAGTGGTAGCAGCCAGAAAGCGTAGCTCTTGCGGAACCGTTTGGATTGAAAGTCCTTGTGGTTCAAGAGCGCACGCAACTCATCGGTTGTGAACGGTCGCCGGGAGCTTGCTAACGTTTCCGCCTGGCCGAAACCCGAGAATGGGTTGGCGTCGATGCCCCATTTGCGCTTTTCCTCAAGCGCCCATCGAAACATTGCGGAGATGCGTTCGGCCTTCTTGCTGGCGTTCTGCTCAGATTGAGGCGGTGGGTCCATAGCCAGCAGTTCGTCAGCCGTCTTGTCTCGATATGCTTTAACGCGGCTCGCGTTGGCCGGGAGGCGTCTAAGTAGGCCAAAGAAGCAGCCTGCCATATCCCGATCTATAGTGCCGATACGGATATCATTCATAATGAAAGTGAACTGCTCGATATCCTTCCTGTACGACTCAAGGGTTTTTTTTCCGGGTGGCTTCTTACGTCCTCCGATTGCTCGCTGGCTCAGGGATCGAAGATATGCCGCCAAAAGTTCGGAAAACAGCGGTGTCTTCTCTGCGGGCCAAGGGAATACGAGAGCTGTCTCAAGCTCCGTCTTGCCGCGAAGCTGCCCCTTTATAAAAGCCTTCTCCACAACATTTTGGGCGATGAGGCGAGGAACCGACGTGTTCAGCTGGAGCTGGAGAGCGGCAACTTCCCCTTCCAGTTCGTTGATACGCTCAGTTAGCTGAGCGTTCTTCCGGGTCTCAGAAATCCACGCTAGCCAGAAGTGAGCCGGTGCTTTTTGGTCTTCGTCAGCCATATGCTGCAAGTCTCGGAAAAGTGCTTGTTTCGCTATGGCCAGTTGGAGGGCCGCGGTTAGGGCTGCCTTACGTTGCTCTGTCTGCAGACTGAATCGCACTTCAGTCCTTCCTGCCGTGGCTCGGAGGGGCGAGGGGATCAGAATCCGGGCGTAGAAGGTGCCGTGGCGGTTGCGATAGATGCAGGCCGGTACTTTAATGGGCATTGTGACTTCCTGCCAGCGACACACTTAAGTGGCACACCAGCGTGGAACGCAGCCCTTCCATAAAAGGAAACGCCAAGACCTGTAAGGTCTTGGCGTTGAAGTGGTGGAGCCGGGGGGAATCGAACCCCCGTCCGCAAGCCCTCCACAATGAGCTCTACATACTTGTCCTGTCTATTTGGATTTAATCATGGGGGTTGGCCGACAGGCGGGCCGTCCCACAACGAGTTACCTTGGTTTTAGGAGTTGCGCCAAGTAACCCGACGCAACCACGAGTTCCTGTAAATGACACTGCAAGAAAGAGCTTTCACCCCATCATCCGACCCAGGAACCTGTCGGGGCAGCGCCCACCGGGATTAAGCGGCGAGTGCGAAACGCTTGTCGTTGGCGTTTAGTTTGTTTCCAGCTGATTTACGAGGTAACTGGACCTCGGTATGCACTCAATTGCTTTGCGACCCACGTCGAAGCCAAGTCGGCCCCTTGAAGTGGTACTTGGGGGTGAAAGCCCCAACTTCAAGCGATCTTATTTTAGCATGACTCCGAAAGCCCGATGTGAAGTAGCGCTTCCGGGGTGGCGACGATCCAGTCCGCCCCCCAGCTTTCGATTGGATGGTCGATGCCAAGATAGCCCCAGGCGGCTGCGGCCGTCATCATGCCGGCCGATCTGCCAGCTTCGATGTCTCGCAGATCGTCGCCTACGTACAGGGTTCGTGCGGGGTCGATGGCGAGTTGGCGGCAGGCAAAGATCAGGCTGTCGGGTGCTGGTTTGGGGTTTGGCGTGGTGTCACCACTGACGATGCAGGCAGCGCGTGACCCAAGGGGCAGGGCCTGGACCAGCGGCTCGGTGAAGCGTCGTGGTTTGTTGGTGACAATGCCCCATGGTTTGCCCGCGGCTTCAAGTGCGCAGACGAGCGTTTCGATGCCGGGGAAAAGCCGCGATTCGACGCATAGTGCGTTGCCGTAGTGCGTCAGGAAGCGTTTTGCGAGCTCGGGGTAGGGGGTGGCATCGGGCGTTATTCCGTAGCCGACGCGGAGCATGCCTCGGGTGCCTGACGAGGTGTGGGGGCGCAGTGCTTCGAGCGGCAGGGGCGGTTTGCCGTCTTCGTGCAGGAGGGCATTGAGTGCACCGCCGAGATCGGGGGCGGTGTCCGCAAAGGTGCCGTCCAGGTCGAACAATACCGCGTCAAACATGGCGACGGGTGTGCATCAGATAATTGACGTCGGTGTCTTTGCTGAGGGAGTAGACGCGTGTCAGCGGGTTGTAGGTCAGCCCGGTAAGTTCGGCGAGATCAAGACCGCTCGATCGGCAGTGACGCGCCAGTTCGGAAGGCTTGATGAACTTTGCGTAGTCGTGGGTGCCCCGAGGGAGCATGCGGAGCAGGTATTCGGCGCCGATGACCGATAGCAGATAGGCTTTGGCGTTGCGATTGAGCGTGGAAAAAAAGACGTGGCCGCCCGGTTTGACCAGTGTGGCGCAGGCCTGGATGACGCTTGCCGGGTCGGGGACATGTTCCAGCATCTCCAGGCAGGTGACCGCGTCGAATTGTCCGGGCATTTCGAGCGCGAGGGCTTCGGCGCTGATGAGCCGGTAATCGACTTTGAGTCCTGATTCGTGAAGGTGCAATTTCGCAACACTGAGCGCTTTTTCGCCGAGATCGATTCCGGTGACTTCGGCGCCGCGTGCGGCCATGCCTTCGGAGAGCAGGCCGCCGCCGCAGCCGACATCCAGTACCTTCTTGCCTTGCAGGGGGAAGAGGCTGTCGATCCAGTCCAGGCGCAGCGGATTGATCTCGTGGAGCGGGCGGAACTCTGATTCGGGGTCCCACCAATGGTGGGCCATATCGCCGAATTTCTGAAGTTCGGAGGGGTCTGCATTCATGGTGAAAGGCTTGCTGGATTCAGGGTGTCGAAACGATAGCATGAAAAGAAAAAGCCCCGCATTTGCGGGGCTTTTTCAGTCGAAGCGAGCTCGATTACTTGGAGCCGATGACTTCGATTTCAACGCGACGATCCGGCTGCAGGCAGTCGATCAGGGCCTTGCGGCTCTTCTGGTTGCAGTTGGTGGTCACGGGCTGGGCTTCGCCCTTGCCTTCGGTGTAAACACGGTTGGCTTCAACGCCTTTGCTGACCAGGTACTGCTTGACAGCGGCAGCACGCTTCTCGGACAGCTTCTGGTTGTAAGAAGCGGAACCCAGACGGTCGGTGTGACCAACAGCCAGGATCACTTCCAGCTTCAGCGAACCAGCTTCAGCAGCCAGCTTGTCCAGCTTGCCCTTGCCTTCCGGCTTCAGGACAGCCTTGTCGAAGTCGAACAGTGCGTCAGCAGCCAGCTTGACCTTGTTGGCCGTGGGCTTCGGTGCCGGTGCCGGTGCGGGCATCGGCTTGGCAGCGGCAGCCATCGGGGCTACGCACTTGTCTTTCGGGACGATGTCGCCATCACACCCGCAGCCAACCGGAAACTCGCCAGCCAGCACACTGGAAGCCGCGGCCGGGCTCCAGTAGCCGGTGCGCCAGCACAGACCTGCGCCGCTCTTGGCGACGACGTTGCGCCCGTCGATGACGTAAGGAATGTCGCCCGTGCCGGTTACTTTGATGTCGCCATGGCCGTCAGCAATCGCTGCGGTAGCGGAGACACCAAGAGCAGCGACAGCAGCCGCCATGAAGAAATGCTTTTTCAGTTGTTTGATCATATGTTCCTCGTCACAGGGCAAGGTTGAACGGTGAAAGTTCCGCGGTCTTTGTCGCGGTACTAGTCGAATCGACTACCGACCTTATTCTGCCATACGCGTGTAACGCCAAGCAATTCATTGTCTGCTTTTTGCAACACTTGTTTATTTGAAACGCGCGTCTGTCCAGCAACCCAGACGTCCGACACGTACTCACGGCCCGCGCAATATACAAGGTGCGAGACGGGATCGAAACATGGTTGTGTTTCAAAAGGTGACAGGTCAACAGCGCAAAGATCGGCCCATTTGCCAATTTCGATGCTGCCGATCTCGTTTTCCAGCCCCAGCGCTTTGGCGCCATGCTGGGTGGCCATGCGCAGTGCTGTTTTTGCCGGGATGGCGGCGGCGTCCTTGGTGCTGACTTTTGCCAGCAGGGCGGCCATGCGCATTTCCTGGAAGATATCCAGGCGGTTGTTGCTGGCGGCGCCATCGGTGCCGAGGCCAATGGGAATGCCTTGGGCGAGCGCCTCAGTAATGGGCGCGATGCCGGAGGCGAGCTTCATATTGGAGGTGGGGCAGTGCGCCAGCGAGCAGCCGTGCCGCGCGAGGGTCTGGATTTCGGCGGGTGTGAGATGGACGGCGTGGACGCCGATAAGCTGGCTTTCGACGACGCCGAGTTGGGCCAGGCGTTCCAAGGGGCGCTTGCCGTGCTGCTTCAGGCTGTCTTCGATTTCCTGCTCGGTTTCATGGATATGGATATGGATCGGCAGGTCGAGCTCGTTGGACAGACTGACAATGCGCGAAAAAGTGGCGTCAGAGACGGTATAGGGCGCGTGCGGCGCCAGCGCGAAGCGTACGAGCGGGTTGCCGCGCCAGGCGTCGCGCGCGGCGAGTCCTTTGCTGAGGTATTCATCAGCGCTGGCTGCATATGAGGTGGGAAAGTCGATGGTGGTGATGCCGATGACGCAGCGCATGCCCAGGGCGTCGAACGAGGCGGCCGCGGCGTCGGGGTAGAAGTACATCTCGTTGCAGGTGGTGATGCCGCCGCGAAGCATCTCTGCGGCCGCGAGCAGGGTGCCGTCGCGCACGAAAGCGGGGCTGACGTGTTTGGCCTCGGTGGGCCAGATCGCCGTTTGCAGCCATGTCATCAGCGGCAGGTCGTCGGCAATGCCGCGCATCAGCGTCATGGCGGCGTGGGTGTGCAGGTTAATCAGGCCGGGAATGAGTGCATGGTCGGGCAGGCGGGTTTCGGTGGTGGCGTGGTATCGCTCCCGTGCCAGGTTGCTTGGCAAGACGGCCACGATTCGTCCATTGCGCACGGCGACGCTGTGGTGCTCAAGTGTCGCGTCGGCAGCGTCTGCCGGGATCACCCAGCGGGCGCTGATCAGCAGGTCGACCTGTTCGCTCATGGCGTCTGTTCGCCTCGGAAGTGAAGGATGGAGGTGGCATTCAAGCCCGGGGCACGAGAAAGATCAAGTCGGCGGCGGCGCGTCGTGGCCTTGCGGCGACGCCGGTTGGTGTTTTGGCATGCAGCGACATCGGTGCCAGAGGGGGAGAAGGCAGGGCTCGACGTGGTAATATTTCCCTCTTTTGAACGCCGCCTTTTCGGGCCTGCCGACAGCCATGGATCAATTCGCAAAAGAGACCCTTCCGATCAGCCTTGAGGAAGAGATGCGTCATGCCTACCTCGACTACGCGATGAGCGTGATCGTGGGGCGCGCGCTACCGGACGCGAGGGATGGTCTAAAGCCAGTTCACCGACGTGTGCTGTTTGCCATGCACGAGGCCAACAATGCGTGGAACCGGCCGTATGTGAAGTGCGCGCGGGTTGTCGGTGAGGTGATGGGTAAGTATCACCCGCACGGCGACTCGGCCATTTATGACACCTTGGTCCGCATGGCGCAGAATTTTTCACTGCGCTACATGCTGGTCGATGGTCAGGGTAACTTCGGCTCTATCGACGGCGATAACGCGGCGGCAATGCGTTATACCGAGTGCCGCCAGGCGCGCGTGGCCAGTGAGTTGCTGTCGGACATCGACAAGGAAACGGTCAATTTCGTCCCCAACTATGACGGCAAGGAACGTGAGCCGGCCGTGTTGCCGGCGCGGATTCCGAACCTGCTGATCAATGGTTCATCGGGTATTGCGGTGGGTATGGCCACCAATATTCCGCCGCACAACCTGCGCGAAGTGATCGACGCGTGCCTGTTGCTGCTGAATGAGCCGGATACCGATATTGAAGCGCTGATCAAGATCGTCAAGGCGCCGGACTTCCCGACGGCGGCCCTGATCTACGGTCTGTCAGGTGTGCATGACGGTTATCGCACCGGCCGTGGCCGGGTGGTGATGCGTGCGCGCACGCACTTCGAAGACCTTGAGCGCGGCAATCGCCAGGCGATCATCGTTGATGAGATTCCTTACCAGGTGAACAAGCGCTCGGTGCTCGAGCGTATCGCCGAGCTGGTCAACGAGAAGAAGATCGAAGGTATTTCCGAAATCCGCGACGAGTCGGACAAATCCGGCATGCGCGTGGTGATCGAGCTCAAGCGCGGCGAAGTGCCCGAGGTCGTGCTGAATAATCTGTTCAAGCAGACGCAGCTGCAGGACACCTTTGGCATGAACATGGTGGCGCTGGTCGATGGTCGCCCCAAGGTGCTCAATCTGCACGAGTTGCTCGATTGCTTCTTGCAGCACCGCCGCGAAGTTGTTACGCGTCGCACCATTTACGAGCTGCGCAAGGCGCGCGAACGCGGCCATGTGCTCGAAGGCCTGGCCGTTGCGCTGTCGAACGTGGATGAGGTGATCGCGCTGATCAAGGCGGCACCGACGCCGGCCGAAGCCAAGCTGGCCCTCATGGACCGCATGTGGCGTTCGCCGCTGGTCGAGGAGATGCTGGCGCGCGCCGTGGCTGATCGTGACAGCTTCCGCCCGGCCGGCCTGCCGCCCGAGTTTGGCCTGCAGGACAACGGCTATCGGATGTCCGATGCCCAGGCGCAAGCCATCCTAGAGCTGCGCCTGCAGCGCCTGACCGGTCTGGAGCAGGACAAGATTCTGTCCGAGTACCGCGAGGTGATGGAAACCATCTCCGACCTGCTCGACATTCTGGCCCGTCCTGAGCGCGTGACCAGCATCATTGCCGAAGAATTGGCGGCGGTTCGCGAGCAGTATGGCGACGAGCGCCGCTCGGAGGTGGTCATGGACACCTCCGACATCAATATTGAAGACCTGATCACGCCGGAAGACATGGTGGTGACCTTGTCGCACACCGGCTACTTCAAGCGTCAGCGCCTGGCCGACTATCGTGCCCAACGCCGCGGTGGGCGGGGCAAGCAAGCCACAGCAATGAAGGAAGATGATTTCATCGACCGTTTGTTCGTGGCCAACACGCACGACACCATCATGTGCTTCTCGAACCGTGGCCGCGCTTATTGGCTCAAGGTTTACGAGGTGCCCGAGGGTACGCGCAATTCGCGCGGCAAGCCGATCGTGAACCTGTTCCCCTTGTTCGAGGGCGAGAAGATCACGGCCGTGCTGCCGGTCAAGGCCTTTGATGAGGACCATTTCGTCTTCATGGCCACCTCGCGCGGCACAGTCAAGAAAACCCCGTTGTCCGATTTCTCCAACCCGCGCAAGGCCGGCATCATCGCCGTTGGGCTGGACGAGGATGATTACCTCATCGGCGTGGCGATTACCGACGGTCAGTGCGATGTGATGCTGTTCTCCGACGCGGGCAAAGCGGTGCGTTTTGCCGAAACCGATGTGCGCCCGATGGGCCGCACGGCGCGTGGCGTGCGCGGCATGATGCTTGAGCCCGGTCAGCAGGTGATCAGCATGCTGGTGGCCGACGACGAAAGCTGGTCGGTGCTGACGGCAACGGTCAATGGCTACGGCAAGCGCACGCCGATTGGCGAGTACACCCGCCACGGTCGTGGCACCAAGGGCATGATCGCCATCCAGTCGTCCGAACGAAATGGCAAGCTCATCGGTGCGGTGCTGGTCAAGCCCGAAAACGAGATCATGCTGATCTCCACCGGCGGCGTGCTGATTCGCACCAAGGTTGAGCACATTCGCGAAATGGGTCGTTCAACCCAAGGGGTGACGCTGATTTCGCTGGATGATGGCACGTATCTGGCCGGGATCGAGCCGGTGGCTGAAACCGAAGACGATGAAGCGTTTTTTGACGAGGCGCTGGATGTGGCCGAGGGCGCTGCCGCTGCCGAAGCGCCGGCCGCGACCGACGCGCCGGCTGAGACGGACGGAGCGCCAGAGACTCCGTCGGATGATGGTGCTGACGGAGCCGAGTGATGTCGCGCGTGTTCAATTTCAGCGCCGGCCCTGCGGCGCTGCCCGAGTCCGTGCTGCGTCGTGCCGCCGAAGAGATGCTCGACTGGCACGGTACGGGTGTGAGCGTGATGGAAATGAGCCATCGCAGCCCGGCCTTCCAGTCGATCTACGATCAGGCCGAAGCCGACCTGCGCGAGCTGCTGGCCGTGCCATCGAACTACCGCATCCTGTTCATGCAGGGCGGGGCGATTGCCGAAAACGCGCTGGTGCCGATGAACCTGCTTGGCGACAAGCGCGGCGCCGACTATGTGGTGACCGGGTCCTGGTCTGCCAAGTCGCAAAAAGAGGCGCGTCGTTACTGTGAAGTAAACATCGCTGCTTCGACCGAAGCCTGCGGCTTCAACACCGTGCCGTCGATGCACGACTGGCGCCTGTCGGACGATCCGGCCTATCTGTTTGTGTGCACCAACGAGACCATCGATGGCGTCGAATTCGGCTTTGATCCGGATCTGCGCGAGATCGGTCGTGGCGAGGTGCCGGTGGTGGCCGATGTGTCATCGCACATCCTGTCGCGCAAGGTCGACGTGTCGCGCTATGGCGTGTTGTTTGGCGGCGCACAGAAAAACATCGGTCCGGCCGGCCTGACCATCGTCATCGTGCGCGAGGATCTGCTCGGGCGCGCTCACAAGGATTGCCCGTCGGCCTTCGACTACAAACTGGTGGCCGACAACAACTCCATGTACAACACGCCGCCGACCTACGCGATCTACATTGCCGGGCTGGTTTTTCAGTGGCTGCGCGCCCAGGGGGGGGTCGCCGCCATTGAGGCGATCAATAAAGACAAGGCCGAGCGCCTCTATCGCTTCGTGGATCAGAGCGCGTTCTACGAGAACCGTATCGACCCGCGGTATCGCTCGCGCATGAATGTGCCGTTTTTCCTGGCCGATGAATCGCGCAATGCCGCGTTTCTTGAGCAAAGCTCGGCGGCGGGTCTGGTGCAGCTGAAGGGACACAAATCAGTCGGAGGCATGCGTGCTTCCATTTATAACGCGATGCCGCTCGAAGGCGTCGAAGCGTTGATCGAGTTCATGCGGGACTTTGAAAGGCGGAACGGGTAATGGCAGAAGGGATGAGCGAAGAGCAGGAACTGCTCAAACTGCGTAACGAAATCGACGCGATCGACGACCAGCTGCTGGCCAGCGTCTCTCGCCGGGGGCGGCTCGCCCAGCGCGTAGGTGAGATCAAGCAGGGCAATATCTATCGCCCCGAGCGCGAAGCCCAGGTGTTGCGACGCCTTGCAGACGCAAACCCCGGCCCCTTGCCGTCGACCGCGGTTCAGCGGATTTTCCGTGAGCTGATGTCAGCCTGTCTGGCGCTCGAGCAGCCGCTCAAGGTGGCCTATCTCGGCCCCGCAGGTACCTTCTCGGAAAGCGCCTCGCGTAAGCACTTTGGCAGCGCGCCGACCTTCATGCCCATGCTGGCCATCGACGATGTGTTCCGCTCGGTCGAAGCCGGCAGTGTCGACTACGGCGTGGTGCCAGTCGAAAACTCCACTGAAGGCGCCATCGGGCGCACGCTCGATCTGCTGCTGCTCAACCCGCTCAAGATCTGCGGCGAGGTCAAGCTACGTATTCATCAGCACCTCATGTCCAAGGCCGACGGCCTGGGCGCAGCGCGGCGGGTCTATTCCCACGCGCAGAGCCTGGCGCAGTGTCAGGAGTGGCTGAATCGTAATTTGCCCTCGTTGCCGCGCGTGCCCGTGGCCAGCAATGCCGAAGCGGCGCGGCTGGCGGCGGAAGATCCCGAGTCGGTGGCCATTGCCGGCGAAGCTGCGGCCGAACTGTATGGTCTGAACATTCTGGCTGGCAATATTGAAGACGACCCCAATAACACCACGCGCTTTCTGGTGATCTGCCAGCATGATGCCGGCCCGTCAGGCAAGGATAAAACCTCGCTGGTGTGCTCGACGCCCAACCGCGCCGGCGCCATGCACCGCCTGCTTCAGCCCCTGGCCGAGCACGGTGTGAGCATGAGCAAGCTGCAATCCCGTCCGGCGCGTTCCGGGCTCTGGGAATATGTCTATTACATCGATTTCGAAGGCCATCAGAGCGAAGCGAAGGTTATTGCGGCCTTGGCGGACCTGGAGCGCAATGCGAGCTTCGTGAAAGTGCTGGGGTCTTACCCGGTGGCCGCGCTCTGAGCGCAGTTGCGTTGCAGGACAAGCGCAGACAAAAAAGTACGAACCAGGAGACCTAGCCATGTCAATCGCCGATCAGGCGCCGGACTATATTCGGGCCATTTCCCCCTATCAGCCGGGCAAGCCGATCGCCGAGCTGGCACGCGAAATGGGGCTGGTCGAGGCCAGCATCGTCAAGCTCGCCTCCAATGAGAACCCGCTGGGTATCAGTCCGATGGCCAAAGAGGCCATTGCCCGGGCGGTGGCCGAGCTGGCGCGCTATCCCGACGGTAATGGCTTTGCGTTGAAGGCGGCGCTGTCCGAGCGTACCGGCGTACCGATGAACGGCATCGTGCTCGGCAATGGTTCGAATGATGTGCTTGAGCTCGTCGCGCGTACGTTTCTTACGCCCGGTTCTGAGGCCGTGTTCTCCGAGCATGCGTTTGCGGTCTACCCCCTGGCGACAATGGCCGTTGGCGGCAAGCCGGTCGCCGTGCCGGCGAAGAATTTTGGCCATGATCTGGACGCCATGGCGGCGGCCGTGACCGATAAAACCGGCGTGATCTTCATCGCCAACCCCAACAACCCGACCGGCACCTTCTTGCCGGGACCGCAGATCGCGGCCTTCCTCGAGAAGATTCCCGAGCGTGTGCTGGTGGTGCTTGACGAGGCCTACACTGAATACCTGTCGGACGAGGACCGCTACGATGCGATCGCTTGGCTGGCGCGTTTTCCGAACTTGCTGGTGTCGCGCACGTTTTCCAAGGCATACGGATTGGCGGGTTTGCGTGTGGGCTATGGCTTGGCGAACCTCGGCGTGATCGATCTGCTCAATCGGGTTCGCCAGCCATTCAATGTCAACAGCCTTGCATTGGCGGCGGCTACCGCTGCGCTGGGCGACGAAGAGTTTCTGGCCAAGAGTGCTGATCTCAACCGTCGCGGCATGAGGCAATTGACCGCGGCGTTTCAGGCCATGGCGCTGGAATGGATTCCGTCGTGGGGTAACTTCGTGACCGTAAAAGTCGGTGATGGCGATGCGGTCAATCGCAAGCTTTTGACGCAGGGCGTCATCGTTCGCCCGATTGCGGGCTACGGCATGCCGCAATGGTTGCGGGTGTCGATTGGCCTGCCTGAAGAAAACGCCCGCTTCATCTCGGCACTGCAGCAGGCATTGCACTGATGGATGTACAGCCGGTTGCACCGATTCGACGCTTGGTGGTCTGTGGCGCGGGCCTGATCGGCGGCTCCTTTGCGCTGGCCTTGAAGTCGGCCGGGATGGTCGAGCATGTGGTTGGCGTCGGCCGCACTCAAGCCTCGCTGGAGCGCGCCAAGACGCTGGGTGTCATCGATGAAGTGGCGCTGGATTGGGCGAGCGCCCTGAACGGCGCCGATTTCGTGCTCCTTGCCATGCCAGTCGGTCAGGCGAACGCCGTGATGGCGGCCATGGCGCCGCATCTGGCGCCCGGCACCATCATCACCGATGCCGGCAGCACCAAACGCGATGTGATTGAGGCCGTCTACGCGCATCTCGACAGGCATCTGTCGCATGTGGTGCCCGCGCACCCTATTGCCGGGGCCGAGAAGAGCGGTGCCGACGCGGCGTTTTCGACGCTCTATCGTGGCCGCAATGTGGTCGTCACGCCCTTGCCTGAGAACGATCCGGCGGCGGTCGCGCGGGTACGCGCCATTTGGGAGGCCTGTGGTGCGTTGGTCCGCGAAATGAGTCCGCAAGACCATGACCGCGTGTTTGCTGCAGTCAGTCATTTGCCCCATTTGCTCGCCTTCGGCCTGGTGCACGACCTCGCCGGTCGCGCCAACGCCGAGCAACTGTTCAGCTTTGCCGCCAGCGGATTTCGCGACTTCACGCGTATTGCCGGCAGCCATCCCGAAATGTGGCGGGACATCTGCATGGCCAATCGCCACGCGCTGACGGCCGAGCTGGACCAGTATCTGGGCGAGCTCGCCTATTTGCGCGCGCTGCTGATGTCCGGTGACGGCAACCGGCTTGAGGCCTTGTTTGGCGAGGCTCGCGAAGCGCGCAACCGTTGGGCAGAGAAAACCTTTCCTTCTTGATAGATACGGATGTCGAAACGTGGAAACCCTTGATCTTCCCCCGATGATTCGGGCCGCGGGTACGGTTCGTTTGCCCGGCTCGAAAAGCATTTCCAACCGGGTGTTGCTGCTCGCTGCACTGGCCGATGGGCAGACGCGGGTGCACGACCTGCTGCGCTCCGACGACACCGAGCGCATGCTCGACGCGCTGCGCACGCTCGGCGTGCCTTGGCAGCATGATGCGGCGACAGACTGCTTTGTGGTCGATGGCGTCGCAGGGCGTTTTCCGGTGGCCGACGCGGATCTGTTTCTCGGTAATGCCGGCACGGCTTTTCGTCCGCTGACCGCAGCCTTGGCCTTGTCGGGGGGCGACTACCGGCTATCCGGCGTGGCACGCATGCACGAGCGGCCAATTGGCGATCTGGTTGATGCCTTGTCGCAACTGGGGGCCGCGGTGACCTACACCGGCAATCCGGGTTATCCGCCGCTGACGATTGGCAAGGGCGCGATTCGCGCCGGCGGATCGGTGTCGGTGCGTGGCGATGTATCAAGCCAGTTTTTGACGGCCTTGCTGATGGCCGCGCCGCTGACCGGCGTTGAAATCAACATCGAAGTCAGCGGCGAACTGATCTCCAAGCCGTATATCGAGATCACCCTGAACCTGATGGCACGCTTTGGCGTGCAAGTCGCACGTGAGGGCTGGCAGCGATTCACCGTGCCGGGCGGCGTGCGCTATCGCAGCCCCGGCGACATCCATGTCGAAGGTGATGCCTCGTCGGCCTCGTATTTCCTCGCCGCTGGCGCAATCGGCGGCGGCCCGGTGCGTGTCGAAGGGGTGGGGCGCAACAGCATTCAGGGCGATGTTCGATTTGCACAGGCGCTCGAACAACTCGGCGTCCGGATCAGCATGGGGGATCACTGGATCGAGGCGAGCGCGCCCGCCGGCGGCCAGCTCAAAGCCTTTGACATGGACCTCAACCACATTCCCGATGCGGCGATGACGCTGGCGGTGATGGCCGTGTTCTGCGACGGCCCCTGCCATTTGCGCAATATCGCCAGCTGGCGGGTCAAGGAAACCGACCGTATCGCCGCGATGGCGATCGAACTACGCAAGATTGGTGTCGAGGTCGAGGAGTTTGACGATGCGCTGCGCGTCAATCCGCCGAAGACGCTGCGCCATGCAGCCATCGACACCTATGATGACCACCGCATGGCGATGTGCTTCTCGCTGGTCAGTCTCGGCGGCGTGGGCGTGACCATCAATGACCCCGCCTGCGTAAACAAAACCTTCCCCGGCTATTTTGATGTCTATCGCGGCATTGCCACTCCGGTGCCGGTTGTCGCCATCGACGGCCCCTCGGCGTCGGGCAAGGGCACGGTCGCCGCGCGGGTTGCTGAATCGCTGGGTTACCACTATCTCGATAGCGGTTCGCTCTACCGTTTGGTGGCGCTGGCAGCGATTCGGGGTGGCATCACCGACGACGGGGCGCTTGCTGCATTGGCGGAAGCCTTGCCGGCGGAGTTCGTCGGCGGCAGGATTTTGCTTTCCGGCGCCGATGTAACCGACGCCATTCGCAGCGAAGCGTGTGCGGCCATGGCCTCTAAAGTGGCCGCGATACCTGCGGTGCGAGATGCCTTGCTGGAGCGCCAGCGCGCGTATCGTCAGGCGCCGGGTCTGGTGGCGGAAGGGCGCGACATGGGCTCGGTGATTTTCCCGGACGCAGCAAGTAAATTCTTTCTCACGGCCTCGGTCGAGGCGCGGGCGCAACGACGCTATAAGCAGTTGATGGAAAAGGGTTTGCCTGCTAACATTGATAGTCTTTCACAGGAGCTTTCCGAGCGTGACGCGCGAGACGCGGCCCGCAGCGTGGCGCCTTTGAAAAAATTGCCGGACGCAGTGCTCGTTGAAACGTCAGACATGACGGTTGATGAAGCAGTCCGGTTTGTGGCTGAGCGCATCGCCTGACGCGGTGAGCCGGTCCAAGCGTATTCCGGCCATTTGGCCGGTGTTTTTATTAACTAACCCGCTGTCCTTGTGGCAGCACCAGGTCTTTTTTTATGTCCATTCCCACTCCTGAAATGTCCATGGAAAGCTTTGCCGAACTGTTCGAGGAAAGCCTAGCGCTGCAGGAAATGCGCACGGGCGAAGTGATCACCGCCGAGGTGGTCCGTATCGATCAGAACTTCGTTGTCGTGAATGCTGGCTTGAAGTCCGAAAGCTATGTCGCGATCGAAGAGTTCCGCAACGATCACGGCGAACTTGAAGTTAAAGAAGGCGACTACGTCCAGGTTGCCATCGACGCACTCGAAGACGGCTACGGCGAAACCCGGCTGTCCCGTGACAAAGCCAAGCGCATCGCCGCCTGGAACGACCTGGAGCTCGCGCTCAACGAAGGCACGCTGGTTAACGGTGTTGTCAGTGGTCGCGTCAAGGGTGGTCTGACGGTCATGACCCACGGTATCCGCGCCTTCCTGCCGGGTTCGCTGGTCGACATGCGTCCTGTCAAGGACACCGCCCCGTACGAGGGTAAAGAATTCGAATTCAAGGTCATCAAGCTCGACCGCAAGCGCAACAACGTCGTTGTGTCGCGCCGTGCCGTGCTCGAAGAGACCATGGGTGAAGAGCGCGATAAGCTGCTCGAGAACCTGGCCGAAGGTATGGTCGTCAAGGGCATCGTCAAGAACATCACCGACTACGGCGCGTTCGTGGATCTGGGTGGTATCGACGGTCTGCTGCACATCACCGATCTGGCCTGGCGTCGTGTGCGTCACCCGTCGGAAGTGGTTGCTGTCGGCGACGAACTCGAAGCCAAAGTGCTCAAGTTCGACCGCGAGCGTTGCCGCGTGTCGCTGGGTCTGAAGCAGCTGGGCGAAGATCCGTGGGTCGGCATTGCACGTCGTTACCCCACCGGCACCCGTCTGTTCGGCAAAGTCACCAACATCACCGACTACGGCTCGTTCGTGGAAGTGGAGCAGGGCATCGAAGGTCTGGTGCACGTCTCCGAGATGGACTGGACCAACAAGAACATCCACCCGAACAAAGTCGTCCAGCTGGGCGATGAGGTGGAAGTGATGATCCTCGACATCGACGAAGAGCGTCGCCGTATCTCCCTGGGTATGAAGCAGTGCATGGCCAACCCGTGGGACGAGTTCGCCATGAACTTCAAGAAGGGCGACAAGGTTGCCGGTCAGATCAAGTCGATCACCGATTTCGGTGTGTTCATCGGCCTGGATGGCGGCATCGACGGCCTGGTTCACCTGTCCGACCTGTCATGGTCCGAGCAGGGCGAAGAAGCCGTGCGTCGCTTCAAGAAAGGTGACGAAGTTGAAGCCGTGGTGCTGGCCATCGACGTCGAGCGTGAGCGTATCTCGCTTGGCATCAAGCAGATGGATGGGGACCCCTTCACCAACTTCATCGCGACCCACGACAAGAACAGCCTCGTGCGCGGCACCGTCAAGACGGTCGACGCCCGCGGTGCAGTGATTTCGCTGGGTGATGACATCGAAGGCTACCTGCGCGTGTCTGAAGCCGCTCCGCACCGTATCGACGACCTGACCACCGTGATGAAGGAAGGTGAAGAAGTCGAGACGATGATCATCAACGTGGATCGCAAGTCCCGTTCGATCAACCTGTCGATCAAAGCCAAGGATCAGGCTGAGACCTCCGACGCCATGCAGAAGCTGGCCGCAGAGAGCTCCGCCGCGACGGGCACCACCAGTCTGGGTGCGTTGCTCAAGGCGAAGATGGACGAGCAGAAGCAATAATTGGTGCACTCATGACCAAATCGGAGCTCATTGCGCGACTGGCGGCACGTTTTCCGCAGTTGGTTGCCAAGGATGCCGATTATGCTGTCAAGATGATTCTCGATGCGATGACCGACTCATTGTCACGTGGTGATCGCATCGAGATTCGCGGCTTCGGCAGCTTTGCGCTGAATTACCGCCCGCCCCGCATGGGACGCAATCCGAAATCCGGTGAACGGGTTGAGGTTGCTGAAAAACATGTGCCGCATTTCAAGGCGGGCAAGGAATTGCGGGAACGCGTCGATCTGGCCGAATAATCGGTTCAGATCGTGTCATTAGAGAAGGCGGTTTCGACCGCCTTCTTTTTTGTCCACGAGTCGGCCATAATCACCCCCTATGCGAATTATTGTCTGGATCATCCGTCTAGCGGTCTTTCTCGTTCTGTTCGGCTTTGCCGTCAAGAATGACCAACTCACGACGCTGAACTTCTACATGGGCAAGCAATGGCAGTTGCCATTGGTCTTGGTCATCCTTGGCGCTTTTGCCGCCGGGGCCCTTGTGGGCGTGACCGCGACACTGTCCTCGCTGGTGCGTCAGCGGCGCGAGATCGGCCGTCTGCGCAAGTCCTTGCGCAAGGCAGAAGCCGAGATCAAGGCGTCGGCGAGCACTGGCGTTGTGCCGCGAGCCGACGGGGACGCGCCTGAAGCGTTCTGACCCCCATGGAAATTGAATTCTGGTGGTTACTGGCGCTGCCGCTGTTCTTTGCTTTGGGCTGGATGGCGGCGCGGGTCGATATCCGGCATGTCATGAAGGAGTCGCGCAGTCTGCCGCGCTCCTATCTCAATGGTTTGAATTTTTTGCTCAACGAGCAGCCCGATAAGGCGATTGATGCCTTCATCGAGGCGGTGCGCATCGACCCCGATACGGTCGAGCTGCATTTCGCGCTCGGCAGTCTGTTTCGCCGTCGTGGCGAAACCGAACGCGCGATCCGCATGCACCAACACCTGGTCGACCGCGAAGACCTGAACGAATCGCAGCGCCTTCAGGCCTTGGCCGAACTCGGCCAGGATTACCTGAAAGCGGGTTTGCTTGATCGCGCCGAATCCGTGTTTCTGCGCTTGCGCGGCACGGCCTTGAACGACATCGCGCTGCGCGACTTGCTCGAAATCTATCAGCAAGAGAAGGATTGGCCGAAAGCCATCGATATCGCCAAAGCCCTGCCGGACCATGAGAGTGTCTGGTGGCGCAAGGAAATGGCCAACTTCCATTGCGAGATGGCCTCCGATGCGCTGGCCGATTCGCGACTGGATGATGCGCAGACCGCCATTGAGTCGGCTTTGCAGATCAATCCGCGTTCGGTGCGCGGCAGTCTCATCAAGGGCGATCTGGCGGCACGGCGTGGCGATCTCGATGAAGCGGTCGCGGCCTGGAAGCGGATCGAAGGGCAAGACCCGCACTACCTCTCGCTGGCTGCCGAGCGCCTGATGAAGGCGTATGACTCGCAGGGCCGGCTTGAAGACGGTTTGCAGTTGCTGCGCGCTTACCTTGAGCGGCATTCTTCGCTCGATTTGCTCGATGTGCTGTTTGATCGCACCTTGAAGCTGGCCGGTTCGCTCAGCGCCTATGACCTGGTTCGCGACGAGTTGCGCCGCAATCCGAGCGTGCTTGGCCTCGACAAGATGCTTGAAGCCGCCTTGGTGGCCGCGCCGACCGAGTTGCGGCCCGATATTGAACTGGTTCGCCAGCTGGTGCATAGCCACACCCGGCGTGTCGCGCGCTACCGCTGCGACGCCTGCGGTTTCAAGGCGCGTCAGTTTTACTGGCGATGCCCGGCCTGTGGCGGCTGGGAGACCACGCCACCGCGGCGGACCGAAGAATACGATCTGGTGCCCTGAGCAATTGCTTAGCCAGCGCACGAAATGAGGATGCAAAAATGAAAGTTACGGTGATTGGTTCCGGCTATGTCGGCTTGGTGTCCGGCGCTTGCCTGGCGGACGTGGGCAATGATGTGCTGTGCCTCGATGTTGATCCGGCAAAGATCAAGATTCTCGAGGATGGCGGCATTCCCATTCATGAGCCGGGGCTGCTCGAGATCGTGCGCCGCAACGTCGAAGCGGGGCGTCTGTCCTTCACCACCGATGTCGAAAAAGCCGCTAAATGGGGTGTGACGCAATTCATCGCGGTCGGTACGCCACCGGACGAAGACGGTTCGGCTGACCTCAAATATGTGATTGCCGCGGCCCGCAATATTGGTAAGCACATGGATGGCTACCGGGTGATCGTGGACAAGTCTACGGTGCCCGTGGGGACCGCCGACAAGGTACGTGCTGCGGTCGCCGAAGAGCTGGCCAAGCGTGGCAGCACGGTGGAATTCAGCGTGGTGTCGAACCCCGAGTTCCTGAAAGAGGGTGCGGCAATTGAGGACTTCATGCGTCCGGACCGCATCGTGGTGGGCGCCGAAGAGCCGCAGGCCATCGAGCTGATGCGTCAGTTGTATGCGCCCTTCCAGCGCAATCACGATCGTCTGGTGTTCATGGATGTGCGCAGCGCGGAGCTCACCAAATACGCCGCCAACGCCATGCTGGCCACACGAATCAGTTTCATGAACGAACTGGCCAATCTGGCCGAGACGCTGGGCGCCGACATTGAACTGGTCCGTCAGGGCATCGGTTCTGACCCGCGCATCGGCTGGCACTTTTTGTATGCCGGTTGTGGTTACGGCGGCTCGTGCTTCCCGAAAGATGTGAAAGCGCTGATCCGTACCGGCACCGAATACGGCCACGACCTCAAATTGCTGAGCGCCGTCGAGGCGGCCAATGAAATCCAAAAGCATGTGCTGGTGGAAAAGATCGTACGTCGCTTCGGCGAGGATTTGACCGGCCGGCATTTCGCGCTGTGGGGACTGGCTTTCAAACCGAACACCGACGACATGCGCGATGCGCCGAGTCGCGTGATCATCCATGAGCTGTTCAAGCGTGGCGCGACCGTCGCGGCCTATGACCCGGTCGCGATGCAGGAAGCCGAGCGCATTTTCGGTGACGAACCCCGCCTGAGCTACGCCGGTCGCCCCAAGAGCACGCTCGACAATGCCGACGCGCTGGTGATCGTCACCGAATGGAAGGAATTCCGCAGTCCCGATTTTGATGCCATCAAATCGCGCCTCAAGCAGCCGGTCATGTTCGACGGGCGCAACATGTACGATCCCGCGTTGATTCGCGCCGAAGGCATCGAATATTTCGGTATCGGACGCGGCTGATATGGGCGGTCGCGACCGTCTGCCCAAGACGTCTGCTGCGCGCATTCTGGTGGTCGGCGATGTGATGCTGGACCGCTACTGGTTTGGCGACGTCAGCCGGATTTCGCCAGAGGCGCCGGTCCCGGTGGTGCGTATGACGCGCGCCGAGGACCGCCCCGGCGGCGCCGCCAACGTGGCGCGCAACGCCTCGGCACTGGGCACGCAAGTGTCCTTGCTGTCGGTCGTCGGGAAAGATGAAGCGGCCGACAGTCTGGATCGTTTGCTTGCCGAATCGGCAGTGAATGCGCACCTGTTTCGCGACGACAGCGTTCAGACCACGCTCAAACTGCGAGTGATTGGCAGAAGTCAGCAGCTCTTGCGCATCGACTTCGAGCAGCGCCCCCAGGCCGAGGTGCTGGCGGCCAAGCTCGATACCTACAAGCAATTGCTGTCAGGCCATGATCTGGTGCTGATTTCCGATTACGACAAGGGCGCGCTGGATCACGTCGAAGTGATGATTCAGCTTGCCAAAGACGCCGGCAAGCCGGTGCTGGTCGACCCCAAGGGCGACGACTTTGCTCGCTATGCCGGCGCAACGGTGCTGACGCCGAATCGGGGTGAGCTTCAAACGATTGTCGGCCGCTGGCGCTCCGAGGCCGACCTGGCCGCGCGTGTCGAGGCGCTACGTAAAGACTTGTCGCTCGGCGCCGTGCTGCTGACCCGCTCGGAAGAGGGCATGACGCTGTTCGACGAAAACGGCGTGAGTCATGAACCGACGCGCGCGCGAGAGGTCTTTGATGTGTCGGGTGCCGGCGATACCGTGATCGCGACCTTTGCGGTCATGCTCGCCTGCGGTCTCACCGCCCCGGATGCCATGCACTGGGCCAACCTCGCCGCCGGTGTTGTTGTTGGCAAGCTCGGTACCGCGGTGGTCTCGCTCGACGAACTGCGCGCAAGCGCTTCCTGATTCCGCCCACTGACTGGACGCACGGATGCAATTCAAAACCCTTGAAGACTATGTTGGCGAGACACCCCTGGTGCGCCTCAAGCGAATCAATGCCGGTGACGGCAATGTGATTCTCGCCAAGCTCGAGGGCAACAACCCCGCAGGGTCGGTCAAAGACCGGCCGGCAATGTCGATGATTCTGCGCGCCGAGGCGGCAGGTCGTATTCGCCCGGGCGATACGCTGATCGAAGCCACCAGTGGCAATACCGGCATTGCGCTGGCCATGGCGGCGGCGATTCGTGGCTACAAGATGATTCTGGTCATGCCCGAGAATCAGAGCATCGAGCGCCGGCAGACCATGCGTGCCTTTGGCGCTGAACTGATCCTGACGCCGAAAGCCGGCGGTATGGAAGTGGCGCGCGATATGGCGACCCGGATGCGCGACGACGGCGAAGGTGTAATCCTCGACCAGTTCGGCAATCCGGATAACCCGGAAGCGCACTTCGAGGGCACAGGCCCCGAGCTGTGGCGTCAGACCGGCGGGCAGATTACGCACTTCGTCAGCTCCATGGGGACGACCGGCACCATCATGGGGACGTCGCGTTACCTCAAAGGGCAGAACGCGAAGATTCAGATCATCGGCTGCGAGCCCGCCGAGGGCGCGCAAATCCCCGGCATCCGGAAGTGGCCGGAAGCCTATCTGCCAACCATTTACGATGCCTCACGCGTTGACCGTATCGAGCCCGTCACCCAGGCCGATGCCGAGGAGATGACCCGTCGGCTGGCGCGTGAAGAAGGCATTTTTGCCGGCATCTCTTCTGGCGGCGCCATGCATGTGGCCTTGCGAGTTGCCGCGCAAGTGAGCAATGCGGTGATCGTGAGCATTGTCTGTGACCGCGGCGATCGCTACTTGTCGACGGGTGTGTTCCCGGCCTGAGCGCATGCGCTGGCGGCGCGCGTCGGCGTGGGGCGCGGCGCTGCTCTTTTGGGGCGCGTCGGCCTGGGCCGGTTTACAGCTCGACATCCATCAGCTTGACCATCCCAGCTTTTCTGCGCGCGGCGTGCGTCTGCAACTGGACGGCACCGCCGGGCAGATTCGACTCGACCACCTCTCCGCCGCCGGCCGGCAATGGCAGGGCGTGCAGCTCGACTGCCGACGCCTGCAACTGGACGATGGGCGCATCCGGTGTGCCGATGCGCGTGTCCGTGGTGTGCCCGAGCTGGTCGATGCGCGGCTGTATCTCGATTTTTCGACGAAGTCCCGTTCTGGCCGCCTCGTCGCCGATCTCCCGGGCAACGCACGTGTGACCGCTTCGCTGGCGGCTAATGCGGCGATCAATCTGGTCTTTGAACACCTGCCGGTGGCGATGCTCGATCGTGTCTGGCCGGCCTCGGTTCAGTGGCAGCCGGTGGGTGCCTTGAGCGGGCGGGCGGACTTTGACGGGCGCCATCTCAGCGTCTCAGCGACGCTGGAAAACGCCGGGTTTTCGGACGCCTCGGGTAGCCATGCCGCCGAAGCCTTGGCTGGCAACGTCGAGCTGAAGGCGGCACGCCATGCCGATGCATGGCGCTGGGATCTGCGTGCGACCTGGAAGGCCGGCGGCGTGTTCTGGGATCCGGTGTTCGTGTCGCCGGGCATTTCAGTGAGCGCCGAAGGCGAGCTTTCGGACCGGCACATCGACGTTTTCTCTTCACGCATTGAAGCACCTGGCTTGGCGCACATCACGGGGCGGGGGCGCGCTGACATCGCCAGCCGTCAGATCATTGATGCGGAGCTGTCGGTCAGCCGCGCTGATCTCGCGGTGGTGGTGCCGCAGTTTGTGTTGCCGGTGGTGGCGCCGGCGCAAACCGAGCGCTGGCAGGTGGCGGGCTGGGCCGATGTGAGCGCGCGGTGGCGGGGCGGCCAGCTTCAGGGCGTCGACATCGGTCTTGATCAAGTCGGCTTTGCGTATCTGGGCCAGCGCTTCCGCGTCGGGCCCTTGTCGGGCACGCTGCCATGGCACCGTGATGGGCCTGCAAACGGATATCTCCTGGTGGATGGGCTGCATTGGCAAAAACTTGATTTCGACCCGTTCACGCTTGAGATGGCGGTCGATCAGGGGCGGATCGAGGTCGCGCCGGCGCGACTGCCGGTGCTCGACGGGGCGGTCATTGTCGATCGCCTGACCGTGTCGCAAACCGAGGAGGGATGGCAAGGCCAGGGCGGGTTCTTCATGGAGCCGATCTCAATGCGGGCCTTGACTGCCGCGCTCGATCTGCCGGAGATGGTCGGCACTTTGTCGGCATCGATTCCCGGGCTGATCGTGACCCCCCGCCGTGCCGCGCTCGATGGTGCGCTGGTCATCGCCTTGTTTGATGGCTATGTGCAGGCCACCGGTCTGGAGGTGGTAGAGCCTTTCGGGCTGCTGCCGCGTCTGCGCGCCAATGTGGTGGCGGAGCATCTGGACATGGCGCAACTGACCGAGACTTTCTCGTTTGGCGCGGTCAGCGGTTTTATCGATCTGAGCTTGAACGATCTGCAGATGGCTGCCTGGAAGCCGGTGCGATTCGATGCTTTGGCGCGGAGCACGCCGGGGGATTACCGGCGGCGGATCAGTCAGCGTGCGGTCGAGCACATTACGGCGCTCGGCGGGCCGAGTGCAAGCGCCGCCATACAGCGCAGCTTTTTGCAGTTTTTCAACGATTTTGGCTACCGGGAAATCGGGGTCGGCTGCCGGCTCGCCAAGGGCGTATGCCAGATGCAAGGGGTTGAGGGTCCAGGTGCCGACGCGGCGCCGTTCACCATCGTGCGCGGCGGCGGCATCCCGGCGCTTAACGTCATCGGCTACAATCGGCGCGTGAATTGGGACGAGCTGATCGCGCGCGTCAAGGCGGCAATCGCCAGTGACGCGGCGCCGGTCATCAAGTGAGGACAGACATGAAACCGGTATCGAGATGGGCCGCGATGATTGCATTCAGCCTGAGCATGGCTGGCTGTGTGACGATCAATATCTATTTCCCGGCGGCAGCGGCAGAGAAGGCCGCTGACCGGATCATCGATGAAGTCTGGCAGCTCAAGCCGGATGCCGTCACCAAAGAAGGAGCGCCCAGCCGATGAAAGCCGCATGGAAGACACTTTTTGTTGCGAGTCTGCTCACCGCGACGCTGGCCACGGCGCAGGGGAATCTCGAAGTCAATACGCCTGCCATTGCTGCGATCAAGTCGTCGATGTCGCAGCGGCACGCGCAGCTGGCACCGCTCTATGCCTCCGGCGCGGTGGGTCTGAAATCTGACGGCTCGCTTGCCGTACATGATGCGAATGCTGTGCCATTGGCGCAGCGTGGCAAGCTCAATGCGCTGGTGGCCGCCGAGAACAACGACCGTACCGCGCTCTACCGCGAAATCGCCACGGCCAACGGGCACCCCGAGTGGGCGGCCGACATTCGCAACACCTTCGCGCAGCGCTGGATCGACAAGGCGCCCGGTGGCTGGTGGGTAGAGGGTGCGCAAGGCTGGGCGCGCAAGTGAGCGCTGTCCTCATCTTCGATATCGAGACGATTCCCGATGTGGCCGGGCTGCGTCGTTTGCACGATCTGCCCGAGGATCTCGCCGACGATGAAGTCGCAGAGCTCGCCATGCAGCGGCGTCGCGCCGCGACCGGCAACGATTTTCTGCCGCACTATCTGCAGCGCATCGTCACCATTTCCTGCGTTTTTCGCGATGCGGCGCATTTCAAGGTGTTTTCGCTCTCCGAGCCTGATTCGGATGAAGCGGGCATCATCCAGCGCTTCTTCGATGGCATCGAGCGCTTCACGCCACAAATTGTTTCATGGAATGGTGGCGGATTTGATCTGCCAGTGCTTCACTACCGAGGCCTGTTGCATGGCGTTAGCGCGCCGCGCTACTGGGAAATGGGTGAAGGCGATGCGCGGGACGCGCGCGATTTCAAGTGGAATAACTACATCAGCCGCTATCACAGCCGGCATCTCGATTTGATGGACTTGCTGGCCTTGTATCAGCCGCGGGCCAACGCGCCGCTGGATGTGCTGGCCAAGCTGATGGGCTTTCCTGGCAAGCTCGGCATGGATGGCTCCGCCGTCTGGGGGGCTTACCGGGACGGGCGGATTGCCGAAATCCGGGACTACTGCGAGACCGACGTCGTTAACACCTATCTGGTCTACTTGCGCTTTCAGCGCATGCGCGGGGTCATGCTGGCGGAAGAGTACGAGGCGGAACTCGCGGTGGTGCGCAATGCGCTGAAATCAATCGGCGCGCCGCACTGGGAAGCCTTTCTTGCGCAGTGGCCCGAGTCATAAGGTTTTTAAGGGAGCACGGAACACGATGGGAATACTCTGGGCGATTCTGATTGGTCTGATCGTTGGGGTGGTGGCGAAGTTTCTGCACCCGGGCAAAGAGAATCTTGGGTTGGTGATGACCGCGCTGCTGGGCATCGCCGGTTCGATGGTCGCCAGCTTCGGTGGCCAGGTGCTTGGCTTCTATCGTGCAGGGCAGGGCGCCGGCTTTTTCGGGGCTTTGATCGGTGCGGTTTTGATTTTGTTTGTCTACACACGAATTAAGCGTTGAAAGTATTTGACAGCTGATTGGGTTCGGCTATAATTCGGCCTCCTTAGGCGCGTAGCTCAGCTGGTTAGAGCACCACCTTGACATGGTGGGGGTCGTTGGTTCGAGTCCAATCGCGCCTACCAAACATCTAAGGAGCGCATCGTCGTGGCTTTCCGAACTTGCACCGGTTGCACTAACTGAACAGGTCGAGTTTCACGACGTTTGCGTTGCGAACGAAAAAAGTGCGGCTCAGACCGCACTTTTTTTTTGTCTCAAAGGATTGAGTCATGCCGAAGATCACGCTCCCCGACGGTTCCGTTCGAAGTTACGAGCAGCCGGTGACCGTCCTTGAAGTTGCCGCCTCCATCGGCGAAGGGCTGGCGCGTGCAGCGTTGGCCGGCAAGGTCGATGGCCTTGTTGTCGATGTGTCTCATCAAATGGATGCTGACGCAGCGCTGAGCATCATCACCGCAAAAGACCCCGACGGCCTCGAAGTCATCCGCCACTCGACCGCCCATCTGCTGGCCTATGCCGTCAAGGAGTTGTATCCGGAAGCGCAGGTCACCATCGGTCCGGTGATCGAAAACGGCTTCTACTACGACTTTTCCTACGCACGCCCCTTCACGCCCGAAGATCTGACCAAGATCGAGGCGCGCATGCGCGAGCTCGCCAAAAAAGACCTGCCCGTCGTGCGCGAAGTCTGGCAGCGCGATGATGCCGTGGCCTTCTTCAAGTCCATCGGCGAAAACTACAAAGCCGAGATCATCGCCTCGATTCCGCAGGATCAGGACGTTTCGCTCTACCGTGAGGGCGACTTCGTCGACCTGTGCCGCGGCCCGCACGTGCCGTCCACCGGCAAGCTGAAGGTCTTCAAGCTGATGAAGCTCGCGGGCGCCTACTGGCGTGGCGATTCGAAGAACGAGATGTTGCAGCGGATTTACGGTACGGCCTGGGCCAGCAAGGATGACCAGGCCAACTACCTGCATGTGCTTGAAGAGGCTGAAAAGCGCGATCACCGCAAAATCGGCAAGCAGCTCGACCTGTTTCACCTGCAGGACGAGGCGCCGGGCATGGTGTTCTGGCACCCGCTGGGCTGGACGCTGTGGCAGCAAATTGAGCAGTACATGCGCAGTACGCTGAACGAGGCGGGCTATCAGGAGGTGAAGACCCCCTTCATGATGGATCGCGTGCTGTGGGAGCGCTCAGGGCACTGGGAAAACTACCGCGAGAACATGTTCACCACCGAGTCGGAAAAGCGCGATTACGCGATCAAGCCGATGAACTGCCCCGGTCATGTGGAGATTTTCAATCACGGCCTGCACTCGTATCGCGATCTGCCGCTGCGTCTGGCCGAATTCGGCTCCTGCCACCGTAACGAACCGTCGGGCGCGCTTCACGGCCTGATGCGTGTGCGCGGCTTTGTGCAGGACGATGCTCACATTTTCTGCACCGAAGACCAGGTGGTCTCCGAAGTGCGGGACTTCAATGAATTGCTGATGCGCGTCTATCGCGACTTCGGTTTTGCCGAAGTGGACGTCAAGCTCTCGCTCCGCCCTGAAAAGCGCGCCGGCACCGATGCGGTCTGGGATAAGGCCGAAGACGGTTTGCGCGAAGCGCTGGCGTCCTCCGGGGTGACCTGGGAAGAGCTTCCGGGTGAGGGGGCGTTCTATGGCCCGAAGATCGAATACCACATCAAGGACGCGCTTGGCCGTTCCTGGCAGTGCGGCACCATGCAGCTCGATTTCGTGCTGCCTGAGCGCCTGGACGCCGAGTATGTGACCGAAGGAAACAGCCGCGCACGCCCGGTCATGCTGCATCGCGCCATTCTGGGTTCGATGGAGCGTTTCATCGGCATCCTGATCGAAAACCACGCCGGTCATTTCCCGTTTTGGCTCGCGCCGGTTCAGGCCGTTGCGATGAATATCTCCGATCCGCAGTCGGACTATGTAAAATCAGTGACAAGCCGGCTGCAGAAAGCCGGTTTCCGGGTCGTTTCAGATTTGCGGAACGAGAAAATTACATATAAAATCCGCGAACATAGCGTACGCCGCCTGCCCTATCAGCTTGTCATCGGTGACAAGGAAAAAGAGGCAGGTTTGGTTGCCGTGCGTGCCCGAGGCGGTCAAGACCTCGGTCAAATGTCCCTCGATTCATTGATCGAGCGTTGGCAGCGTGAAGTTCTTACGCGCGCCGGCATGGACTGATTTTGTTCGAATTTGGAGAGTTGAACCATCGCTCAGGAAAAGAAGCAGCGCGTTAATTCAGAAATTACCGCGCCGGAAGTGCGTCTGATCGACGCCGACGGGGAGCAGGCAGGCGTTGTCGCCATTCGTGCAGCACTGGCGATGGCCGATGAAGTGGGCTTGGATCTGGTTGAGATCGCTCCGCTGGCCGAACCGCCGGTCTGCCGCATCATGGATGTCGGCAAGTTTAAGTATCAGAGCGCCAAGAAAGCGCATGAGGCCAAGCTTAAGCAGAAGCAGGTTCAGGTCAAGGAAGTCAAACTGCGTCCGCGAACGGACGAGAACGACTATCAGATCAAGCTGCGCAATCTGAAACGCTTCCTGGAAAACGGCGACAAGGTCAAAGTAACGCTGCGCTTCCGCGGACGTGAGATGGCGCACCAGGAATACGGCATGCGCCAGCTTGAGCGTATCAAGGCCGATCTGGTTGAGCTGGCAAACGTTGAGCAGATGCCGAAGATGGAAGGGCGCCAGATGGTCATGATCATCGCGCCGAGCAAGAAGGTTTAAAGGTTTTTGCGCAGTGCGCAAGAAGTAGGGGAAGTGCCAGTCACTTCCATGACAAGTGGAGCCGGGTAAAAAAATACGCGTAGTCGCGTTACCTGGTGCCATGACATAACAGGAGCAGTCATGCCCAAGATGAAAACGAAGAGCGGCGCAAAAAAGCGGTTCAAGCTGCGCGCCGGCGGTGGCATCAAGCGTGCCCAGGCGTTCAAACGTCACATTCTGACCAAGAAGACCACCAAGGTGAAGCGCCACCTGCGCGGTGTTCTGGAGGTTCATGAGTCTGACGTCAAGATGGTTCGCGCCATGTTGCCTTACGCCTGATAGGAGAAAAAGATGTCCCGAGTTAAACGTGGTGTAACGGCCCGCGCCCGCCACAAAAAAGTCCTTGCTCAAGCCAAGGGCTATCGCGGTCGCCGCAAGAACGTCTATCGCGTCGCCAAACAGGCGGTGATGAAAGCCGGTCAATATCAGTATCGTGACCGTCGTCAGCGCAAGCGTCAGTTCCGTGCTCTGTGGATTGCCCGTATCAACGCGGCTTCCCGTGAATTGGGTCTGACCTACAGCGTCTTCATGAACGGCCTCAAGAAAGCCGCGATTGAAGTCGACCGCAAGGTGCTGGCCGATCTGGCAGTGTTCGACAAGCCGGCGTTTGCCGCGCTGGTAGAACAGGCCAAGGCAAAGCTCGCTGCATAAGCGGATGCAGCTCAAAGAAAGGAGGCCTGGCCTCCTTTTTTTTTCTGAATTGATTTACGGCCATTGTTCATGAACGAGCTCGACACTCTCGTAGCGCAAGCCCGCACCGATTTTGAGACTGCGGCTGACACCTCGCAACTCGATGTCGCCAAATCGCGGTATCTCGGCAAGGGCGGCGCCATCACCCAGCAAATGAAGACGCTGGGGCAACTGGGTCCGGACGAACGCCGGGCATCTGGCGCGCTGATCAATGCCGCCAAGGATCAGATCGAGACGGCGCTTGAAGCGCGTCGCGAAGCGATTCGCGACGCCGCCCTGGCAGTTCAACTGTCGGCAGAAGCGCTGGATGTGACCTTGCCCGGTCGTGGCATGGGCAAAGGCGGCTTGCATCCGGTGAGCCGGACGCTGGAGCGTATCGAGGCCTTGTTCCGGTCGATCGGCTTTGAAGTGGCGGACGGTCCGGAAATCGAAACCGATTTTCTCAACTTTACCGCCCTGAACACGCCGGAAAACCATCCGGCCCGCTCGATGCACGACACCTTCTACCTTGAAGGGGCGGACGATGTTTTGCTGCGCACCCACACCAGCCCGGTTCAGGTCAGAACCATGCGCGCGCATGTGGCGCAGTATGGTGAGCGCGAGCATATGCCTGAGATCCGGGTGATTATCCCCGGTCGGGTGTATCGCGTTGACTCCGACGCCACGCATTCGCCGATGTTCCACCAGGTCGAAGGCCTGTGGGTGGGTGAGGACATCAGTTTTGCCGATCTCAAAGGCGTGATCGCTGATTTTCTGCGCAAGTTTTTCGAGACTGACGATCTTCAGGTGCGTTTCCGCCCGTCCTTCTTCCCCTTTACCGAGCCG
>JBFIJC010000002.1:0-43602 GCA_041600915.1 Nitrogeniibacter sp.
GGGTAGCCGCCTTTGCCGAGTGCGTCGCGGATCATTTGCACTTGCGGTGCTTCGGCGTAGTTCACCTCCAGCAGCGTGCCGCCGGTGAACTCGACGCTCAGGTTGAGGCCGCGGGTGAGCAAAAACAGTACCGCCAGCGCGAAGGTGACAAACGAGATGATGTTGAACACCAGCGCGTGCTTCATGAACGGGATGTCGTTCTTGATGCGGAAGAATTCCATGTTCGCAGTCCTTGCTGCCGGCGCAGGCGCCGGCCAGTGTTATCAGTTGTTTTCCGGCTTCCACACCTGGCCGATGGCCAGGGCAGCGACTTTGCGGCGACGGCCATAGATCAGGTTGACCAGCGCTCGCGAAACCAGAATCGCGCTGAACATCGAGGTCATGATGCCCAGGCAGTGCACCACGGCGAAGCCGCGTACCGGGCCGGAGCCGAACACCAGCAGCGCGACACCGGCGATCAGGGTCGTGACGTTGGAGTCGAGAATGGTGTCGAAGGCGCGGTCGTAGCCAGCGGTGATGGCCGCTTGTGGCGTGGAGCCGTTGCGAAGTTCTTCGCGGATGCGCTCGTTGATCAGCACGTTGGCGTCAATGGCCATGCCGAGGGTGAGCGCGATGGCCGCGATGCCGGGCAGGGTCAGCGTGGCCTGCAGCAGCGAGAGCAGCGCAACGAGCAGCAGCAGGTTGGCCGACAGGGCCAGCACCGACACCAGGCCGAAGAGCGAGTAGTAGGCGATCATGAACACCGCGATGGCGACAAAGCCCCACAGCGTGGAGTTGAAGCCTTTCTCGATGTTTTCGGCACCCAGGCTGGGGCCGACGGTGCGCTCTTCGATGATTTCCATCGGCGCGGCCAGCGAACCTGCACGCAGCAGCAGGGCGACGTCGGTGGCTTCCTGAGTGCTCATGCGGCCCGAAATCTGCACCCGGCCGCCGGCGATTTCACCGCGGATAACCGGCGCGGTAATGACTTCGCCCTTGCCCTTTTCGATCAGCAGGATGGCCATGCGCTTGTTGACGTTTTCGCGCGTGACGTCGCGGAAAATGCGGGCGCCGGCAGAGTCGAGGGTCAGGTGAACCGCGGGCTCCTGCGTCTGGCCGTCAAAGCCGGGCTGTGCGTCGGTGAGGCGCTCGCCGGTGAGCACGACCTGCTTCTTGACCAGCAGGGGGCTGCCGCCGCGCTCGGTGTAGAGCTCGGTGCCGAAAGGCACGCGACCGGCTTCGGCCTCTTCGAGGCGGCCGGCGGTGTCGTCCACCATGCGCACTTCAAGCGTGGCGGTGCGGCCGAGGATGTCCTTGGCCTTGGCCACATCCTGCACGCCGGGCAGTTGCACCACGATGCGGTTGGCGCCTTGCTGCTGAATCACCGGCTCGGCGACGCCGAGTTCGTTGATCCGGTTGTGCAAGGTGGTGATGTTCTGTTTGATCGCAAATTCTTGCAGGGTTTTGGCCGCCTGCGGGGTGAGCGTGGCCGTCAGCGTGGCCTGGCCGTCTTCGTCGCGATCGACCAGCAGCAGGTCGGCGGTGCTGCCCAGAATGGCTTTGCGGCCGGCTTCGCGGACGTCGGCGTCGCGGAAGCGGAGTTCGACGGCATTGCTGATGCGACGGATGCCGGAGTGGCGCACGTCCTTGTCGCGCAGCAGGGTGCGCAGATCGCCGGCGGTGGCGTCCATGCGCTTGGTCAGTGCGCCGTCCATGTCGACTTCGAGCAGGAAGTGCACGCCGCCGCGCAGGTCGAGGCCGAGGTACATGGGCAGTGCGCCGATGGAGGTCAGCCAGTTCGGCGAGGCCGACAGCAGGTTGAGCGCCACCACGTAGCCCGGGTCGGCCGCGTTCGGGTTGAGACCGCGCTCGATGGCGTCCTTGCCCTGCAGTTGCAGGTCGGTGGTCTCGAAGCGGGCGCGCACGCTGTTGGCGTCGGAGAAGATGCCCGTGTGCGGCAGATTGGCCGCGCTCAGGATCTCGGCCACGCGTGCTTCGACCTGTGCGGGTTCGAGCTTGAGGGTGGCTTTGCCGCTGGACACCTGAACGGCAGGCACTTCGCCGTAGAAGTTGGGCAGGGTGTAGAGGAACCCGAAGATGAGCACGAGGCCGATCAGCAGGTTTTTCCAGAGGGGATAACGGTTCATGGGCGAGTCGCCTGGTCTGGCGTGAATCAGAAACGGAGCGGGCGGCCAGGCCGCCCGTACGATGCGAAGACTTAGATGCTCTTCAGTGTGCCCTTGGGCAGCACGTTGGCGACGGCGAGCTTCTGGATCTTGAGGACCACGTTTTCAGCGACCTCGACTTCGCAGTAAGTATCACCCACGCTGGTGATTCGACCGATGACGCCGGCGAAGATGACTTCGTCGCCTTTGGCCAGCGCTTCGACCATGCCCTTGTGCTCTTTGGCACGTTTCATCTGCGGGCGGATCATGACGAAGTACAGCACCGCAAACATCAGCAGCAGGGGCAGCAGGCCCATCAGACCGCCGCTGGGATCTGCCGCTCCGGCGGCTTGAGCGTAGGCATTGGAAATCAGCACGTTGGACTCCGATCACATTTCATTGAAAAGGCGGCAAGTATAGCAGTTGCCGCCGGCTCACACCTCGGCGCCGCGGCTGCGCTCGTCATGGAAGCGGCGGATGAATTCGGCGAAGCTGCCGGCGTCCAGCGCTTTACGCATTTGCGCCATCAGTGCCTGGTAGTAGTGCAGGTTGTGTGTGGTGTTGAGCATCGCGCCGAGGATCTCGCCGGTGCGGTGCAAATGGTGCAGATAGGCGCGCGAAAAATTCTGGCAGGTGTAGCAGCTGCAAGTCGGGTCGAGCGGGCGGGTGTCGTTGCGATGCTTGGCGTTCTTGATCTTGAGGTCGCCAAAGCGGGTGAACAGCCAGCCGTTGCGCGCATTGCGGGTGGGCATCACGCAGTCGAACATATCGATGCCGGCGGCCACGGATTCCACCAGATCTTCCGGGGTGCCCACGCCCATCAGATAGCGCGGCTTGTCTTGCGGCAGGCGCGGCGCCGTGTGGGCGAGGATGCGTTGCATGTCTTCTTTGGGTTCGCCAACCGACAGCCCGCCGATGGCGAAGCCGTGGAAGCCGATGTCCATCAGGCCGGCGAGCGAGTCGTCACGCAGGCTTTCGTGCATGCCGCCTTGCACGATGCCGAATAGCGCGTTGGGGTTCTCCTGCGCGTCGAAGGCGTCGCGTGAGCGCTTGGCCCAGCGCATCGACAGTTGCATCGATTTGGCGGCTTCGTCGAGCGTGGCCGGGTAGGGCGTGCACTCGTCGAAAATCATCACGATGTCGGAATTGAGCGAGCGCTGGATGCGCATCGACTCTTCGGGCGTGAGAAAGAGCTTGCTGCCGTCGATGGGCGAAGCGAATTTCACGCCGTCTTCGGTGATCTTGCGCAGCGCGCCGAGGCTGAAGACCTGAAAGCCGCCTGAATCGGTCAGGATCGGCTTTTGCCAGCCCATGAAGTTATGCAGGCCGCCGAAGGTGTCGAGCACCTCGGTGCCGGGGCGCAGCCACAGGTGGAAGGTGTTGCCCAGGCAGATCTGCGCGCCAATGTCGTCGAGCGCCTGCGGCGTCATCGCCTTGACGGTGCCGTAGGTGCCGACCGGCATGAACACGGGGGTTTCCACCACGCCGTGGTTGAGGGTCAGCCGGCCGCGACGCGCGGCGCCCTCGGTGGCCAGCAGTTCGAAGCTCAGGCTCATGACGGCCTCCGGGAAAGAAACATGGCGTCGCCATAGCTGAAGAAGCGGTATTCCTGCGCGACCGCGTGGGCATAGGCCGCGCGGATGGTGTCGATGCCGGCCAGCGCCGAAACCAGCATCAGCAGCGTCGACTTGGGCAGATGGAAGTTGGTGATCAGCGCATCGACCACATGAAAACGGTAGCCTGGCATGATGAAAAGCTCGGTTTCGCCGGAGCCGGCCAGCAGCAGGCCGGACTGCGCAGCGGATTCGAGTGCGCGCAGGCTGGTGGTGCCGACAGCGACGACGCGGCCGCCGCGGGCGCGTGTCGCCTCGATGGCGGCCACGGTTTCGTCGGGAACAATATATTGCTCGCGGTGCATCTGGTGCTCGGCCAGATTCTGAGCGCGCACGGGCTGATAGGTGCCGGCGCCCACATGCAGGGTCACCGCTGCGGTGCGCACGCCGCGCTCGCGGATGCGTTCGAGCAGCGCGTCGTCAAAATGCAGGCCGGCCGTCGGCGCGGCGACCGAGCCGGGGTGGCGGGCAAACACCGTCTGGTAGCGCGCTTCGTCGGCTTCGCCGGCGGCGCGCGTGATGTAGGGCGGAAGCGGCAGGGCGCCGTAGCGCTCGGTGTAGTCGATGACCGTGGCGTCGGCCGGAAAGCGCAGATGAAAGAAGTCGCCGACGCGGCCAAGCACCTCAACCTCAAATGCGTCGGCCAGGCGCAGCGTGCTGCCGGCCTTGGGTGACTTGCTGGCGCGCACCTGGGCAATGGCTTCGTGCTCGCCCACCGGGCGTTCGATCAGCACCTCGACCTGACCGCCGGTGGCTTTCTGGCCGAACAGGCGGGCATGGATGACGCGGGTGTCGTTGAAGACAAGCAGGTCGTCCGCATGGAGAAGCTCAGGCAGATCCCGGATGCCGCGATCGCTCAGCGCATTGCTGCCGACCACCAGCAGGCGGCTGGCGCTGCGCTCGGCGAGCGGGGCCTGGGCAATCAGCGCATCGGGCAGTACGTAGTCAAAATCGTCGAGAGTGAGTGTCATGTGCTTGATACGTGATCGGGTTTTGGTGATAATGCGCGGCTAGCCAGCCGGGATGGCGGAATCGGTAGACGCAGCGGATTCAAAATCCGCCGGTGGTAACACTGTGGGGGTTCGAGTCCCCCTCCCGGCACCAGCGCTTCATCGCGGGCGAAAAAGCCCCGAATCTTATCCGTCACATGATGGCCTTGCCAAGTACAGCGGCAGCGGCCCGACGGAATCCAGCGGAGAATTGTTGCATGGCGCTCGACCCCAAAGCCCGGGGACTGCTCGACATGGTTCAGCGTGTGGGTGTGCCGCGCTTTCATGAGCTGGATGTTCCTCAAGCGCGCCGCGCCTCAGAAAAGCTGTTGTTCGCCTTCCGGCCCGATGCGCCACCGGTGGCCTCGGTCACCGAAGTGCCGATCGGTCGCCGCGACGGTTCGGTGCTGATGGCCCGGCTGTATCGCCCGCTGCAGGCCGCCTCCGGCCACGTGTTGCCACTACTGGTGTTCTATCACGGTGGTGGCTGGTGCGTGGGCGATGTGTCGTCGTATGACGTGGTGTGTCGCGAACTGGCCAATGGCGCGGGTTGCGCGGTGCTGTCGGTGGAGTATCGCCTGGCCCCAGAGCACCCGTTTCCTGCCGCTTTTGACGATGCCTTGCTGGCGCCGGACTGGGCCGTCGAACATGCCGACTTGCTGGAGATCGACCCTGAACGCGTCGCGTTGGGCGGCGATAGCGCCGGTGGCAATCTGCTGCTGGGGGTGGCGCTGGCCTGGCGGGATCGCGCCGCCGTGCCGCCGCTGCGCTATCTGGCGGCGATTTATCCGTGCACCGAAATTCATAGCAATCGGCCGAGCCGCGAGACTTACGCTGACGGCTATTTCCTGGACCGCGAAACCCTGCGCTGGTTCTTTGAGCGCTATTTGCCCAATGGCGAGTCCGAAGACTGGCGTGCGTCGCCGATGCGTGCTGAGTCCCTGGCGGGTTTGCCGCCGATGACGCTGGTGACGGCGGGCTGTGACCCGCTCACCGATGACTGCCTCGCCTTTGCCGAGCGCGCACAAGCCGAAGGCGTGCGCGTGCGCCATCATGGCTACGACGGCATGGTGCATGGTTTCTTCACTTTGGGCGGCTACTTTCCGCAAGCCAATGTGGCGGTGGCGCAAGTGGCTGCCGACCTGGCTGAGGCGCTGTCGAACCCATAAAAAACGCCGCACATCGGTGCGGCGTGAATGTCTGGGTGCGAGGCTTGGCTCAGGCGACTTCTTTGGCCAGCGTTTGCTGGAACCAGTCCAGTCGGTGATGGAGCTTCACGACATGGCCGACGATGAGCAGCGCCGGCGGACGCAGCCCGGCCTCGGCCAAGGCGTCGGCCAGGGTGCCAAGCGTTGCGACGACGGTGCGCTGGCGGTCGGTGGTGCCGTTCTGGACGGCCGCCGCCGGGGTGTCGGCCGGCACGCCGTGGGCGATCAGTTGCTTTGAAATCTGCGGCAAGGCGCCGATGCCCATGTAAATCACCACGGTTTGGTGCGGTCGCGCCAGCGCGGCCCAGTCCAGATCGGCGGTGCCGTCCTGGAGGTGGCCGGTGGCGAAGGTACAGGACTGCGCGTAGTCACGATGCGTCAGTGGAATGCCGGCGTAGGCTGACACGCCCGAGGCGGCCGTGATGCCGGGCACCACCTCGAAACGCACGCCAGACTCGACAAGCTCTTCAATTTCTTCGCCGCCGCGCCCGAAAATGAACGGATCGCCGCCCTTGAGCCGGACGACATGCTTGCCGGTCTGCGCCAGACGCACCAGCAGCGCGTTGATCTCGCCCTGGGGCAGTGTGTGGTTGCCGGCTTCTTTGCCAACGTAAATGCGCTCGGCGTCGCTGCGGATCAGCGTCAGGATGTGTTCGCCAACCAAATGATCGTAGACCACGGCGTCAGCCGCCGCGATGAGTCGCGCAGCGCGCAAGGTGAGGAGCTCCGGATCGCCGGGGCCCGCGCCAACCAGGCTGACAGCACCTTCGGCGCCCTTGCCCTGTCCAGGGCGTGCGCCGTCCGGCGGCGAGATGCTTCGGCCTCGCGGCGGAATGGGCCGGCCGCTGATGCCACGGGCCTCGAGTCGCTCAACGATACGCTGGAGCAGCGAAGGCAGGGCCGGGGCGGTCAATCCATCATTACAGGTCAAACTGCTGTTTGTGCCGGCCATGTTCGTCATCCTCGGGTTCGATGGGGTATGACTGTAACAACCCTTCTATCGGATCAAGATTGATTGGAGTCAAAGACGCAGCGGTTTACGAGGTTCAACCTTCGTCTCCAGCGGAATGACCCGCAACTGCGTTTTCTTTAGAAGGGAGACCGAGCATGAAGACCCGTGGAACCTGGCTGGCGACTGCGCTGGCAATGGCGGCGATGCCGTTTGCCATTAGCAGTGCTTTTGCAGCTGATGCACCGAGCATGACGGATGCCGAGAAGGCAACCGCCAAGAAAATTTACTTCGAGCGTTGCGCTGGCTGTCACGGCGTGCTGCGTAAAGGCGCAACCGGCAAAAACCTCGAGCCGCACTGGGAAAAGACCCTGAAGGATGGCTCCAAGCTGGAAGGCGGTACGCTGAAGCTGGGTCAGAACCGTCTTGAGAAGATCATTGCCTACGGTACCGAAGGCGGCATGGTGAACTTCGACGACATCCTGACCAAGGACGAAATCAACCTGATGGCCCGTTACATCCAGAACGTGCCGGATGTACCGCCCGAGTTCTCGATGGCCGAGATGAAGGCCACCTGGAAAGTCATGATGCCGGTCGACAAGCGTCCGACCAAGCAGATGAACAAGATCAATCTGAAGAACATCTTCTCGGTCACCCTGCGTGATACCGGCGAAGTGGCTCTGATTGACGGCGACACCAAGGAAATCACCAGCATCGTCAAGACCGGCTACGCGGTTCACATTTCGCGTATCTCGGCTTCCGGCCGCTATGTGTACGTGATCGGCCGTGACGGTCGTCTGTCGCTGATCGACCTGTGGCTCGAGAAGCCCGCCGTTGTGGCAGAAGTCAAAGTGGCCTTCGACGCACGCTCGGTGGATACCTCCAAGTTCAAGGGCTACGAGGACACCTACGCGATCGCCGGTGGTTACTGGCCGCCGCAGTACTCGATCATGGACGGCGCAACGCTTGAGCCGCTCAAGATCGTCAGCACCCGTGGCATGACCGTTGATGGCGAGTATCACCCCGAGCCGCGCGTGGCCTCCATCGTGGCCTCGCAGACCAAGCCGGAATGGGTTGTCAACATCAAGGAAACCGGTCAGATTCGTCTGGTCGACTACTCTGACCTGAAGAACCTGAAGGAAACCACCTTCGAATCCGCCAAGTTCCTGCATGACGGCGGTTGGGACTCCACTCAGCGTTACTTCCTGGTGGCCGCCAACGCCTCCAACAAGGTGGCTGTGGTTGATACCGTCGAGCGCAAGCTGGCCGCGCTGGTCGATACCGCCAAGATCCCCCACCCGGGTCGTGGCGCCAACTTCGTGCATCCGACCTATGGCCCCGTGTGGACCACCGGTCACCTGGGTGCTGACGTGATCACCCTGATCGGTACCGATCCGGAGAAGCACAAGGACAACGCGTGGAAAGTCGTTCAGGAAATCAAGCACGTCGGTGCTGGCAACCTGTTCGTCAAGACCCACCCGAAGTCCAAGCACCTGTGGGCTGACGCGCCGCAGAACCCGGAGAAGACACTGGCTGAATCGGTTGCGGTTTATTCGATCGCCGACCTGTCCAAGCCGCCGGTCATGCTGAACGTTGCCAAGGACTCCGGTCTGCCGGAAACCAAGGCGATCCGTCGTGCCGTGCATCCTGAGTACAACGCTGACGGTAACGAAGTGTGGATCTCCCTGTGGGGCGGCAAGGCTGACCAGTCCGCGATCGTGGTGTATGACGACGTGACGCTGAAGCTCAAGAAAGTGATCACCGATCCGAAGATGATCACCCCGACCGGCAAGTTCAACCTGCACAACACGCAGCACGATATCTACTAAGCAACATCTGGTAGATGTATGACTCCCGGGGGCTTCGGCCCCCGGGTCTATCACTGACAAAGAATTCAATGGTTGCCATAGGGGCAGCCCAGAGAAGGACGAAAAATGACCGATCAATCCAACGAGAAATCAGGCTTTCTGGCACGCTTGCGCAAACCGAGCGCCAAGTACTCCCTCCTGACGCTTCTCGTCGTCGGCTTCTTCTCAGGTATTTTCTTCTGGGGTGGTTTCAACACCGCCATGGAAGCGACCAACACACTGGAGTTCTGTATCTCGTGTCACGAGATGAAGGACAACGTGTATCAAGAATACAAGCAGACGATTCACTACTCGAACCGCACCGGCGTACGTGCCGTGTGCTCCGACTGTCATGTGCCCAAAGACTGGACACACAAGATGATTCGCAAGATCCAGGCCTCCAAGGAAGTGTGGGGTAAGATCACAGGCGTCATCGACACCAAGGAAAAATTCGAAGAGCATCGTTTGCGTCTGGCACGCAACGAGTGGGCCCGGATGAAAGCGTCCGACTCACGTGAGTGCCGCAACTGTCACAGCTTCGATGGCATGAACCCGGAAGCGCAGGCAAAACGTGCGCAGAAGAGCCACTCCTTTGCCATTGAAGACAACATGACCTGCATCGACTGCCACAAAGGGATTGCACATAACAAACCCGAAGGCATGACCGAAGAAGATGAAGGTTGATTGGCGGCTAGCCGCCGACTTGCAGCAAACCCAATGACCTACAGGGGACAAGACATGAGCATGAAGTTTTCCGCAATCGCACTGGGCGCCATGCTGGCACTGGGTGCCGGCGCTGCCAGCGCCGCCGCACCGGCTGACTGGAGCAAGGTCGCCGCCAAGAAGATCACCGTGTTTTATCCGGGTGTATCGCCGATCGAGTGGATCACCAAAGGCAGTGACCATGGTGGCGCCCGTCTGCTGAAGAAGGGCGAGACCTGTGTTGGCTGCCACGAAGAAGAGCTGGCCGATATGGGTCAGAAAATGGCCAGCGGTAGCAAGATCGAGCCGACGCCGATTGCAGGCAAGGCGCCGGCAATTCCGGTCAACGTGCAGGCCGCTCATGATGGCGAGAACCTCTACCTGCGCTTTAGCTGGAAAGAGCCGAAAGCCTCCGGCTCGGCAAAGATGGACGCCGACAACCAGGTCAAGATTGCCTTCATGCTTGAGGCCAACAAGGTCGAGCGTGCTGACCAGTCCGGCTGCTGGGAAACCTGTCACGGTGACGCGCGCACCATGCCGGGCGCCGATGACAAGAAAACCAAGTATGTCAAAGGCGGCGATCTGGCCAGTGGCAAGTTCTACGACCTGATCCAGTGGCGCAGCGGCAAGGGCGAAGCCCATGACGGTTACGTTGCCGACAAGCGGGTTGAGGACGGCGGCAAGGGCCTGGTGAAAGCCGAAGGCAAGAAAGACGGCGACACCTGGACCGTTGTGTTTACGCGCAAGCTGGCGGGTGGCGGCGAGGGCGATATCGCTCTGGCAACCGGCAAGACCTACAACTTTGGCTTCGCCGTGCATGACGATCACGCCAAAGGCCGCTTCCATCAGGTTTCCATGGGTTACACCCTGGGCATTGATGCGAAGGCCGATATCGTTGCCGCCAAGCAGTAAGCGGCGCGCTTGAAGCACTGAGCTAGTGCGCCTTCGGGTGCCGGCGACGGACAAAGCCCTGGCCTTCTGGCCGGGGCTTTTGTTTATTGCGGGGCGGTTTTTTTTGGGATGTGTTCGGTCAGGCCATCACGCCAAGCCGCCCAGGCCCACGGTGCATACACCCGGTGGCCGCAGCTCAGGGGGGAAGCTGCCGCGGAGCGCCCGGGTTCATGGGCTTTCTCGCTTAGCGCGGTGGTGCGCTGGCGTCGATCTGTGCCTGAATCACACGCCAGATCGGCTTGACCATGAAGCGCAGCCCTTTGATGATCCCCTGCACATCCATCATCGACGGTACGCGCGTACCGCGGTGTTCGACCGGTCCGCCAATCTGTTTGATCTCGACGCCGAGTTTCGAAAAATGCGAGGCGAGGCGCGGTTCGGTGAGAACAAAGAGGGTGTCGATATTGTTACGCGCCGCCAAGGCGACTGAGCCCAGATACAGGCCGATGGGGATGTAGGGAAAGCGGGGCTGGCGGCCAGCGAGTTCGTAGTCGTCATCGCTCAGGGCAACGGCAACATCCTGCTCGCCCTTGCGTCGCCGGTAGGTCGCGCGTACGGCCAGTCGCGAGACTTCGGCGATACGTCGGCGGTCGAGTTTCAGTGGGTCGATGATGCGCCGGTCGATGGTGTGGGCACAGGTGTTTTCGAAGGGCAGCAGTTCGTCCAGTGCGTTGGCCGGGGGGAGCACCAGCCGAATGCAGCCCACCGAGGGGTGGGGCGGTTGTGAGCCACGCAGCAGGCAGTGCAGGCTGTTGCTGTCATACGCGTCGGTTTCTCGGCGATCCGGGCGCTCGGCTTCGAATTTGAGCTCTTCGCAGTAGACCTCGTGGCGCACGCGGAATACCTCGTCGCGCACGGCATCGGTGGCCGCCGCTTCGATCTGGAAGTATTTGCTGAAGCCGGCGCCGAGATTGAAGCGATCGAACAGTGACATGGTGACTCCTTGGAGGCGCGTTCGCGCTCAAACACCTTGGCGGAGCGCGTCAACAATCTGGGTCGACGCGACGCGGCGAGCGGGAAAGACGGCTGCCAGGACGGTGGCAACCAGCCCGATCACAAATGCGACGGCGATGGTTGTTGGCACGAGGCGGATAAAGGCGACGTAGCCGAGGTTTGCATTGGGCGGCGGCGGCATCGGAATGCCGATGGCCGATACGCCCAGCGCCACGCCGATGCCGACCAGAACACCCAGGCCGGCGCCGATGAGTCCGAGAATCGCGCTTTCAACAAGCAGCAACCGGAAAATGGCGGGTGGCCGGCTGCCGAGGGCGAGCATGGTGCCGAACTCGCTCTGGCGCTCAAACACGCTCATGTTGACACTATTGACCACCGAAAGCAGCACCATGGCCAGGATGATCAGCTGCAGAATACCGAACTGCCGATCGTAGAGTTGAACGGTTTTGTCGTAAAAGTCGGACAGCTGGCGCCAGTTGCGGATGTCGAGATCCTTGCCGATGGCCGCCTGGAGCTGTTCGTGGGCTTGCGAGGTGTCTTCGGTGCGATGCAGGGACACCACCAGCAGATTGGCGCCCTGGGTCAGCATGAGTTGTTGCGCGGCCTGCAGTGGGATGCGAACCGTGCGTGCGTCAAAGTCTTTTGAAAAGCTCTGGAAAACGCCGACCACGCCCATGTCGAGCGTATTCAAGGCGCCGCCGGAGGTGTTCATCACCAGCGTGACGCGGTCGCCCGGGGCGATGCCGAGGGCCTGTGCCACGCCCTGACCGACCGTCATGCCGTAGGTGTCTTCATCTTCAAGCTGGCGGCCGGCGGTGATCGACAGATAGCTGCCCAGCTGGGCTTCCTTGCGCGGTTCAATGCCCTCACCGACGATGGCCAGGTCGCGCTTGCCGTTGTTGAGCAGGCCGGAAAAGCTCAGGCGGGCTGTGACGCCACTGACGGCCGGGGTCTGCTCCAGTTCTTGCGCAACGCGCGTCGGGTCGGCGATCAGGAAGCGTTCGGGGTGCCGTGTGCCTTGTTCGATATAGCCGCGCTTGAAGACCTGGAAGTGCCCGGTTTGCGAGTGGATGATGGCTTCGCCAAGCTGGACGAAAATGTCTGCCACGAATCCGCCGGAGACGATCAGGCCGGCGACGCCAAAGACGATGGCCATCAGCGTCATGCCGGTCCGCACTTTCTGGCGGAGCACATTGCGAAGAGCGAGTTTGATCAGCATGGCGGTCAGCGCTGGTGACGCAAGGCGTCAACAATGATCATTCGGGAGGCCTTCCAGGCCGGGAAGACGCTGGCGAGCAAGGTGGTCGTGATGGCGAGCACCAGCGCATCGAAGGCCAGCGCCGGGGTGATGGCGATTTGCCCGGTGAAGCCATGCGCCATGCCCGGTGGGGGTGGCATGGGGATACCGATGCTTGAAATGATCTGCGCCAGCAGCAGGCCGACCACAATGCCGCCGACACCACCGACCAGGCCAATCAGAAGCCCCTCTGAGATGAACTGCTGCAGGATGCCCTGGCGTTTGACCCCGATGGCCATGGCGGTGCCGATTTCGCTGGTGCGTTCGAGCACGGACATGGTCAGGGTGTTGGAGATGCTCAGCACCACAATGAGCGCGATCAGCAAGCGCACGACGCCGACCTGGCGGGTGAACAACTCGACGGTCTTGTTATAGAAGTCGGCCAGATCGCTCCAAGGTACGACGTCGAAGGCTTTTGGATCGAGCGAGGCGCGCAGCTGTTGAACCGTGGCGTCGGTGCGCGCGGTATCGTCAAGAAGCACCACCCACGAGGTTGATCCGTCCACCCGCATCAGCGTGCGTGCAATATTGATCGGCGCACGCAACACCACGTCGTCGTACGCCTTGGTGATAGTGGCGAAAACGCCGGCCACCTCGCACTCGACGGCATTCACGCCGCCGCCGGCCGTGGTGCCGAGTAACACCACGGTGTCGCCGGGTTCTGCGCCAATACTGGCGGCCAGCCCTTCGCCGAGCAGCACGGAGTTTTCGGGGCTCTCGGTCAGGTCTTTGCCGCGCAGCACAGTGATGGCGCGGCTGATCGGCGCTTCAAGGTCGGGGGCAATGCCCTCGCCGATAAACGATACCGTTGCATCGCCCTTGCTGAGCAGACCGCCAAAGGTCAGCCGTGGGGCGAGGGTCTTGATGGCAGGCGTGTCGGATGCCTGGGCGCTATTGATGGGCGCCTCATCGATCAGGTAACGGTAAGGGTCGGACTGTCCGCCCGACAGGAATCCCGGCCGTACCAACTGGATGTGCCCCAGCTGCGAGTGGATCGTCGACTCGCGCATGTCGATGAAGATCCACTGAATGAATCCGCCGGCGAGCAGAAAGGCCACCACGCCACCGCCCACGGTACCCAGCGCAAACAAGGATCGCCGGCGATGACGCAAGAGATTTCTTGCGGCCAGCGTAATGTCTTGCTTCAGGCGTTGGAGGGCGTTGCGCCACATGGCAGTTTCATGTCGAGAAGGAGTTGCCTATGATAACGGTTCGATTTGCGGAAGATGAAGGTGTCGCATGAACGGGGCATTCGATTATGGTGCGGCATTCTCAAGAAATATCGGCTGGGTGACGGAGGACGAGCAGCGCTCGCTACAGAAAAAGCGTGTTGCGATTGCCGGGATGGGCGGCGTCGGGGGCGTTCATTTGCTGACCCTGGCGCGTTTCGGCATTGGCGCTTTCACCATCGCCGACTTTGATAGCTTTGATGTCGTCAATTTCAACCGTCAGGCCGGCGCGGTGGTATCCACCCTGGGGCAGCCAAAAGCCGAGGTCTTGTCCCGCATGGCAAAGGACATCAACCCCGAGCTGGATTTGGCTGTGTTTCCGGAGGGGGTATCGGATGCCAATCTTGACGCTTTTCTGGAGGGCGCCGACCTCTACGTCGATGGCCTGGATTTTTTCGCCTTCGCGGCCCGGCGTGCCACATTCGCCGCCTGCCGCCGGCGGGGCATTCCCGCGATTACCGCGGCGCCGCTCGGCATGGGCGTCGCGTTTCTGTGCTTTACGCCCGAGAGCATGAGTTTCGAGGACTATTTTTGTCTCGACGACTGCGATGAAAACGAAATGGCCCTGCGATTCCTGCTCGGCCTGTCGCCGGCCATGCTCCAGCGCAGCTATCTGGCCGACCCGTCACGCGTGAATCTGGCCGATCATAAAGGGCCGTCCACAATTGCCGCGTGCCAGCTTTGCGCTGGCGTGATCGCGACGGAGGGCGTCAAACTGTTGCTCGACCGGGGCGGTGTGCCCGTGGCGCCACGGGGTTATCAGTTTGATGCCTATCGCAATCGCTTCACTCGTACCTGGCGACCCGGCGGCAACCGAAACCCGATCCAGAAAGTCGGCCTGGCCATCGCGCGCCGGCAATTGGCGGGCATGAACAAGGCGTCCAAGCATGGCTGATCGCGACACGCTCTTGAAGATTCTGGATCTCGCGCGCTGGGCGCCCAGCGGCGACAACACTCAGCCCTGGCGCTTTGAGATTGTGTCGGACTCGCACATCGCCATCCATGGCCATGACACGCGTGACTGGTGCGTGTATGACTTCCGGGGCTACGCGAGTCACATTGCGCATGGCGCGCTGCTGGAGACGCTCCGCATTGCCGCCAGCGATGTCGGTTTGCAGGCCACATGGACGCTCCGTGATGGCACGACCGATGTGGCGCCGATTTACGATGTGTCGCTGCAGGCCAGCGCGGATGTCGTGCCCGACCCCTTGCGCGCCGTGATCGAAACCCGTGTGGTGCAGCGGCGCCCCATGAAGACGACACCGCTGAGCGACTCGCAAAAAGCCGCACTCCGCGAAGCGGTCGGCGATGCTTTCGAGCTCAGCTTTTTTGAGTCGCCCAAGATGAAGCGGCGCGTGGCCAGGCTGCTGTGGGACAGCGCCTATCTTCGACTCACATGCCCTGAGGCCTACGAGGTGCACAAGCGGGTGATCGAGTGGGGTGCCCGGTTCAGTGAAGACAAAATTCCTGAAGAGGCCGTGGGTGTGGATGCTGCCACGGCAAAGCTGATGCGCTGGGTGATGCAAAGCTGGGGCCGCGTGGCCTTCTTTAACAAGTATCTCGCCGGCACGATCGCACCGAGGATTCAGCTCGACGTACTGCCGGCGCTACGCTGTGGCGCGCATGTTTTGATGAGGCCCACGCGCGCACCGGAAGGTTTTCTGGACTATGTTCGCGCCGGCGAGGCAGTCCAGCGGCTGTGGCTGACTGTTGCATCGCTGGGGCTGCATCTTCAGCCCGAAATGACGCCCGTGATTTTCCGGTGGTATGCGCAAAATGCTGCGTCGATCTCGGCTGATCGCAGCCTGGATGAGGCGTCGTCACGGCTGGCTGAGCAGTTTGAAGCCCTGTCTGAACGTAGCGCGCATGACCCGTTCGCTTTCTTTTGCCGAATTGGAGAGGCCCCCAGCCCGGCGTCGCGCTCGCTCCGGCTGAAACTTCAGGCCTTGCTTCGGTCCGATTGACGCACCTGGCGCGCAGGGAAAACCGGCTCTTATTGCCGTCAAGGCGGGGGCGATTTGGCCAAAAAGCGGCCTCAATACAAGTGTCGGTAAATCTTACAGATGCTTCTCGGTGTCATTTCTGTAAGAGGTTTGAATTTATAAAAACCTTTTGTTTACAGTGGCATAGATTGTTTTTAAGATGTTGGCACGCTCATTGCTTTTATCCTGTCGAGGCAAGCAGCCTTTCAATATTCGAAGGAGAACATGGCTATGACTAATTTTCTGAAAAAATCTTTGCTTGGCGTAGCAGCCTCGACCGCGCTGATGGCGTCTGGCGCTGCACACGCTGTGCTGACCAACTGGTGGCTTGATACCGACGGTGCCGGCGCTGCCGCTGCAGTCCAAGTGAACCAGTACGTCGATCTGAACGGCCAGGCGCTGGTGGAGAACACCTTCACCGGTGGTGGCAACTTCAACTTCAACGAAGTGGGTTTCTTCAACTCATTTGCAGCTGATAGCGTCACGCCGCTGCTCCCTTCGCTAACCTCGACCTTTGTGGGTACGGGTACGGGTAATGTCGGTGGCAGCCTCAGCTTCCTGACCGGCACGTTGAATATCATGTCGGGCGCGACCAACATTGCTTCGTTCGACCTGCTCAGTGGTAGCGCTAATCTCACCGCCGGCACGGTGCTTCCGAATGGCGCAGTGTCGCTGATCTTCAAAGCGACATCGATGGCCAATGGCTATTTCTTCAATTCGGCCATGACTGATCTGGCCAGCTTGGTGAGTAATGGCGACATCCTGTTCGGTTTTGCAACCACGAACGCGATTCCTATCAACAGTGGCAATCAGGCTTCGGCCGGTCTTCAGGCTCAATATGTGTCCGAGTTCGGCGCACTGGGTCAGACAGTAGTTGATCAGCAGAATCTGCTGCAACTGTCGAACAACGGTCAGTTCCAGCTTCAGGTTCCGGAGCCCGCATCGCTGGCGCTGCTGGGTCTGGGTCTGGTCGGCCTCGCTTCGGTGCGTCGCCGCAACAAAGCCTAAGCTGCTGCCATTAGGTGTGAAAAGGGCTCGCGCAAGCGAGCCCTTTTTTTCGTTTACGGCGCCGGCCGCCTTGGGGGCAGAGCGCGCCAATAAAAGACTTATCGGTCGGAAGATACGCGTGGCGTTGATCGGAAGCGCTGACGGCCTTGGTCGCGGCCGTGTCGATGCAGATTACAGTGTGACCAGGTTGTCCCGGTGGATCGCTTCGGGTTCGCAGACGTAACCCAGGGTCGCTTCAATGGCGCTGGACGGCTTCTTGATCAGCTTACGTGCTTCGGAGCTCGAGTAGCTGCTCAGGCCGCGCGCGACGGCTTCGCCGGTCTCTAGCTGACAGGATACGGCTGCGCCTCGCTCGAAATTGCCTTTGACGTCGACAATGCCGACGGGCAGCAGGCTCTTGCCTGCGCGCAGGGCGTTTGCGGCGCCGCTGTCGACGATGAAGCTGCCGGCGACCTGCAGGTGGTCGGCCAGCCATTGTTTGCGCGCCTGGAGTGGCGTGCTCGATGCGTAGAGCAGGGTGCCCAGGGTTTCGCCCTGGGCGACTTTGAGCAGCGCGTCGGGGATGCGGCCGCCGGCAATGATGGTGTGAGCACCGCTGCGTGCGGCGCGCTGGGCGGCTTTGATCTTGGTGAGCATGCCGCCTTTGCTGATGCCGCTGCCGGCGCCGCCGGCCATTTTTTCGTAGCGGATGTCTTCGGCCTGGCCTTCCGAAATGAGCGTGGCCGCCGGGTCTTTGCGTGGATCGGCCGAGAACAGACCGTCCTGGTCGGTCAGGATGACCAGTGCGTCGGCTTCGATCAGGTTGGCGACCAGCGCGCCCAGCGTGTCGTTGTCGCCGAATTTGATTTCGTCGGTGACGACCGTGTCGTTCTCGTTGATGATCGGAATCACGCCGAGCTTGAGCAAGGTGGTGATGGTTGAGCGGGCGTTGAGATAGCGCTTGCGATCAGACAGGTCTTCGTGCGTGAGCAGGATCTGCGCGGTGTGCAGGCCGTGGCGCGTGAAGGCGTCTTCGTAGGCCTGGGCGAGGCCCATCTGGCCGACGGCAGCCGCCGCCTGCAGCTTGTGCATCTCGTGCGGGCGCTTGGTCCAGCCGAGGCGCTGCATGCCGGCAGCGATGGCGCCGGAGGATACGAGCGCGACTTCACGCCCCTGAGCTTTGAGCTGGGCGATCTGACGCGCCCAGTCTGCCAGCGCAGCGTGGTCGAGACCGGCGCCGTTGTTGGTGACCAGTGCGCTGCCGACTTTGGCGACCAGGCGCTTGGCGTCGCGGATCTTGCTTCTCATGGGGCGAGCGGATCGTAGGGTTTGATTTCGTCCGGATCGGCCGGAGCGGCGATCTCGCCGGCGGCATTCGGCGGGGGCGGGCGGTTCGCGTCGAGATGGTCTTGAATGGCGCGAATCACGACCGGGCAGCCATCGCCATTGATGGCGCTGATGGTGAAAAATCGCTCGACGTCGCCGTAGCCCGACAGAAAGGCGTCGATGCGTGCCTGGCGCTCTTCTTCAGGGATCAGGTCGATCTTGTTGAGCAACACCCAGCGGGGCTTTTCGAAGAGTTCGGGGTCGTAACGACGCAGCTCGTCGACAATGGCGTGTGCGTCGCGCACCGGATCGGCGCCTTCGTCAAACGGGGCGAGGTCGACCAGGTGTAGCAGCACATGCGTGCGGGCCAGATGCTTGAGAAAGCGGTGGCCGAGGCCGGCGCCTTCGGCTGCGCCTTCGATCAGGCCGGGGATGTCGGCAATGACGAAGCTGCGGTTTTCATCGGTGCGCACGACGCCGAGATTGGGGTGCAGCGTGGTGAAAGGATAGTCGGCAACTTTGGGCTTTGCGGCCGAGACGGCGCGAATGAAGGTCGATTTGCCGGCATTGGGCAGGCCGAGCAGGCCGACGTCGGCCAGCACTTTCAGTTCCAGGGCCAGATTGCGGCGTTCGCCTTCCTGGCCGAGCGTGCGAATACGCGGCGCACGGTTGACGCTGGATTTGAAGTGGATGTTGCCCCAGCCGCCGTTGCCGCCTTTGGCGATCAGGACGCGCTTGCCGTGCTCATCGAGGTCGGCGATGTGCTCGCCGGTCTCCAGGTCGGCAATGACCGTGCCGACCGGCATGCGCATCACGATGTCGTCGCCGCCCTTGCCGTAGCGATCCTTGCCGTGGCCGTTTTCGCCGCTGGGGGCACGGAAGACCCGCTTGTAGCGGAAGTCGATCAGCGTATTCAGGTTGCAGTCGGCTTCGGCCCAGATGGAGCCGCCTTTGCCGCCGTCGCCGCCGTCAGGGCCGCCCTTGGGGATGAATTTTTCCCGGCGGAATGAGCACGCACCGTTGCCGCCGTCGCCGGCGATGATTTCAATGCGTGCTTCGTCAAAAAACTTCATGTGCGTGTGCCCTGGCGCCGGGGCCGACGGCAAGTGCCTGACGGAATCCGGGTATGCCCAAAAGAAAAAGAGCCCTACCGGATGGATAGGGCTCTCAGATACTGCCTGCCAGGCGGCCGAGAGATTACTCGGCGACCGGGATGATGCTCACTGTGCGACGCTTCTTGGGGCCTTTCACCGCGAACAACACCGTGCCGTCTTTCAGGGCGAACAGGGTGTGATCCTTGCCCATGCCGACGTTTTCGCCAGCGTGGTACTCGGTGCCGCGCTGACGAACAATGATGTTGCCTGCGGGGATGAGTTGGCCGCCATAGCGCTTGACGCCCAGGCGTTTCGATTCTGAGTCGCGACCGTTCCGGGAACTGCCGCCGGCTTTTTTATGTGCCATGACGTAATCTCCTGATTAGACCGAAATCGTATCGATACGGATTTCGGTGTAGTTCTGGCGGTGGCCTTGATGTTTGATGTAATGCTTGCGACGACGCATCTTGAAAATCTTGACTTTGTCGTGACGTCCTTGCGAAAGCACGGTGGCCTTCACGGTGGCACCTTCAATCACGGGCGTGCCGATTTTCACCGACTCGCCTTCGCCGACCATCAAAATCTGGTCGAGTGTGATTTCCGAGCCCACGTCTGCTGGCATCTGTTCTACTTTGATCTTTTGGCCGGCAGACACGCGATACTGCTTGCCCCCGGTTTTTATGACCGCATACATGGTGTAGCTCCAGTTAATCGGAATTGCGCGAAAACCCAGCATTTTATTGGCGAGGCGTTGCTTTGTCAAAGATTTTCTGGTGGGCTGGCGAGCGGCGCGAGTGCGTCGATGGCCTGGCGCTCGTGACGATAGCTGGCGTGAGGGGCGATATTGGCCCACAGGCTGTCGCGCTCGAGCACATCAATCACCTGCTTTTTCAGGCCGCAAAAGGCGAGCTGCTGGCCGTGCTTGGCCAGATTGGCCGCTTCGCGCCGCACTGCGTCGAGGCCGGTCGCGTCGATGGCGTTGATACCGGCGGCGGAGACGAGCACAACGCGGACGTCGGGCTGCGCGGTCCGCGCCCAGTTAACGGCCTCTTGAAAGCGACTGGCATTGACGAAATGCAAGGGGCCGTCGAAGCGCATCACCACGAGGTGGGGGTGGGGGTGTGGCAGGCCGAAGCGTTCGAGGTCCCGGTGCGTGCCGTCTTCGTGCAGTCCGAGTAGTGCGATGCGCGGCTTCATGCTGCGCCAGATAAGTAGCGCGAGGGAGAGCAGCAGGCCGGTGAGGATGCCGTTCTGGATGTTGGGCGCGAACACCAGGGTGGCGATGAAGGTGGTGGCGGCGGCCAGGCCGTCGTCGCGGTCGATGCGCCAGGCGTGGGCGAGCGTGGCGGGCTGAAAGAGCCGGCCGACCGCATCGAGGATCACCGCGGCGAGGACGGCCAGGGGCAGGTGGTGAAGCCATTGGCCGAGAACCAGAGCCGCAAGCACAACCGTGAGTGCGCAGACCAGCGATGCCACGCCGGTTTGCGCCCCATTGGCGAGATTGAGCGCTGAGCGCGAGAAGGATGCGCTGGTCGGTAGCGTGCTGGCGCAGGCGCCTGCGATTTTTGAGAGGCCCTGGCCGATCAGCTCTTGGTTTTCATTCCATGGGTCGCCCGTTTTTTCGGCGATCAGCTTTGCGCTGGAGGCGGTTTCCAGAAAGCTCACCATGGCGAGGACGAAGGCGGCGGGCAGCAGCGTGGTCAGCATGCCCCAGTCGGGCAGCTCGGGGATTTGCAGTGTGGGGTGTAGCGGGGGGAGGTCGCCGATGACGGCGCCACCGCCGAGCTCGAATCCGGTCAGGGCTGACACGATGGTGCATGCGACGACAACAACCAGTACGCCCGGCAGGCGTGGCACGAAGTGCCGCAGGCCGATGAGCGCGACCAGAGCGCCTGCGCCCATCGCCAATGTCGGCAGATGCGGCGCCATGACGCCATTAAAGACACGGACCGCTTCGTCGGCCAGTTGGGGCGTGCGCGGCCCCGGTGTGCCCAGCAGCGCTGGGAGTTGCGAGAAGCAGATCAACAGGGCTGCGGCGTTGATGAAGGCGGCAAATACGGGTTGCGAGAGGAGGTTCAGCACCCAGCCTTGGCGTAGCACGCCGAGTCCGAGCTGGATGAGTCCGGCCAGCAGGCCGATGGCAATGGCGAGCACGAGATAGGCCTCGCTGCCCATGGCCGCCAGTGGCGCGATGCTGGCGGCGGTGAGCATGCCGGTGAGCGCCACCGGGCCGGTCGACAGCTGGGGGCAGCTGCCGAACAGCGCGCCGATCACAGTGGGGAGCATTGCGGCATAAAGGCCGTAGTGGGCGGGAAAACCGGCCAGCTGTGCGTAGGCGAGCGATTGCGGGATGGCGACGAGGGCGACGCTCAGGCCGGCCTTGATGTCGCTCTGGAGCGCGATGCGATTCAGGTGGCTGCGCCAGCGCAGGAAGGGGAGTAGCCTGTCGATGCGACTGATTGGGGCAGTCATCAGGGCGGCTCCTCGTGGGCGGGGCGGGCGGCGTGGTTGGCCGGGAGGCTCTTATGTTAGCAAATCCGTTCGTCGGCTCAGTGCGTCGTTTGCAGGCTATGCGGGTTTTCCGCGCTGGCATTTCTCGCGGGCCCGGCGTACGCTAGGCTAACTTGTCTGACAAGCAGATCAATTCATGCCCGACATTGCCCGCGTGGCCCGACCGTCTCAGTTGAGTGAAACCGTCTCGAAGACCATTGAAAAATGGATCCTCGACGGCGTCATGGCGCCGGGCGTCAAATTGCCGACCGAAAAGACCTTGTCTGCCGAGTTCGGTGTGTCGCGGGCGGTGGTGCGGGAGGCAATTTCCCGGCTCAAGGCGGAGGGCTATGTGTCTTCACGCCAGGGTGCAGGCGCGTTCGTCGAGGCGCGCCCTGGCCAGAGCAGCTTCCGGCTGGCCGATGCGCTCGATCCTGCAGGCCCTGCGGCGACGGCGCACATCTTTGAATTGCGTTACATCGTCGAGACCGCCGCCGCCGCGCTGGCAGCTCGCCGGCGGACAACGCAAAACCTGGCCCGGATGCGCGAGCCTTTGATGCGCATGCGCCGCGCCGTGGCCGAGCAGACCGACGGCACGCAGGCGGACGACGATTTTCATGTCGCGATTGCTGCCGCCACAAACAACCCCGCGCTGCTGCGCTTTATCCGCTTTGTCGGCCATCAGTTCTTTGCCTCCCGCGTTCCCACCTGGAGTGCCGAAGGGCATGCCGCCGGGCGCGCCGAGGCGGCGCAGGCGGAGCATGAACACATGTTTGACGCCATTGCGGCGGGCGATGGCTGTGCCGCACGCGAGGCGGCACGTATACATATGGTCGAGGCGGCTCGCCGCATCGGCATCAATACCGATCACTGGGATCCGGCGCCCCTGGCGCCCTGGGAAGAGGAGGCACTGCCATGACTGCCGCGACGGCATCGTTACCTGAAAATGCGCTGCGCGAGGTCGATTACTCGCAGGTGGATGTGGCGCGCCTGATCGGCGAGCTCCGCGCGGTGCTACCGCCCGTTGCCTTGCTGCATGACAACGAAGACATGCGGCCTTACGAATGCGACGGGCTCAGCATCTACCGGCAGGTGCCGCTGGCCGTGGCCTTGCCCGGCAATGAGGCGGAAGTCGCCGCCGTGCTCAAGATCTGCCATGCCGCAGGTGTGCCGGTGGTGGCGCGCGGTGCGGGCACCGGGCTGTCGGGCGGCGCCTTGCCGCACGCGCACGGCGTGTTGCTGTCGCTGGCACGGATGAACAAGATTCTCAATATTGATCCGCTGGCGCGTACCGCAGTGGTTCAGCCCGGCGTGCGCAATCTGCGCATCTCCGAAGAGGTGGCGCCGCACGGGCTCTACTACGCACCGGATCCGTCCTCGCAGATCGCCTGTTCCATTGGCGGCAATGTGGCCGAGAACGCGGGCGGCGTGCATTGCCTCAAGTACGGTCTGACAGTGCACAACGTGTTGCGCGTGCGCGGCGTGGCCATTGATGGCGAGATCGTCGAGATCGGCAATCATGGCCTCGACGCACCGGGCTACGACTTGCTGGCGCTGATGCATGGCTCCGAAGGCATGCTGGCCGTGGTGACCGAAATCACTGTCAAGCTCACGCCCAAGCCTCAGTTTGCGCAGTGTGTGCTGGCGGCCTTCGATGATGTCATCAAGGCCGGCGAGGCGGTGGCCGCAGTGATCGCCGCCGGCATCATCCCGGCCGGTCTGGAGATGATGGACCAGCCCGCCACGGCGGCGGTCGAGTCCTTTGTGCATGCGGGCTACCCGCTGGATGCGGCGGCGATCTTGCTGTGCGAGTCCGACGGCACGCCCGAAGAGGTGGCCGAAGAGATCCAGCGCATGTGTGCGGTGCTCGAATCTCACGGCGCGACCGAGGTGCGTATCTCGCGCGACGAAGCCGAGCGCATGCGCTTCTGGGCGGGCCGCAAGGCGGCGTTCCCGGCCGCGGGCCGCATCTCGGCCGACTACTACTGCATGGACGGCACCATCCCGCGCAAGCGCCTGGGCGAGATGCTCACCGCTATTCAGGGTATGGAAAAGACGTACGACCTGCGGTGCATCAACGTGTTTCATGCCGGCGACGGCAACATGCACCCGCTGATTCTGTTTGATGCAAACGTGCCGGGTGAGCTCGAGCGCGCCGAAGAATTCGGCGCCGCCATTCTCGATCTGTCGGTGGATCTGGGCGGCACGATTACCGGTGAGCATGGCGTGGGCATCGAGAAAATCAACCAGATGTGCCGGCAGTTCAACGAGGTCGAGCGCCAGACCTTCTTCCGGGTCAAGGCCGCCTTCGATCCGAAGGGGCTGCTCAATCCGGGCAAAGCGATTCCGTCCATGAACCGCTGCGCCGAGTTCGGGCGCATGCATGTGCAGGGCGGCCAGGTGCCGCATCCGGAGATCGAGCGTTTCTGATGTCGAAGGGCTGGATCCAGTTTTTGCTGGTGGCCGTGCCGGTATTGGGGTTGATTGGTGCATGGGCCGCCTTGCGCGCCTGGCCGGAGCGGCCGCGCGACGAGGCGAGCGATGATGAGGACAAGTGATGACAGAGATTGAGCAGACATGGGCTGAGCAGATCCGCGAAGCGGCAGCGAGCAAATCGCCGCTGCGCATTCGTGGCGGCGGCAGCAAGGATTTTTATGGCCAGCAACTGACCGGGGCTGTGCTCGATACGCGGGCACACAGCGGCGTCATCGCCCACGAGCCGACCGAACTGGTGGTCAAGGTGCGCGCGGGCACCTCGCTGGCAGCACTTGAGGCCGCCTTGTTGGCGGAAGGCCAGATGCTCGGCTTCGAGCCGCCGCATTTTGGTCCCGATGCGACCGTCGGTGGCTGTATTGCGGCGGGTCTTTCGGGTCCGCGACGGGCGACGGCCGGTGCGGTGCGCGACTTCATGCTCGGCTTGACCATGCTCGATGGTCGAGGCAACCGTCTGCATTTTGGCGGCGAGGTGATGAAGAACGTCGCCGGCTACGATCTTGCCCGTCTGATGACCGGCAGCCTCGGCACGCTGGGGGTGCTGCTTGACGTATCGATCAAGGTGTTGCCCCTGCCGGTGGCCGAGACCACGCTGCGCTTCGAGATGGATGCGCTTGAAGCCGTGGCGCAGATGAATCGCTGGGGCGGCCAGCCCTTGCCGGTGTCGGCAACCAGCTGGATGGCCGGCGCGCTGACGTTGCGCCTGTCCGGCGCGGAGGCAGCGGTGACGGCGGCCTGTGCCCGCCTTGGCGGCGAGCGCCTGGGCGAGGAGGCGGCCCGCGCCCATTGGCAGGGCTTGCGCGAACAGAGCCAGGGCTTCTTTGGCGGCGAAGCGCCGCTGTGGCGCTTGTCGGTGCCCTCGGTGGCCGAGGCCACCGGCCTGGCCGGATCGCAGCTGATCGAATGGGGCGGCGCCCTGCGTTGGGTACGCACCGAGCAGGACGCGGCCAGCGTCCGGGCCCGGGCGGCAGCGCTTGGTGGTCACGCCACGCTGTTTCGCGGGGCCGACAAATCGGCGGGTGTATTTCAGCCATTGACGCCGGCGCTGCACACCATTCATCAACGCCTCAAGCACAGCTTTGATCCGGACGGGATTCTGAACCCCGGCCGGCTCTACGACGGACTCTGAGCCATGCAGACAACACTTGCAGATTTCATCAAAGACACCGAAGCCGGCCGCGAGGCGAACGCCATTTTGCGCACCTGCGTGCATTGCGGCTTTTGTACAGCGACCTGCCCAACCTACCAGCTGCTGGGCGACGAACTTGACGGCCCGCGCGGGCGCATCTATCTCATCAAGCAGATGCTTGAGGGCCAGCCGGTCACCGAAAAGACCCGCCTGCACCTCGATCGCTGCCTGACCTGCCGCGCCTGCGAAACCACCTGTCCGTCGGGCGTCGCCTATGGCCGGCTGGTGGATCTGGGGCGCTACATTGTCGAACAGAAGGTGCCGCGCACCGGTGTGGACAAGGCGGCGCGCTGGTTGCTGCGCGAGTTCGTGCCGCGTCCGCGCCTGTTTGGTGCGGCAATGAAAATGGGGCGCCTGGCGCGCCCGCTGCTGCCCAAGGTGCTGGCCGATAAGGTGCCGCTGGCGGCGCCGGCCGGGCGCTGGCCCGAGGCGCGTCATACCCGCAAGATGCTGTCGCTGGCCGGCTGTGCTCAGCCCGCCATGGCACCGGCCATCAATGCGGCGACGGCGCGGGTGCTCGACGCGGTCGGCATTTCGCTGGTTCAGCTCGGTGGCACGGGCTGCTGTGGCGCCGTGCGCCATCACCTGAACGATCACGCCGGCGGCAAGGATGACGCACGCCGCAACATCGACACCTGGTGGCCGATGATCGAGGCCGGCGAGATCGAGGCGATTGCGATGACCGCCTCGGGCTGCGGCGTTCAGGTAAAAGACTACGGTCATTTCCTGGCGTCGGACCCTGCGTACGCGGACAAGGCGGCGCGTGTGTCGGCGCTGACTCGCGACATCGCCGAAGTGTTGGCCGATGAACTCGAGGCGCTGGCGGCCTGCCTGCCAACGCCGCCGGAATCGCCCACGCCGCTGGCCTTTCATGCACCCTGCACCTTGCAGCATGGCCTGAAGGTCAAAGGCAAGGTGGAGGCGATCATGGCGGTGGCCGGCTACGCGCCGACGCCGGTGAAGGATTCGCATCTGTGCTGTGGCTCAGCGGGGACCTACTCGCTGCTGCAGCCCGAGTTGTCCAAGACCTTGCGCGACAACAAGCTCGCGGCTTTGCAGGCCGGCGGCGCGGCATGCATTGCCTCGGCCAATATCGGCTGCATCACGCATTTGCAGACGGGCACCGACACCCCCGTGCAGCACTGGATAGAGCTGGTCGACGCGCGACTGCTTCCGCGCTGAGCCTCGCTGACGGAGCGTGATGTTTTTCACGCTCCGCCCGCAAAAGCCCTCAAGGTGGTGTGGGGGCGGCCGTTACTGCCGGGCATGGAGATCGTGTCGGCAGCATTCCCGGCGTCTGATACACCCTGTTCGAGTGACGCGGGGTGAGCGCGCTCGCGCGCCAAGCTGTATGCGCACATCGCGTGATCAGCGCGCGGACTCATGGCGGCTCTGAAGCCCTACGCGTGGTTGTTGCCGATCAGCATGCTGGCCTCGGCTTCGGCCACCACGACCCCTTCCTGATTTGTGCAGACACCCGACAGAACGACGATACCTGCGTCGTGCTGGGGTTTTGGCGTCAACGCGGTCACCGTCCAGGCGATGGTCAGCGTATCGCCGGCGCGCACGGGCGCCTTGAAGCGCGAGGTGTGCTCGAGGTAGGCGTGCGCGGTGCCATGAAACAGCATGCCCAGCGCGGCCGCCATGAACGAAGTGGTCAGGTAGCCGTGGGCGATGCGCCCACCAAAGCGGCTGCCCTCGGCCATGTGTTGATTGACGTGCAGGGGGTTGAAGTCGCCAAACAGGCCGGCGCCGAGCACAAGATGTGTTTCGGTGAGCGTCATGCTGCTGTCGAAGCAGGTGCCGACCGAGACTTCGTTAAAACCTCGTCCAAGTTGCATGGGATATGTATTCCGGTAGATGCTAGGTGGGAAACGACACGTTACCATGCAGCTAACTCGCCTCGCGGCACAACAAAAACAAGGCCCCAGAAGGGCGCCCCAACGGACTTGAACAGCACATCCTATGGCACTGAAGGTTGAAACCTGCGTCGCCCGGCATCAGGGCGATCGCGTCGAACAGCAAGACCGCGTGGCGATTTTCGGCCATCCTGGTCAGCCTGGCATGATGATGGCGGTGCTCGCCGATGGCATGGGCGGTCATACCGGCGGTGCGATGGCGGCAGAGCAGGTGCTGCTCAAGGCGAAGCAGAACTTCGAGGCCTTTACGCCGCGCGATGAAACGCCCGAGATGCTGCTCTCAAGCATCGTCCATGAGAGCCATCTGGTGATCAAACTCACGCGTTTTACCAGCGAGCAGGACCCGCACAGCACGGCCGTGGCCTTTTTGCTGCAGCCGGACCGCGCCGACTGGGTGCATTGCGGCGATTCGCGCTTCTATCACTATCGCGGCGATCAGATCATTTATCGTAGCCCCGATCATTCACTGGTCGGCGAGTTGCAGCGAAAAGGCCGCCTGGACGAGGCCGGTGCGCTGACACATCCGCACCGCAACGTGTTGCTGTCCTGCCTGGGCAGCGATCGCGAGCCGCGAGTGGATCTGGGCGGCGTGGCCCCCTTGATCGGCGGGGACAGTTTCTTGCTGTGCTCCGATGGTCTGTGGGCGTATTTCACCGATCTGGAAATCGGCGAAATTCTGGCGTCGATGAGCGCGCGTGATGCCTGCCAGGCTTTGATTTCGCAAGCGCGCGAGCGCGCCAAAGGCGAGGGCGACAATGTGTCGCTGGCGGTGGTGCGCCTGATCGACGTGCCGCCCGAGGCATCTCCTTTCGGGCAGCTGCACTGAGCCTGCTCAGCCCTGAGCTTCGTCCTCGGTCTTGAGCCACTTTCGTCGCCAGAAAATGGTCGCGAGGACGGTGGCGGTGACCGCCATCAGACTGAGGGCCAGCCAGAATCCATCGTGAACGTCGCGCCACGGCATGTTCTGAAAGTTCATGCCGAAGATGCCGGCAATGAGTGTGGCCGGCAAAAAGAGCGTGGTCAGCACGGCAAGCACGCGCACTTCCAGGTTCAGCCGGTTGCTGACACTCGATAAATAGATTTCCAGCGCAGCGCCCAGCACGTCACGTACGCTGTCCAGCCCTTCCTGGACGTGCATCGTGTGGTCGAGCACGTCCCGCAGGTAGGGGCGCACATCGTCGCCGAAAAAGCGACTCTCTCCACGGTTGAGCGTCATGAGCACTTCCCGCAGGGGGGTGATCGCGCGCCGGATGGTCTGCACTTCATGTCTGAGGCTGTTGATGCTGCGGAGGACGGCCGGCGAGGGATGCGCGAGCACGGCGTCTTCGACCGGGGCGGCGGCGGTGTCGAGGCCCTCAACCACCAGAAAGTAGCGATCGACGATGCTGTCGATCAGCGCGTGGGCGAGGTGATCGATGGGCTTGTTGCGCAATGGCGTGCCGGGTGCGCGCAGCCGCTCCCGCACGGGTTCGAACACGCCGGTGGATCGCTCCTGGAAGGACAGCACGAAGTTTCGGCCCAGCACCAGGCTGATCTGATCGGACTCCAGCGACTTGCTGGCGGCGTCCCATGCGAACAGTCGCACAACACAGAACAGCACATCGCCATAGTCTTCGACCTTAGAGCGCTGATGGGTGTTGAGGATGTCCTCGAGAATCAGCGGGTGCAGGTTGAACTGCTTGCCGAGGCTGCCGAGGAAGGCGACGTCACGCAGACCGCGCACATCGAGCCAGGTGTACTCGTGCGGCCCGACGCTCTGGGCGGTCGGTTGGGCCGCAGAGAGCGGCTTCTCGGCGAAGTGCGCGCCGTCGTAGCTGATCGAAGTCAGTGTCGTGTGATCAGACCGAAGCTCGCCGATATGAACGAGGGTGCCCGGGGCCAATCCGGCTTTTCGACTGCTTGATGCGCTGCGTCTCTTTTTCATGCGGGGGGCTTCGTCCTGGCGTGTGGGCGTGTTACGTTCGCTGTGACAGGTTTTACCATGCTGAGTGATTCAGTATGATAGTCGCCACGGGGAGCAGTCGCCCATCATGCCGGCCCGAGCTTGGGAGAGGTGCCGCAGCAGAAGATGACCACCCGCAGGTTTGATATTCACTGCAAACAGGGAGTTCTACATGCCGTTAGTCATTGGTATTGCGGCGGAAACGACGCCTGGAGAGCGAAGGCTCTCCGTCGTTCCGGACGTGGTCAAAAAATATCTCGCGCTGGGCGCGGAGGTCGTCATGCAGAAAGGCGCGGGTGGTCCTGCGCATTTTCGTGATGATGCCTTCGAGTCGGTGAAATGGGTCGACGAAGATGTCGATGTCTGTGCTGCTGCCGACATTCTGCTCTGCGTACAGCCGCCATCGCTCAAGCGAATCGGCAAGCTGAAGCCCGGCGCTGTGGTGCTCGGTTTTCTCCAGCCGTGGTTCGACGCCAAGCGCGTTGAGCGTCTGATGGAAAAGAACGTCACCTCGTTCGCGCTCGAATTGCTGCCACGCATCAGCCGCTCACAAAGCATGGACGGGCTGTCCTCGCAGGCGGCGGTAGCCGGCTATGAGTGTGCGCTGATCGCCGCTGACCACTCGCCCAAGTTCTTCCCCATGCTCACTTATGCCGCCGGCACGATTCGCCCGGCCAAGGTGCTGGTGATCGGCGCCGGCGTCGCAGGCCTGCAGGCGATTGCCACGGCACGACGCATTGGTGCGATGGTCGAGGCCTACGATGTGCGTCCCGAAACGCGTGAGCAGATCGAATCGCTGGGTGCCAAATTTGTCGACACCGGCGTGTCGGCGGCCGGCCTGGGCGGTTATGCCCGTGAGCTGACCGACGAAGAGAAGGCCAAGCAGGCCGAGAAGCTGGCCAAGGCGGTGTCGCAGTGCGATGCGCTGATTACCACGGCTGCCATTCCGGGCCGCAAGGCGCCGGTGATCATTACCGCAGCCATGGTGGCCGGCATGAAGCCGGGCGCGGTGGTTGTCGACATGGCTGCCGAGAGCGGTGGCAACGTCGAAGGCACGGTGGCCGGCGAGAAGACCTGGATCAACGACGTCCTCGTCGTCGGCCCGACGCATATCACCAGCCGCATGCCGGTGCATGCTTCCGAGATGTACGCCAAGAACCTGTTCAATTTCATCAGCCCCTTCATCAAGGACGGTGTGCTGACGATGGACTGGGAAGACGAGGTCATGGCGGGTTGCAGCCTGACCCACGACGGGCAACTGCGTCACGCAGGTGTCAAACAGATTCTTGGTATGTAAGCGGAGGGTACGATCATGGAAGGCATTGTTTATCTATATGTTTTCGTGCTGGCTGCGTTTACCGGTTACGAAGTCATTTCGCGTGTGCCCGTTATTCTGCACACCCCACTCATGTCCGGCTCCAACTTCATTCACGGCGTGGTGCTGATCGGCGCCATGGTGGTGATGGGGCACGCTGACCCCGAAAGTCCCCTGCAACTGACGCTCGGCTTCTTTGCCGTGTTGCTCGGTGCGGCCAACGCGGCCGGTGGTTATGTGGTCACCGAGCGCATGCTCGCGATGTTCAAGTCGGGCAAGAAGAAGGGGGCCGAATAATGAAGTGGTTCATTGATATTTCCTATGTCGCAGTGGCGGTGGTGTTCATCATCGGCCTGAAAGCGATGAGCTCCCCGGCGACCGCCCGAAAAGGCATCGTCTGGGCCGGTTGGGCGATGATCGCCGCAACCCTGGTCACGCTGTTCTGGCCGGGCATGCAGAACTTCGCGCTGATGATTGTCGCGATGGTCATAGGCGGTTCGCTGGCCTGGTGGTCTGGCAAGAACGTGGCCATGACCGACATGCCGCAGATGGTCGCCATCTACAACGGCATGGGCGGCGGCGCGGCGGCGGCGATTGCGGCGGTCGAGTTTGCCCGTGGCGAAATGCACGGTGGCATGGTGGCGCTGCTGGCGGTGCTCGGTGCGCTGATCGGCTCGGTGGCCTTCTCCGGCTCCTGCGTGGCCTACGCCAAGCTGCAAGGCATCATGAAGAAGGCGTATCGCTTCCCGATGCAGAACCAGCTCAACGTGGGTCTGGCGGCGGTGGTCGGCATTCTGGGTCTGGCCATTGTCACGGCCACCGATCCGGACGGCTGGGCGATTGTGCTGTTCTTCGTGCTGTCACTGGCGCTGGGCGTCATTGTGACCAGCCCGATCGGCGGTGCCGACATGCCGGTGGTGATCTCGCTGCTGAACGCCTTTACTGGTCTGGCCGTGGGCTTCGAGGGCTATGTGCTGGGCAATCCGGCGCTGGTCGTGGCGGGTATCGTGGTCGGCGCGTCCGGCACCTTGCTCACCCAGTTGATGGCCAAGGCCATGAACCGGCCCATTACCAATGTGTTGTTCACCCCGATGACGGGTGAGGCGCAAGAAGGTGAGGCAATTGAAGGCTCGATGCGCGAAATGGGCGCACTCGATGCTGCCGCCACCATGCGCTACGCCAACAAGGTCATCATCGTGCCGGGTTACGGCATGGCAGTGGCCGGCGCGCAGCACAAGGTGTGGGAGATGAGCCAGCTGCTTGAAGAGGCGGGCGTCGAGGTGGTGTTTGCCATCCATCCGGTGGCCGGGCGTATGCCTGGGCACATGAACGTGCTGCTGGCCGAAGCCGGTGTGCCTTACGACAAGATCTTCGACCTGGAAGAAATCAATGCCGAGTTCAGCCTGTCGGACGTGGCCTTGGTCATCGGTGCCAACGACGTGGTCAATCCCACGGCGCGCACCGACAAGTCCAGCCCGATCTACGGCATGCCGATTCTCAACGCCGACCAGGCGCAGAACGTGATCGTCATCAAGCGCGGCAAGGGTACGGGCTACTCCGGTATCGAAAACGCGCTGTTCTACAAAGAGAACTGCAGCATGCTCTACGGCTCGGCACAGCAAGCCGTGGGCGAGATCATCTCCCATGTGAAGTCGATGGAAGGCTGAGTCTCTGCATCGCAAGCTGTTTGAAAATCGCGCCTCCCTTCGGGGAGGCGTTTTTCTTTATAGCAACTGAGCGAAATCGTCGGGTGCGAGGGGGGCGGCAAACAACCGGCCCTGCTGATGCTGACAACCGAGCGCGAGAAGGACTTCTTGCTGCTCGATGGATTCAACCCCGACCGCCTGCAGGCGCAGACCGAGCGCGCTGGATGCGGCAATCGTCGCCGCCAGAACGGCGTGGCTGTCCGCATTACCCAGATCGCGAATCAGCGAGCGGTCCAGTTTGAGCCGGTGTACCGGACGCTGGCGCAGCCGGTTGAGTGGCAGTGCATTTTCGCCGACGCCGGTGATGGCAAGGCGCACGCCCCCGTTGTCGAGGGCGTACAGTGCTTTGACAAAATCGGCGTGCTCCTGCGTCAGGCAAGTCTCGGGCAGGTTCAGCTCGATCGCGCTGGCGGGCAGGCCGGTCTCGGCGAGTGCTTCAAACAGGGTCTCGTGCAAGCGGCCATAGGTCAGCATGTGTTCGGTGGCGCCGATGGCGACCGGCAGGGTCAGGCCGGCCTGGTGCCATTCCGCGGCATGCCGGCACATCATCCGCAAGGCGTGGCGGCCGATCTCCAGATCCAGTCCGGCGCTTTGCGCGATTGGTAAAAACTGAGCCGCCGGGACCAGTCCCATGTCGGGGTGCTGCCAGCGGATCAGCGCTTCGGCGGCAATGATGCGGCCTGTTTGCGCATCCACCACCGGCTGAAAGTACATGGCCAGCTCATTGCGGCTGACGGCATGCGTCAGTGCGCGTTCAAGTGCCGCCTGCTCAAAGTTCGCCGTATTGAGCTCTTCGGTATGAAAGCAGATCGCGCCGGGTCCATCCAGACGTGCGCGGTCGAGTGCGGCCGTTGCCAGGGCGCACAGCTCATCGAAGTCGGCGCCGTCGCCCGGGAATACCGCCGCACCCAGGCAGGCGGTGAGCGTCACCGACGCGTCGCCCGCTTTGAAGCTCGGGGCAATGGCGTCGTGCAAGGTTTGAACTTCACGGGTGACCTCGCTCAGGAGTTCAACGCCGTGAATCAGTGCCAGAAAGCGGTCGCTGCCGACGCGCGCAAGCTGAATGCGGGGGCTGCATTGGCGAATGCGGGTGGCGAACTGCTGCAGCACGTGGTCACCCGCCGTGGCGCCGTGAGCGGTGTTGATCTGTTTGAACTGATCGATGTCCAGATAGGCCAGTGCCAAATGTTGCTGTTTTCGTTGTGCGCTGGGCGCGAGCTCCGTGAAGCGGGTGCGAATGAAGTGCACTTTGGGCAGGCCCGTGAGTGCGTCATGGTTGGCCAGGTAGTCGCTGCGCGCCTCGGCTTGCCTGCGGGCTGACAGGTCGCTGAACAGACCGATGTGGGCCAGCGTGGCGCCGTCGTCATCGCGTACGCTGTTGAAGGACAGCCATTCGGGGAAGGCTTCGCCTTTTTGATTGCGCAGCCAGAACTCGCCTTGCCAGGCGTGATCGGTGCTCAGGCTGTTCTGAAGGCGCGTGAAAAACGCGGCGTCCTGGCGGCCGCTGGCGGCATCGGCGAGGGGGTGGCCGCGAAGCGTGTCGATGTTCAGGCCGGTGATGGCTGAAAACGCGGCGTTGACCGAGAGGACCCGGTGCTCGGCGTCGGTGACGATCACGGCGCGCGCGTTGGTGCCGAAGAGGTCGAACCTGAGTGGCGTGACCGGCGCTGATGGCCCCGCGTGCGTGAGCAGCCATTCGTCATGCGTGCCGTCGAGCCCCTGAACATGCGTGGCGGCAGAAAACCGGGATCCACCGCCGATCCAGCGCCAGATGCCGCTCTCCAGCGCGGTGGTGGTCTCGTCGCGCAGCGTCGTCAGGCGCATGCCGATCAGCGCTGAGCGCTCTCGGCCATGCAGCGCGGCGGCCTTGTCGTTGGCCGCGACAATGGTGTGATCGCTGCCACGGACCACGAGCATGGCCTGTGGGGCATGGCGAAATACTTGAGTTGCGCGGGTGTCCACCGACGCGACGGGCGGCGGTGCGCTGATCAGTAGCACTTTCCATCCGGGTTCGGGGCCCGCCAGCAAACGGCCGTGCACGGTGGGCGTGCCGTCGGCGGGGCTCACCGTCACCGGGCCGGCGTCGTGGGATGGGCCGTTCAGCGTACATAGCGCGGACAGCGAAAGCCCGGTCAGCGCGCCGCCGTCGAGCGCAAAGCGGCGACGGGCGGGGGCGTTGGCGGCCATGATCTTGCCGCGGGCGTCGATTACCAACGCGGCTTGGTCGAGTGCCGCGGCAAGGCGTGGCCAGACGGTGTCGGCGGCACGCTGCACATTGGGTGTCAGGCCGGTGACCGGATCGGGGCTGAGGATCAGTGCATGTACACCGGGGCGGATACGCGCAGCGGCAACATAGCTCAGGTCGCGCTCGCGACCACCGGGCAGACCAACCCGCAAGCTGCCGCGCATTTCGCCCTGAATGAACAGGGCGCCGCGTGCCTTGAGGAATGCGCGCTCAGTAGGGAATAACGACGACAGCGGCTGGCCGGCGAGATCGCGGTAGCTGCGCTCCAGCAAGCGGCAGACGGCGCTGTTGACCTCCAGAATCGTTTCGTCGCTGGCAATGATCAGCCCCTCGTTCATGAGTTCGAACAAGGAGAGGTACAAGCCAGCTTCGGCCCCTTCGGTCAGGTCGGGAACGAAAAAGTCGTCGGGTTCTCGGGGCACGGGAGCCAGTTCCATCGGCAGCCTGGACGGTGGTGATCGGTATGCTCACCATCATATCGACCTGGCGCGGTGGATCTTGACTTCGAAAGGGGGGCGTTTCCCCCTCTGTTTGTTGGTTTCAGCATCGACCCGTCATTGCGCAGACGGGCCGAGAAGTGGCTGAAAGCCTTGTGGTGTCAGCCCTTGCGGCCGACGCCGCCGAGCAGGAAGGCCACCGGGCGGTTGGCGCGCGACGGTGCGTCGGGCTTTTTGCTGGGCGCACTGGGTGCGTCACTCGCTTCGTAGGGCTTGGCGTAGTCAAAGCCGTCTGCGGCGACGGTGGACTTCTTTCGGGATGGCGATGAGCGGGTGCGCTCGGGGCGCTCGCTCCGGCCGCGGGGGGCTGCGTTGTCGTCATGGCTGCGGCTGCTGCGCCGACCGGCCCCCTCATTGCTGCGACTGCGGCGGCCCGCGCCTGCGCCTTCATCGCCGTGGTCACGCACGCCGGATGCCTGGAAGGCTTCAACCGTATGCACCGGGATCGTGAGCTTGATCAGCTTTTCGATGCCGGCCAGGTTGCTGCGGTCTTCGGGGGCGACCAGTGAGATGGCTTTGCCCTTTTTGCCGGCACGGCCGGTGCGGCCAATGCGGTGCACATAGTCTTCGGAGGTATTGGGCAGGACGTAGTTGACGACATAGGGCAGGTCATCGATGTCCAGGCCACGGGCGGCGACGTCGGTGGCGACGAGTACGCGTGTGGTGCCGTTCTTGAAGCCTTCGAGCGCCTCGGTACGTTGCTGCTGGCTCTTGTCGCCATGAATGGCGTCGGCCGGGATGTCGCAGCGATTGAGGTAGTGAGTGAGGCGGCTGCAGCCGAACTTGGTGTCGACGAACACCAGCACCTGAGCGTCGATGGTGGTCCTGAGCAGGTGCACCAGCAAGTCGCGCTTGCGGCTGGATTCGATCGGATAGACCTGATGTTCGATGGTTTCGCTGACCATGTTGCGGCGGGCGACTTCGATCAGCTGCGGCTCGTTCAGCATCTGGTCGGCCAGCTTCTTGATTTCATTCGAGAAGGTGGCGGAGAACAGCAGGCTCTGGCGCTGATTGGGCAGCATCGCGAGGATGCGGCGGATGTCGGGGATGAAGCCCATGTCGAGCATGCGGTCGGCTTCGTCGAGCACCAGCATCTTGACCTGATTGAGCTGGATGCTGCGTTGCTGGACGTGGTCGAGCAGGCGGCCGGGTGTAGCCACCACGATCTCGACACCATCACGCAGGACCTGGGTTTGTGCCCGCATGTCGACGCCACCGTAGATGCAGGTGGCGCGCAGCGGCAGGTAACGGCTGTAGGTGAGCACGGATTCATGCACCTGCATGGCCAGCTCGCGGGTCGGCGCCAGGATGAGGGCGCGAACGGGATGGCGGGCGGGCGAGGTGCTGGTGCTGGCGTGCGGGGCCAGGCGTTGCAGTACCGGCAGCGTGAAGCTGGCCGTTTTGCCCGTGCCGGTTTGCGCGCCACCCATGACGTCGCGGCCCGACAGTACGATCGGAATGGCGTCGCGTTGGATGGGGGTCGGCTCTGAGTAGCCGGCGTCTTCAACGGCGCGCAGCAGTTCCGGCATCAGGCCGAGTTCGGCAAAAGTCATAGGCAGCGGGTGTCCTGGGTGGGCGCACGGCGCCCCAATAGGTGAGAAAACAAAGGATTATAACGCGTTGCGCTGTCGTTTCGGTGATCAGCGGAAGTCTGTGCGGCTCAGGTAGCCGGTGACTTCTTCGCGGTCGTGATAGAGCTGTTTGAAACGCAGCACATGGGGCACGCCCTTGAGCTTGGTCTCGATGATGTCCTGACACTTCAGCAGCGCCCCGTAGCGCTGCTTCATGGGAAGCTTGAGATTGAAGATGGCGTGGCGGCAGCGCTTGTTGGCGCTCCAGTCGCCCATCAGCGTGGCGATCCGGCTGGGTTGTTCGACCATGTCACACACCAGCCAGTCGACCGCGCGCGGCGGGCGCCAGGTAAAGCCGTCGGCGCGGATATGCGTGACCATGCCGCCGGCCAGCAGCTGCTTGTCCATCGGGCCGTTGTCGATGGCAGTGACGTACAGCCCGCGCTGGGCCAGCTGCCAGCTCCAGCCACCGGGGGCCGCGCCGAGGTCGACCGCTTTGCCCTGGGGGCGCAGCCAGCGTTCACGTTCTTTTTCGTCGAGCAGGCACATCAGCGCCTCGGCGAGCTTCAGCGTGGAGCGGCTGGGGGCTTCGGAGGGCATGCGCAGGCGGGCGATGCCTTGCGGCCAGGCGTTGGTCAGCTGTGCGTTGCCCAGCCCGATCCAGGCCTGCGTCTCGTCAGGAAAGAACAGCTGCAGTTGCGGGTCGCGTCCGTTGGGCCGAAGGAGGCCTGCTTCGGTGAGCCCGTTTTCAAGCGGGCCGGCAAAGCGCTTGCAAAAGCCCGAGCGGCTCTTGCCCTCGTTGGTGTCCGGGTATTCGTACATGACGCTCGATACCCGCGCGCCGGCCTTGGCGAGCGCATCGACAATCGGCGTTACCCGATCGCGGCTGGGCAGTGCGGCAATGGTGTGAATGACCGGCCAGGCCTGTCGCGCGAAAATCAGGCCGCGCCAGTTGAGTGCGGCCTGCAATTCGGACCAGACCAGCGGCTCGTCGACCTGAAACATGACGTAACCATCCCGCTCCCGCAGGGCGGTGGTCTGGCCGGGTATGCTGGCCAGCGTGGCGCGTTCTTCGAGTTCGGCCGCGACCTCTTTTTCGAAGCCGGGACGGCATTGGACAAGCAGGGCGGAGGCGATCGGCAGGGGCATGGATGGGGGGACGACGGGTAGGCAGAATGGGCCGATAATACTGGCATCCGATGCCGCTCGCCATGTTCGGGCGCAGATCATTGTGAGGAACTGCCAATGCAGTATCAACGTTTGGGTCGCAGCGCGCTTGAGGTGTCGCGCATTTGCCTGGGCACCATGACTTTTGGCCAGCAAAATACCGAGGCCGAAGCCCATGCGCAGCTTGATGTTGCGCGCGCGGCCGGGGTGAATTTCATCGATACCGCAGAGCTCTACGCGGTGCCCGCGCGGGCCGAGACTTATGGCGCGAGCGAACGCATTGTCGGCACCTGGCTGCGCCGTCAGCCGCGCGACCAAATTGTGCTGGCGACCAAGGTGGCGGGCCCGGCCCGGGGTTTGCAATGGATTCGGGGTGGTCCGCTGGCGCTTGATGCGGCCAATATTCAGACAGCGATAGAGGCCAGCCTGACCCGCCTGCAAACGGACTACATCGACCTGTATCAATTGCACTGGCCGGAGCGCAATCAGCCCATGTTCGGACAATGGCAGTACGACCCGGCCCGGGAGCGCGAATGCACGCCGATTCGCGACCAGCTCGAGGCCTTGTCTGCGCTGGTCAAGGCGGGCAAGGTGCGCTATGTCGGGCTGTCGAATGAGCATCCGTGGGGTGTTGCCGAGTTTGTTCGATTGGCACGGGAACATGATTTGCCCTGCGTGGTATCGGTGCAAAACGCCTACAATCTGCTCAATCGGGTGTATGAATATGGAATGGCCGAGTTGTGTGAGCGCGAAGGCGTGGGGCTGCTCGCCTATTCGCCCCTGGCATTTGGCCTGCTGACAGGCAAGTATTTGAGCAACCCGAAAGCGCCTGGTCGGCTCAACGAGTTTGAAGGCTTCGGCCAGCGCTATGACAAGCCAAGCGTGGCTTCGGCGGTGGCTGCATACGTCCGCGTGGCGAATGAGTTCGGACGCACGCCAACGGCGCTTGCCCTGGCCTTCGTTCTGGGGCGCTGGTTTGTGAGCAGCACCATTATCGGCGCGACGTCGGTCGAGCAGCTAAAGGAAAACCTGAGTGCGGCCGATATGACACTGTCGAGCGATGAACTCGCCGCGGTGGAGGCGGTGCATCTGCTGTGGAGCAACCCGGCGCCATGAGGCCGTGTGATTTGAAGGAAGTGATTCAGTGAAAGAGATTGTGGCCGCCGCAGACCTGAAGATCGGCATGTTTGTCGCTGAACTGGATCGGCCGTGGCTGGATTCCCCGTTCTTGATCCAGGGCTTTGTCGTCGAGGATCAGCCCACGCTCGACAAGCTCAAGGCCTTGTGCCGCTTCGTCTCGGTCGACTGGCAGCGCAGCACGGGCGAGCACTATCGCGCACCGGTGCGCGAATCGGTGGCTTCAACGGTGAGTCACAGCCTGGCGGGCTCTGCCCGTATTGCGGGCCGGACGGCGGCGCCCCGGCCAAAGCACGATTTCGTGGATGTATTGCGCTGGCTGCGCAGTGGTGGAGAGCCGCCGCCCGAATTGTCGCCAAGTGCGGGGCGCGCGCTGCTTGAAGCCGATGTGCCAGCCACGCGTCGCAGCACGGCTTATGTGTCTGATGCGGGCAGCCTGCACCGTGAAGGCTGGCGTGAGCGCATGTCCCGCTGGTTTGCGCGGGAAGAGGCGCCAGCGCCCTATGTGCCCGCCGACCCCCTGGCCGACAAAGATGACGACATGGGGCCGACACGAGAGGGCGCCAGCGCGACGGTATGGATCGAATCGGCTGCGGTTGAGGATGAGCTGATCCACGCGGTGCCGGCCTACGAGGCGGCGCAGACCACGGTCGAGCAGTTGGTCGCCGATGTTCAGCAGAACCTGCGCCCCGACATGGAGCGTGTGCGCGCCAATGTGGAAGACATGATGCAAAGCGTGGTGCGCAACCCCGACGCATTGCTCTGGCTTACCCGGCTCAAGCGAACCGACCAGTACGCCTACGATCATGCGCTGGATGTCAGCGTGCTCTTGATGGTGTTCGCACGCTCGCTCGGCATGACGGCGCATGAGATGAGCTTGATGGGCATCGTCGGCTTGATGCAGGACATCGGCAAGGTTCGGCTGCCGCCGCGACTGCTCAAAAAGTCGGGCTTGATCACGCCGCTCGAGCGGCAGATTTTTCAGGCCCATGTCGACTATTCGCTGGCGATTCTCAAAGACACGCCCGATGGCTCCCCTGAAGTGCTGGAGATCGTCGCGCGCCACCACGAGCGCTTCGATGGTTCGGGCTATCCGGACGGCATGGCGGGAGATGCCATTGGCCGCTACAGCGAGATGGCGGGGCTGGTTGACACTTACTGTGCGATGACGCGGGAGCGCCCCTGGGGCGACGCGCTCAGCCCGCAGACGGCGCTTGAGCAGATCAACACCATGCGCGATCGTGATTTCTCCGAAACGGTGGTCGACACCTTTATCCAATGCGTGGGCCTCTATCCGGTGGGGACGCTGGTGGCCTTGAGTACCGGGGAGGTCGCGGTGGTGATCGCGCAAAACCTGGTGCGTCGATTACGGCCGCGGGTGCTGGTGTTGCTGGCGCCGGACCACTCACCGAACGCACATCCGCCGACGCTTGACCTGTTGTACGACCCTGTCGCACCTGACGGCTCGGTCTATGAGATCCGCAAGGCGCTGCCGCCGGGTGCCTATGGCATCGATCCGAAGGAGTTCTACCTCGGATGAACGCCGGGCTCAGCAGCACTTCGAGTGCGCTGCCTTCGCTGGACGAAGCGGACCTCGCACGCCTGCTGGCACAACAAGGTTTCCAGCCAGAGGACCGCGCTGCGGTGCGCGCTTTCGGGCGTGTGGTCAGTCGCGATGAACTGCAGGCGGACTTTGCGACGGCGTTTCTGTCGCGAGCCGGGGCGCCGGTTGCGCCAGAGGCCGCCGAGGCTGAAGCCGCTTTTTGCGACGAGCTGCTCGATATCTGTTACTGGCAGGGCGAGGCGGACTGGTTCAATCGCCTGGCCGCGCGGTGGTGTGACTGTCTCGACCGCGGGGTGTCCGATCATTTCCCCTGGGCCGCCTGCGGCGCACTGCTGTCTGCCTGCCGGGACCGCCTCGTCGGCGGCCGTGCCGAAGTTTTTCAACTCGAGATGGATCTGCTCACCGGGCTGGTGAGGGTGATTTGGGCCCTGGCCGCCTATCTGGCAGAGGTGGGCATCGTCCGGGAGCGTGAAAAGCTGCGTGCGTATTCACTCGTTGATGCGCCTACCGGTCTGCCGAACCGGCGCCGTTTCGAACAAGTGCTGGCGGCGGCGCTCTCTGTGGCCAGCGAAGACTGGGCGGTTGGTCTGGTGATTTTGAACCTTCGGACCGGCGATGGTGCAGCGTCCTTGCTGGCGGAGGATCGAGAGCGTTTGCAGAAGGTGGTCAGTGAGCGACTCGCCGGTGCCATCCGTGACGGCGATGTGCTGTGTCTGACCGGCGAGGAGGAGTGGTCTCTGGTGCAGTGTGCGGTGCGCTCCCCCGCGCAGATCATGCTGGCCGCTCACAAGTTGCGAGAGGTGGCGCTCAGCGCGGCGGCCACGGTCAGCGTGGGCAAGCTCTTGACGGTCAGGGCGGGTGGTGCACGCGGCCCTGCCGATGCGCCAGATGCCAAGGCGCTCGAGCGTGCGGCGCGCAGTGCCTTGTTCGCCGCGCGGGATGCGCGTCAGCCAGTGTCGATGTTCTCGCCCGAGGTTGGACAGCTGTCGCGCGTGGCATCGGGCCTTGAGCAAGAGTTTCTGCGTGCTTTGGCGATGCAGCACTTTGAATTGTTTTTGCAGCCGCAGGTCGATGTGGACTCCGGCGCGTGTCGCAGCGTAGAGGCCTTGTTGCGGTGGCGGCGTGCTGAGGGCAATTGGGTGGCGCCTCCGGCCGTGATCGAGCTTGCCGAGCGATCGGGCGCTGCCGGTCAGATGCTGCGCTCCTTGCTGTCGCGCCAGGCGCGCATTGCCGATGAGCTGGCGCGTGCGGGGGTTGACGTCGCGGTGATGCTTAATCTGACGTCCCAGGATATTCGGGATCCGGATTTGCCCGCCTTGGTGCGTCAGTCGCTGGAGAGTTGGCGCGTGCCGGCGCACCGGGTGGGATTCGAGCTCACTGAGGGCGCCTTGTTGGTTGATGAGCTGGCGGCAGGCAAAGTCGTTGCGGCGCTGTGCGAGGCCGGCTATTCGGTCGCCCTGGATGATTTCGGGACGGGGTATTCGTCCCTGTCGCATTTGCGCCGTTTGCCGGTCGATGAACTGAAGATTGACCGCCAGTTCGTGGCAGGGGTGTGCACGGATGCTCAGGACCATGCCATGGTCGAAGCCCTGCTGGTGATGGCTCGCGCATTCAAGTTGCGTGTTGTGGCCGAAGGCGTTGAGACAGAGGCGCAGGCCACCATACTGACGGAGATGGGCTGTGATCGACTGCAGGGCTACTACGTGGCGCGCCCCATGAATGTTGAATCCTTTGTTCGCTGGTGGCGTGCGCGATACGGGCAGCCGGTCGCGCCGGTCGAGACGTGAGACCCCGGCAGGATCAGGGGCGGCGGCTGTAGCGCGGGCGTGGCGAGCCGGGTTCGTCGGCGTGTTCCTCGGGTGCTGCGGCAGCGGGTTCGGCGGGTTTTTCGTGTGCAGGTGTTTCGGTCATGGTTGGCGGAACAACGTCGATCTTGTTTTCGATCATGTAGTCGTTCATATTCCGCCACCCATTGAATACATCGGCCTTGGACGCTTTGGGATTGAGCGTGAAACAATCTTCAAGCGCACGACCGGCGTGGCGGCAGGCGCTGCCGATGGCTTCGCCTTCGGCCTGCGACCGGGCGGCTTCTTTGACCGGGTCTGGAATGCCCAATTCCTCGCAGCCGGTGAGGGCGGCGAGGAGCACAAAGGCGATGGCGGCAGATTGGATTGTCATGAGGAATACCAAATAGGGACCGACGATGAAAGATATCGTCGCCCCGACAAAAATCTTGAGCGGCGTTGTTGCGCAAAGATGGGAATCAAACGTGTTGTCCGCGCAAGGCGCGGGAGGAAGATTCTGATGGTGAAGAAGTCGATGGCCAATTTTTTGCACATGGGGCTGGCGCTTGTGCTGGCGTCGGCGGCGTTGGCGCATGCTGCGGGCGAGCCCCATGTGGTCAGCTTGTCGCATGTGTTTGACCCCGACCGGGCCAAGCAACTCGAGGCCATGGTCGAGCGTTTCAATGCGTCGGATCGCGGCGGGCGGGTGAATATCGTGACGGATCCGGCCGTTGAGGCGAACGCGGCGATTCAGATCGTGCAAGGTGATGCAGAGCAGGCGCTGCGCAAGCGCGGTGCCTATCGACCGCTCTATCAAGTGATGGCGGAGGCCGGCATGGCGCTCGGCCGCGATAGCGCGCTGGTGCCTTACGACCGCGACACCACCGATTCGCGGGGTCGTCGCGTGGCGCTGCCGGTGGGGATGCACACGCCGGTGTTGTTCATCAACCGCCAGGCGTTTACCGGTGCGGGCCTCGATCCAGATGCGCCGCCGCGGACGTGGCGCGAGCTTCAGGACGCCCTCGGTAAACTCTTCGATGCCGGGCAGGCCTGCCCCGGCACGGTGTCCAATCCCAGCTGGGTCATGGTCGACAACGTCAGCGCCCGCCAGAACGTGGCGGTCACCCGAAAGGCTGGCCGAAATGAAGAGCTGTCGGTTAACGGCATGCTGCAGATCCGTCATATCGCGCTGATGGCCAGTTGGGTGCGCGCGCGCTATCTGCACCTGCACGGCGCGGGGGCCGAGCCACTTGAGCGATTCAAGCGCGGCGAGTGCGCGGTGATTGCGGCTGAGTCGGCGCATTGGCCCGA
>JBFIJC010000003.1:0-43225 GCA_041600915.1 Nitrogeniibacter sp.
CCGTCCGGCCTGTCAGCAGATCGGCTACTGCATGCAGGGCTGCAAGATCGGTGCGAAGTGGTCGACGCTGTACTCCGAGATCCCGCGTGCGATGAAGACTGGCCATGCCGAATTGCGCCCACAGAGCATGGTGCTGCGCATTGAGCACGACAAGAGCGGCAAGGCCACCGGCGTGCTGTACGCCGACAAGGACGGCAAGCAGCACCTGCAGAAGGCACGCGTGGTGTGCGTGGCCGGCAACTCGATCGAGTCGCCGCGCCTGCTGCTCAATTCCGCCTCCAGTATGTTCCCGAACGGTCTGGCCAACTCCTCGGGCCAGGTCGGGCGCAATTACATGAATCACACCACCGCCGCCGCGCTGACCATCAACCCGGGCCCGGTGTACATGTATCGCGGTTTCGACATCGCCGCCGTGGTGTCCGACGAAGTGCCCAACAATCCCGACCGCGGCTTCCTCGGCGGCTACCACCTAGAAGGCCTGGCGCTGCACCTGCCGTTCGCCGCGGCCTTCATGAAGCCCGGCGGCTGGGGCCGCGAGGTCAGCTCGGCGCTCGAGAAGTTCGACCACATGAGCTGCGTGTGGGTGTGCGGCGAGGATCTGGCGCAGGAAGAAAACAGCATCACCCTGCACGCCACCGAGAAGGACCAGCACGGCCTGCCGATCCCCATCGTCACCAAGACCGACCACACCAACGACGCCGCCATGCGCCGTCACGGCCTGGGCCAGTGGCGCAAGCTGTCCGAAGCCGTTGGCGCCACCCGGGTGATCGACATGCCGCCCTATCCAGCGAGCCACAACATGGGCACCAATCGGATGAGCGCGAAGGCACGTGATGGCGTCGTCAACAAATGGGGCCAGACGCATGACATCAAGAACCTGTTTGTCTCCGACGGCAGTCAGTTCACCTCCAGCGGTGCCGCCAACCCCACGCTGACCATTGTCGCGTTGGCCATCCGTCAGGCCGAGTACATCGCTGGGGCCATGCGCCGCCGAGAGCTCTGAGGTTGCTTTTGCCGGCGGGGTGTTTTCCCCGCTGGCCCATCGAACGCGCTCCTCCACGCGTGAGTTTTGGGGGCCCGCTTTGCGGTGCCCCAATTTTTTCGTGGAGCGTGTTCAGGCAGCACCGGCAACACCCCCAAGAACCCCAACAAGGACACACGATCATGAACCACACCACATCTTCCCGAGCCCGACGCTGGTTGCGTCACGGCGTCGCTGCGGCCGTGATGGCTGCCACCGTGCCGGCTGTTCAGGCCGACAGTGTTCCTGGCATGCGCGGCGTCGAGCATTTTGGCTTCACCGTGCCCAACGCCCAGCAGGCGGTAGACTTCTTCGTCGGTACGATGGGCTGCAAGGCCTTCTTCACCATCGGCCCCTTTGGTCCGTTCAAGGACGACTGGATGAAGGAAAACCTCAACGTCAATCCGCGTGCCGAGATCCCGGTGGCGCACCTCGTGCGCTGTGGTAACGGCACCAACTTCGAGATCTTCGAATACACCTCGCCCGACCAGAAATCCCAACCGCCGAAGAACAGCGACGTCGGCGGCCATCACATCGCGTTCTATGTAGACGATCTGGATGCGGCGATGGCCAACATGCGCGCCAAGGGCGTTAGATTTCTCGGCAAACCGCATCTGTTCACCGAGGGGCCGCTCAAGGGTCTGACCTGGATCTACTTCATGTCGCCTTGGGGCATGCAGCTGGAACTGGTCACCGCGCCCGAGGGCCGCGGCTATGAACAGACCATGCGCGAGCGGCTGTGGGATCCGCGCCAGTAAGCGCCGGGCGCAGGGCGCGCCTGTGGTGCGCCCTGGCGCTGAGCGCCGTGCTGCTGGGCTTCGGTAGCGTCGCGACGGCCCATGTCCAGGACTTCATGGCGCGCATCGTGCATCTGGCGCCGCGTGACGGGGCGCTGCGGGTGTATGCGCAGTTGCCGCTGGCCCTGGTGTTGTTGCCGCGCGACTGGCAGGTCGACGGCGAGCAGGCGCCACCGCCGTTTCTGAGGCGCGATGCAGACGGGCGCCTGGCGGTGGATGTGCCGGCCATGCACCGCGACCCCGACGGCTTGCGAACGCGTCTGCGCGAGGCCTTGCGCCTTGACGGCCGCCTCGGCGAGTTGGAGGGCGCACGCATCGACACTCTGGCCGAGCGCGATCCCTTCTCTTATTTGCCGACGGTGGAGCAGGTCGTCATGCGGACGCTGGCGCTGGGCGAGGCAACGCAGCTCGATCTGGCCGATGCGGTCGTGAGCTTGCGTTTGCGCTTCGATTCGCCGGCAGCCGACGCCGTGCCAGTGCTGACGGGCAGCGTATACGAGTGGCCCGACCTGGGCGTGCGTGCGGTGAACATTGTTCGCCGCTATTACGACGACGGCCGTGTCGACAGCTTCCAGAGCCTCGGGCCGCTGAACCTGATGCTCGGCGCGCCGGCCACGTCCGCCCAAGCGCCCGCGGGCTTTGTTGGCTACATGGTGTCGGGCTTTGAGCATGTGCTGATCGGTCTGGATCATGTGCTGTTCATTTTGGTGCTGCTGCTCGGCGCGGGTGGCGTGGCGCGTTTTTTGAAGAGTTCGCTGGCTTTTACCGCGGGGCACTCGATCACCCTGTGCGTGGGCGCACTGGGTGGGTTGGACGCGTTATCCTGGTTCGCGCCCGCGGTCGAGTTGGCCATTGCCGCCTCGATCATCTATGCCGGCATCCGCATCCTCGGCGAGGGCGGACGACCCATGCTGGCGCCGGCGGTGTTTTGCGTGGGTCTGGTCCACGGCTTTGGCTTCTCGTTCGCCTTGCAGGCGGTGGCGCCGGCGCTGTCGGGCAGTTTCGTGAGCGTGGTGCTCGGCTTTAACTTGGGCATCGAACTGGGCCAGCTTGCCTTGTCGCTGGTCGCTGCGCCGTTGCTCTGGGCGCTGCACCGCTACTGGCGTCACCCGCGTCTGCGGTATCAGCATGCGCTGGTGATGCCGTGCATCGTGGTGGCCTCGGTGTGGCTGATCGAGCGCAGCGCGGGATTGTTGGCAGTGATTTAGCAGGACCGTCAGTTGGCGAAACGATTGACGGGTAGTCCGTTTGGGTAGCCCCGGCTCAGCCGGGTTGGCGTTGAAGAAGGAGGCTCCGCGTCAGCGTAGCGCTGCGACGCAACAAGTGCTTTACTAGACCAGAAAGAGCCGCCATCGGCACGAAGGTGGCGTGAAAGCGACAAACAAACATAAGCGCGGGCCAGCGATGGACCCGACGCATCTCTAGCGTTACACGGCCGAGGTCGGGGGCGCCAGGAGGAGGCATGAGCATGCACGACATAGACCAACGAACGCACATCGAGCGCGTGTTGTCCGTCACCCGCAGCGCCGGGGTGCAATCGGACAGGATCCAGCGGTCCTGGCAGCGTTGCATTGAGGACTATGACCTCGACCCGACGCGCCCGACGCCAGCCCACATTATTGAGGGGCCGCGGCTGCGCGAGCATCGCGACCAGGTTGAAGATTTTCTGCAGGTGGCCCGCACCGGCATGGAGCAACTCTACAAGCGGGTCTGTGACCTTGGCTATGTGCTGTTACTGACCGATGCCGGGGGGATCACCGTGGATTTCATTGGGAATGATCGCTGGCAGGGGGAGCTGCGTCGCTCCGGCTTGTATCTCGGGGCCGACTGGAGCGAAGCGCGCGCTGGCACGTGCGCGGTGGGCACATGCATTGCCGACCGTAGCGCCATCACCTGCCATCAGACCGACCATTTCGATGCCACGCATATCGGGTTGACCTGCAACAGCGCTCCGCTGCTCGACCCGACCGGTGAATTCATGGGCGTGCTCGACGTCTCCGCACTGACCTCGCCATCGCCGCGTGAGAGCCAGCACCTTGCGCTACAGCTGACCATGATGTACGCCAAGATGATCGAGGACGCCAACTTCCTCCACTTCTTTCGCGAAGCCTCGGTCTTGCGCCTCAGTGCAGCCTGGCCGATGGTCGATGTGAGTGGCGAGCTGATGCTGGCCTTCGATGCCGATGGGGTCGTTGTGGGTGCCAATAGCGGCGCGCGTCGAATGCTGCACGGCGGCGGTGAGAGTGGGCTGATAACCGAGTTGGTCGGCGCGCCGCTCGACAGCATCTTTCGTGAAGGCATGAAGGAGGTGTGGCGTATTGCTCGGGCCGGTGCGTCGAACCAGCGTTCGGCGCTCACGACTTACGCGCATGCAGTGTTCTATGCCGATGTGATTACGCCGAGAATTGAGCCAGGGCGTCGCATTACCACTCAGGATGCCGAGGTCGAAGTCAGCGCGCCGGCGCTCGACCGCCTCGCCGGCGACGATCCGCAAATGCAACGACTGATCCGCCAGGCGAAGCGATTGGTTAACAAGTCGGTCGACATCCTGCTCCATGGTGAAACCGGCACCGGCAAGGAGGTCGTGGCCAAGGCGCTGCATGAATCGAGTGAGCGCCGCGACAAGGCCTTCGTCGCCATCAATTGCTCGGCTATCCCCGAGTCATTGATCGAGAGCGAATTGTTTGGCTACGCACCGGGTGCCTTTACCGGAGGGCGCAGCAAAGGCATGCGTGGCTTGATTGCTCAAGCCGACGGCGGAACCTTGTTTCTCGACGAAATCGGCGACATGCCGCTACATCTGCAAACGCGCCTGCTGCGGGTGTTGGCAGAAAAAGAAATCATGCCACTGGGTGGCGACAAACCTCAGAGTATTCGCCTCACGGTGGTCGCTGCCTCGCACCGGGATCTGCGAAAACAGATCGCCGAAGGGCACTTCAGAGAGGATCTCTATTACCGCCTGTGCGGCGCGATTCTTTATCTGCCACCGCTCCGACAGAGGCAGGACATTCGGTTTCTGATTGACTGTCTCGCGGCAGAAGAGGCCGCGGAAATGGGGTGCTCCGTGCACATTGATCCACACGCGATGTCGGCGCTTTGCGCGCATGCCTGGCCCGGAAATGTGCGGCAGCTCAGGAATGTGCTTCGCTTTGCCTTGGCCGTGTGCGATGGCGGGAATGTTCAGCTCGATGATCTACCCGGCGAATTGATGGAGCCGGAGGATCGCGCCGCCGCAGTACCGGGCGCTGATGGGCGCGCGCTTGGACAGCGGTTTGTTGATGCCGAGCGCCCGCAATGGCGCGATCAGGAAGGGCAGTGGCTGCTCGAGTCTTTGCAGCGGCACAAATGGTGTATTACCGCCGCGGCAGATGAGCTGGGGGTGTGCCGAGCGACCGTATATCGACGCATGAAACGCCACGGAATTGTTCAGCCGAACCAGCAGTAGCTTTGGTGGTGGCGTCAAAGTACGGAAGGTTTGGTCCACCTTTTTCGCGCCAGTATTCATAGTCGGAGCGAGTTTGCGCTTGCGCCATGCCTCTGGCGAAGGGCGCTGAGGTCGCCGACAAGTGGTGCTTCGGGCGGTGCTTCGGTTCTCCTGAACCTGTTTGATCCTGGCTAGGGCTCTTCAGAGTTTGAGCGCTTTTTCAGTCGATACGACAATTGCGGGCGTGATAATCCGAGGGCTCGGGCGGCTTTGGCGAGGTTCCCGCCCGATTGCGTGACGGCGTGATTGATCATCAATTCTTCGATGTCGTTCAGTGATCTGCCGCTCTGAGAAAGCAGCGTGGCGAGGCCGTTTGTTTTGTGTGGGTCTTTGTTGCTCAAAATGCCATCCGCACCGACGCCGACCGGGAACTGATCGTATTGTGCAGGGCTTGTAAACAGGTGCTCCAGCTCGATCCAGTCGTGCTGGGGGGCAAGAATGACGCCGCGTTCGATGATGTTTTCCAGTTCGCGGATGTTGCCCGGCCACGCGTAGTCGCCCAGCGCTCGAAGCGCTTTGTCGGTGATGCCAATGAGTTTTTTGTCGTGCATTGCGGTAAAGCGCTTCAGTAGCGCGTCGACCAGCAGCGGGATATCGGAGGCGCGTTCGCGCAGTGGCGGGATCGTGACTGGATAGACGTTGAGTCGGTAGTACAGATCGTTACGAAAGCGCCCGTCCTTGACCGCTTCCTGGAGATTGACGTTGGTTGCGGCGACCAGCCGGACATTGACCTTGCGGACCTGATCGCCGCCCAGTCGCTCGATTTCGCCTTCTTGTAGGGCGCGCAGTAACTTGGCTTGCGCGGCGGCAGGGAGTTCGCCGATTTCGTCGAGAAACAGGGTGCCGCCATCGGCGCGCTCAAACTTGCCGGCGCGCGAGGTATCGGCGCCGGTGTAGGCGCCTTTTTCGACACCGAAGAGTTCGGACTCGATCAGGTCGTGGGGCAGGGCGGCACAGTTGATCGCGACAAAGGGTGCGTCCTTGCGGGCGCCGAGCTCGTGCAGGGTTCGGGCAAAGCGCTCTTTGCCGACGCCGGTTTCGCCCAGCAGCAGCACCGTCACATTGGTGGCCGCTGCCTTGGTGATGAGCGAAATGGCATTCTGGAAGCCAGCAGAGGCGCCGATCAGGTTGGTGATCGGCCGGTTCTTGCACAGCGTGGAGCGCAGCGCGTCCACCTGGTCGCGCAATTCAAGCAGTTTGCCGAGGACCGAGTCTTCCTCAAAATAGGGCAGATAGGCGTCGGCGTCCGACCAGGCTTCGGCCGGGCGGCCGACGATGCGACAGTGGTTGGTGCCGGTGGCCGCACACTCGATTTCCTTGAAGAGAATGAAACGCCCCATGAAAGCGGTGGTGTAGCCCGAGGCGTAGCCCAGCTCCATCCAGCAGATGGGATCGGTGGCATGGCCGAACTCCGAGAGGTGGACTTCGGCTTCCCAGGAATGATGCCAAATGAACTCGCCGTCGAATTCACCATTGTCGATGTCCATGTCGAGGCGGACGGTTTCGACCTGGACGCTGCCTTCGAGCATGTGCAGCTGGGGACCGACGACAAACGCGTCTTTCAGGCTCTGATGTCCACGGATCTTTCGTGCCAGCTCGGCATCGCGCACGCCGGCAGCATAGCCCATACGGGTGAGTACTCGACGTGCCTGTTCATAGCCCAGCGAGGTGATCAGCTCTTTGCGCAACTCGCTCAGCGACGCAGTGTGCATCAACACCATGCGGTTCTGATCCAGCCAGATCAGACCGTCTTCGGATGAAAAGCGCACCAGACTGCGCAAGTCATTGATTTCCGGGTATTCGATTCCCGCCACATGGCCTCCTCGGGGCTCGGTATGTGCTCGTCTGTCAGGGATTCCGAGTCTCTTTCTTATAGCACCGATTGCGCCCTGAACCGCGTGTGTCCGTCCTCCGTTACGGAGGATTTCACGACCCTCTCTTTTGTAATAGAAGGATTTTCTTTGATGAAGTTTCCGCGTATTGTATGAAATCTCGAGATTAATAGCGAGTTTCACATGGTCAAGCAAGGAGTGCGGCGTTTCACCATCCGTCTGCTCAATACCGCAGACAGCTTTGCGTGTTGGTCAGACCAAAACGTGCTGCATGCCATGGAGTCGTTGGGCTATCGCGGCATTCCCGTCGGCTGCCGGGGTGGTGGCTGTGGTGTGTGCCGCGTGCGGGTGCGTTCGGGGCAATTCACGGTGCGCAAGATGAGTCGCGCCTGTGTCTCCGAAGCCGATGAGGCGCTCGGTATCGTGCTGGCGTGCAAGTTGGTTCCGCACTCCGACCTCGACCTGGAGGTGCTTGGCAAGATGCTCAAGTGCCTGGCGGCAGGTCAGTCGGATTCCGAGACGCCGTACGCGGCACGCATTGATGTTTCACAGTGAGATCACGCTTTTGAACCCCCCACGACCCGGCGCCATGCCGGGTTTTTCTTTTCCGGTTTTGGCTAAGCCATTGTTGCAAAGCACAAAACTCGATTGATCATTTGATGAGCCGAGTTGAAGTATTTGATCAATTGATCACTCCATAAGCCTGGCTTTTTGTTAAAAATCTCGAGAAAAATAAAAATATCCGGTTAAAAACAGGTGCTTGGCGCAACTGGCACAAGCCTTGAGTGATAGGACTGTGACGGTGCGTTGGTGCTTATCAAATGGAGAACGGAATGGCGCAGGCGGAGATGCGGGTCGATGTGAGCAAGAAATACGTTCGCGTCGTGGAGCGACGGGCGAGCGGTCTGGTCGAGTTCGAGTTCTCGATCGGTTTGCCCGAGCTGTACGTCGAGATGCTGCTGCCGGCCGACGCGTTCGAGGCGTTTTGCAGCAACAACGAGGTGATTTTTATGGAAGGCCCGCGGCCGCTGGCCGATACCGGGGCGGACTGGGAGTGGCGCCTGCGCGATGCCACCCATGAGCGTTTTCGCGACAAGCAATGAACCGGCATTTCCGGCTAGAGCAATAAGAGGAGGAGACACATATGCAGATGGATCTGCGAACGGTAGCGATCAAGCCGCTGCGCAACACTTTTGATCATGTGGCCCGTCGGCTGGGCGCCGACAAGCCGGCGTCGCGCTATCAGGAGGGGACTTTTGACATGCAGGCGGCCGCGAATTTTCACTATCGCCCGACCTGGGATCCGGAGCACGAGATCTTCGATGCCTCGCGCACCGCGATCAAGATGGCTGACTGGTATGCGTTCAAGGATCCGCGCCAGTTCTACTACGGGACCTACACGCTGGCCCGAGCCAAGCAGCAGGACACGGCGGAAGCGAACTTCAATTTCGTAGAGACCCGTGGCCTGGCCGCGATGCTCAATGATGAGGTGAAAGCCACGTCGCTCAAGTTGCTGCTGCCTTTGCGACATGTGGCCTGGGGCGGCAACCTGAACAACGCCTCGATGTGCGCTTATGGCTATGGCACGGCGTTTACCCAGCCGTGCATCTATCACGCCATGGATCATCTGGGCATCGCCCAATACCTGACGCGGGTCGGTTTACTGCTCGGTTCGGAGGAGGAACTGGACGCGGCAAAAGACGCCTGGATGACGGGTGATGCGTGGCAGGGGTTGCGCCGCTACGTGGAGGACAGCTTTGTTCTCAAAGACCCGGTCGAGTTGTTCGTGGCGCAAAACGTGGCGCTCGACGGCCTGCTCTATCCGCTGGTGTACGAAACCATCGTCGATGATGTGCTCTCGTCCGAGGGCGGCACCGCCATCGCGCTGCTGACCCAGTTCATGACCGAATGGTTTGGCGAGACGCGTCGCTGGGTCGATGCGACGCTCAAGACAGCCGCCGGCGAATCCGCCGAGAACAAGGCCTTGCTCGAAAAGTGGACCACCCAGTGGCGCGACCGTGCCGCCAGCGCGCTGACGCCGGTGGCGCAGATCGCGGTCGGCGGGCGTGCTGACACGGTGGTGGCCGAGCAGGTCGAGCAGTTCAACACCCGTCTGGCGAAAGCCGGCGTGACGGTCTGAGGAGGCCTCGCCATGTCGAACGTATTCCTGGCGCTGCAAGCCAACGAAGAGACCCGCGCCATCATTGAGGCAATCACCGAGGACAACCCGCATGCGGTGGTTCATCCCTCGCCGGCGATGGTGAAGATCGATGCCGAGGGCTCGCTCACCGTGCGCCGCGAAACCATCGAGGCCCTGATCGGCCGCAGCTTCGATCTGCAGGAGCTGCACATCAACCTCATCTCCCTGTCCGGTCACATCGACGAGACGGACGACGAATTGACCCTGCACTGGAATGCCTGAGGGCGAGGAGAACACTCATGGACATGAACGTACCGAAGAAGAAGCTTAGCCTGAAGGAAAAGTACAGCCACATGACGCGCGGGCTGGACTGGGAGCCCTCCTACCAGTCGAAGGACGATGTGTATCCGTACGCCAAGTACGAAGGCATCAAGATTCATGACTGGGACAAGTGGGAAGACCCCTTCCGCCTGACCATGGATGCCTACTGGAAATACCAAGCCGAGAAGGAGCGCAAGCTCTACGCCATCATCGATGCCTATGCGCAGAACAACGGCCACCTGTCGGTGACCGACGCGCGCTACATCAACACCGTCAAGCTTTTCCTCACCGGTGTGTCGCCGCTCGAATACATGGCGCACCGGGGCTTTGCGCATGTGGGCCGTCAACTGCCCGGTGCCGGCCCGCGGGTGGCCTGCCTGATGCAGTCGATCGACGAGATCCGCCATGCCCAGACGCAGGTGCACTCGCTGTCGAACTACAACAAGTACTACAACGGCCTGCACGACTTCCGTCACATGCATGACCGCGTGTGGTACCTGTCTGTGCCCAAGAGCTTCTTCGACGACGCGATCACCGCCGGCCCCTTCGAATTCATGGTGGCGATCGGGTTCTCGTTTGAATACGTGTTGACCAATTTGCTGTTCGTGCCCTTCGTCTCGGGCGCGGCCTACAACGGCGACATGGGAGCGATGACCTTCGGCTTCTCGGCGCAGTCGGACGAGGCACGTCACATGACGCTGGGCCTCGAGGTCATCAAGTTCATGCTCGAACAGGATCCGGACAACCTGCCCATCGTGCAGCGCTGGATCGACAAGTGGGCCTGGCGCGGCACCCGCGTTCTGACCCTGGTGGCCATGATGATGGACTACATGCTGCCCAAGCGGATCATGAGCTGGAAGGAGGCCTGGGAGGTGTACTTCGAGGAGAACGGCGGGGCGCTGTTCAAGGATCTGGCGCGCTACGGCATCACCATGCCCAAGTGCATCGAAGACATCACCAAGGAGAAGGAGCACCTCTCCCACCAGGCCTGGGCGACCTTCTACAACTACGGCGCGGCGGCGGCATTTCATACCTGGACGCCGGACGAAGACGAGATGAATTGGCTGTCCGAGAAGTACCCCGACAGCTTCGACAAGTACTACCGGCCGCGCCTTGAGTACTGGCGCGACGAGGCCGCCAAGGGCAACCGTTTCTACAACAAGACACTGCCCATGCTGTGCCAGGTATGCCAGATCCCGATGTTGTTCACCGAGCCGGGCGATCCGACCAAGATCTGTTACCGCGAGGCGCAGTACAAGGACGACAAGTACCACTTCTGCTCCGATCACTGCAAAGAGATCTTCGAACACGAGCCGGAGAAGTACATCCAGTCCTGGCTGCCGGTGCACCAGATCTATCAGGGGAACTGCTTCCCCGAAGGTACCGATCCGACCGCCGAGGGATTTGATCCGCTGGCCGCCGTGCTCGCGTATTACCACATGAATTTCGGGCGTGACAACCTCGACTTCGAAGGCTCCGAAGACCAGAAGAATTTCGACGCCTGGCGCGGTGTGGCCACTTCGAACGACTGACCGATGGTGCCGGCCCCGGTGGCGGGGTCGGCCACGAGAATCAAGGAGACATCCATGGCAGTGACTGCCCTCAAGGACTACCAGTTCGAGCCGGCCGACCGGGTCGAGAATTTCCACGGTAACCAGTTGCTCTACATCGGCTGGGAAGACCACCTGCTGTTTTGCGCACCGTTTGCCTTCCCGTTTCCGCCGGCGATGCGTTTCGGCGATGTGGTTGAGCAGGTGTTGCCGGCCGCTTTCGGCTACCACCCCGATTTCGCCAAGATCGACTGGGCTACGGCGCAGTGGTTCAAGTCCGGCCAGCCCTGGACGCCTGACTTCGACAAGTCCCTGGCGGACAACGGCCTGGGCCACAAGGATGTGATCCGATTCCGTACGCCCGGGCTGACCGGTATCAAAGGCTCCTGCACCTGATCCGTTACCCCGCGTCCTCACGCACCGTGGCCGCGGGGTCGGATCCCCTAGAGAGAACAGGAATGAGCTACGAACTGACGATTGAACCGCTGGGCACGACGATCGAGGTCGAGGACGATCAGACCATTCTCGACGCCGCGCTGCGTGCCGGCATCTGGTTGCCGCATGCCTGCTGCCATGGCCTGTGCGCCACCTGCAAAATCGATGTGCTCGACGGCGAAGTCGAGCATGGCGAGGCGTCGAGTTTCGCGCTGATGGATTTTGAGCGCGACGAAGGCAAGACGCTTGCCTGCTGCGCCACCTTGCAAAGCGATGTGACCATCGAGGCGGACGTGGAGGAAGAGCCCGACGCCGAGTCCATCCCGGTGCGCGACTTCCCCGGCACGGTGAGCCGTATTGAAGCGCTCACACCGACCATCAAGGGCATCTTCATTACTCTCGATGAGCCGATGCATTTTCAGGCCGGGCAATACATCAATGTCGACATCCCCGGTGATGTGGGTTCACGTGCCTTTTCGCTGGCCAATGCGCCAAGCAGTGGTTGTGAGGTTGAGTTGAATGTGCGCATCGTCCCCGGCGGGGCAGGTACCACCTGGCTTCATGAGCGCCTGGCGGTGGGTGACCGGCTGACCTTGTCCGGGCCTTACGGGCGCTTCTTCGTGCGCAAGTCGGCGCAGGTACCGCTTATCTTCATGGCCGGTGGATCGGGCCTGTCGAGCCCACGCAGCATGATTCTCGACTTGCTCGAATCGGGCTGTGAGCTGCCCATCACGCTGGTGTATGGCCAGCGCGCCCGTGCCGAGTTGTACTACCACGACGACTTCCTCGCGCTGGCCGAGCGTCATGGCAATTTCACTTATGTGCCGGCGTTGTCGGACGAGCCGGCCGGCTCGGACTGGGCCGGGTTTCGCGGCTATGTGCACGAAGCGGCGACGGCCCATTTCGACAATGATTTCCGTGGGCACAAGGCTTATTTGTGCGGCCCGCCGCTGATGATCGACGCCTGCATTGGCGCGCTGATGCAGGGGCGACTGTTCGAAAACGATATCTACACCGAGAAGTTCATCTCGGCGGCCGACGCGCAGCAGGTGCGGAGTCCTTTGTTCAAGCGAATTTAAAATCTCGAGAAAAAATGTTGACGTCGAGATAGTTGGCAAATATCTTTCAAATCATGACATAACAAAACTGCAGACGGGTGGCCCTCCAAGGCCGCTCGATACGGCAGAAGGAGACTCAAAATGGCGATCAATGGTGTTCTCAGACCCGGCCATGTCCGGCTTCGCGTCCTCGATCTCGAAGAGGGCGTCAAACATTACCGCGACGTGCTCGGCCTGCAGGAAATGGGGCGCGACGATCAGGGTCGGGTCTACCTCAAGGCCTGGGACGAGCGCGATCACAACTCGGTCGTCCTGCGCGAAGCCGACGAAGCGGGCATCGACGCGATGGCCTTCAAGGTGGCGGATGCGGCCACGCTGGACCGGCTGGAGGCGGATGTCCGTGCTTTCGGTTTGAGCACCGAGCGCATCCCTGCGGGCGAAATGCTCGAGACCGGCGAACGCGTGATCTTCCAGGCGCCCACGGGTCACCACTTCGAGCTGTATGCCGAGAAGACCGACGTGGGCAACGGCATGCCTTACACCAACCCCGAGGTGTGGGTGCAGGACCAGAAAGGCATCAACCCGGTGCGCTTCGACCACTGCCTGCTGTACGGCCCGAACATTACCGAGGTGGAGAAGCTGTTCACCGAAGTGCTGGGCTTCTACACCACCGAGAACGTGCTGATGGAAGATGGCAAGAGCAACCTGGCCGTCTTCCTGTCGTGCTCGAACAAGGCGCACGACATCGCCTTCGTGATGCACCCCGAGCCGGGCAAGCTGCATCACGTGTCCTTCCTGCTCGAGAGCTGGGAGCAGGTGCTGCGAGCGGCCGACATCATGTCCATGAACCGGGTGTCGATCGACATCGGCCCGACTCGCCACGGCATCACGCGCGGGACGACCATCTACGCTTTCGATCCGAGCGGCAACCGCTTCGAGACCTTCTCTGGCGGCTACCAGACCTACCCGGACAACCATCCGCTGACCTGGACTTTCGATCAGGTCGGGCCGGCGATTTTCTACCACGACCGTGTGCTTAACGAGCGCTTCCTGTCCGTGGTGAGCTGATCGATAGCAGTGACGGGGCCGGCCGCGAGGCGGCCCCGTGGTTTCACTTCCCCGCAGAGAGAAAAATCGCGCCGGCCTGGGCCGGACGCGATCGACACGCCCGACACAAGCTGCCAGCACGGGACGGCAGCAGATCAAAACGGGCATTGCCCCGCGCCCGGACGGGGACGGCATAGAGGAAGGAGACCATCATGGCAGTCACCGGCGTGTTGCGCCCTGGCCATTTTCAGATGCGGGTGCTGGACCTCCAGCAGAGCATCGATTTCTACACCAACGTTATCGGCCTGAAGGAGATGGGCCGCGACACGCAGGGCCGGGTCTACTTTAAGACCCAGGACGAGCGGGACCACAACAGCTTCATCATCCGCGAGGCCGATGAAGCCGGCGTTGACGTCGTCGGCTTCAAGGTGGCCGACCGGGCCACGCTCGACAAGCTCGACGCCGACCTGCGCGCCTACGGCGTGCACACCGAACGCATCGCCGCCGGCGAGATGCTCGAGACCGGCGAGCGCGTGCGCTTCGAGATTCCGACCGGCCACCAGATCGAGCTGTACGCCGAGAAGACCGACGTCGGCAACGGCATGCCCTACGTCAATCCGGAGGTTTGGGTGCCGGACAGCAAGGGCATCAACCCGGTGCGCTTCGACCACTGCCTGCTGTATGGCCCGGACATCGACGGTGCGCGCAAGATCTTTGAGGACGTACTCGGCTTCTACCTGGTCGAGCATGTGCTGATGGACGACGGTGAGACCGACCTGGCGATCTGGCTGACTTGCTCGAACAAGGCGCACGACATCGCCTTCGTGCGCCACCCGGAGCCGGGCAAGCTGCACCATGTGTCCTTTTTGCTCGAGAGCTGGGAGCAGGTGCTGCGCGCGGCCGACATCATGTCGATGAACCGGGTGTCGATCGACATCGGCCCGACCCGCCATGGCGTCACGCGCGGCACCACCATCTACGCCTTCGATCCCTCAGGCAACCGCTTCGAGACCTTCTGTGGCGGCTACCAGACCTATCCGGACCAGCAACCGATCAAGTGGACCTTCGACCAGGTCGGTCCGGCGGTCTTCTATCACGACCGCAAGCTCAACGAGCGCTTCCTGAGCGTGGTGTCCTGAGCGGAGGCGGGCCGCGCGACGCGTCGTCAGCGGCCCGCCTGCAACCACTCGCGTAGCGCGCGGGTCAGCCGCGGCATGACGAGGTAGGTCATGCACGGCACCACGACGGCGGTGAGGATGGCCGTGCGCAGCAAGAAGGGCAGGGGCGCGAGCACCGGGCCGAGGACGTAGAGCAGCAGCGACACGGTGGGGAAGATGCCCAGCCAGGTGACCACCGTCATGCGCGCCCGCGAGGGCGGATGTGCGGCCGGCACCGGCGGCGGCACGAACCATGCCTCCATGCCCGACAGCAAGTGATATTCGGGGTCGCCGTCGGCCAGCGGGGCGAGGCGCGCGTGCCACTGCGCCCGCGCGTCCGAGCGGTTCCAGCGTTCGAGGTCGGCATCGGTGGCGAATTTCAGCGCCACCCGGTATTCGTCGCCATCGCCCAGCGGCGGGGTCAGCTCCGCGCCGAGAAAACCCGGCAGCTGGCGGGCATCGTCAAACATGCCGCGCACCACGGCCTCGTAGGCCTTGGCGCAGTGTGGCCGGACGCGCCGGTGGGCCACCCGGACGACGGGCGGGCTCATGCCTGGCGCACCTTGGGCCCATTCTCCGCCGCGTTCAGGAACTCGGTCGGCATGTGCCGGACGGCATCGAGGGTGCGCAGGATGTGCTCGGTGAGCACCTTGCAGGCCGCCTCGCTGTCGCGCGCGACGGTGGCGTCGCACAGCAGCTGGTGTTCGGCGTGCACATCGCGCGGGATCGGGTTGCGGAACAGGCTCAGGCGCCGGTAGCGCTCCGACTGCCGATACAGGATCTGCTGAAAGTGCTGGATCCAGCGCGACGGACAGGCGCTGATCAGCACCTCGTGAAAGACCCGGTTGCGCTCCTCCCAGTCCTCGCGGGCGCTGGCCTCGTCGTCGAGGCGTTCCTCTGCGCGCGACAGGCGATGGAAGGCGGCCAGCACCCGGCCCTCCCAGTCGTCGTCGCCCAGGGCGATGGACTGGCGCAGCGCCTCGGTCTCGATCAGCACGCGGGTGCGGGTGATGTCCTCGAAATCCTTCAGCGAAATGGGCGCGACGCGAAAGCCGCGCTGGCCCTGAGCCACCACCAGGGCGTCGGTGACGAGCAGCTGCAGCGCCTCGCGCAGCGTGCCGGCGCCCACGTCGTACTGCTCCTTGAGGTGCTCGACCCGGAGCTTCTCGCCGGGCGGATGCACGCCTTCGACGATGTTGCGGCGCAGGCGCCGGTAGGCACCTTCGACCAGGGTCTTGGGTTCCATGGCCGCATCGGGGGCGGCGGAGTGGTGCAAGGCAGCGTCGCTCATGGCGATTCGTGTTCCTCAACGGGGTACGCGGATGACGATCTCATTCTAGCGAAACGGCTATGTTCGGTGAAATATAAAAATCTCGAGAAAAAGTGTTGACGTCGAGAATAATCGGAAATATTGTTCATATCAACACACACGAAAGGCACCTGCTCATGGCATCCGATCCGCACGAATCCGTCGTCGTCACCCAGGCCGTCATCGGCTGCGATGCCGCGGCGCGGGCGCTTGCCGCGGCGGTGGCCCATGCCCGTCAGCTCGGGGTGCGCATCAACGTGGCGGTGGCCGACAGCGGCGGCAATCTGGCGGCCTTCCTGCGCATGCCGGGCGCCTTCGTGCAGTCGATCGACATCGCCATCGACAAGGCCTACACCGCTGCCGGTTTCGGCTTTTCGACCGGTGACTGGATGCAGGTGGTCGGCCACGATGAAGGCATGAAGCTCGGCTTTTCGGCGCGGCCGCGGCTGGTGGTGTTCGGCGGCGGGCTGCCGATCCGCATCGACGGCGTACTGATTGGCGGGGTGGGCGTCTCAGGCGCTTCTGAAGAACAGGACGAGGCTTGCGCCCGGGCCGCTTTGGCGGCCATCGGGGCGGAAGTGACACAGGACAACGAACAGGGTTGAACGACACATGAAGCAGATCCGCAATTTCATCAATGGCGAATACGTCAGCACCGCGCAGACCTTCGAGAAGCGCTCGCCGCTCGACAACACCGTGATCGGCACGGTGCACGAAGCCGGCAAGGCCGAGGTGGACGCTGCCGTGGCCGCGGCGCGCGCCGCGCTCGACGGCCCGTGGGGGCGCATGACCGTGGCCGAGCGGGTCGACATCCTCTATGCGGTGGCCGATGGCATCACCGCCCGCTTCGATGAATTTCTGGCTGCCGAGTGCGCCGACACCGGCAAGCCGATGAGCCTGGCACGGCATATCGACATCCCGCGCGGCGCGGCGAACTTCAAGATCTTTGCCGACGTGGTCAAGAACGTGCCGAGCGAGTTTTTCGAGATGGCGACGCCCGACGGACGCGGCGCGCTCAACTACGCGCTGCGCCGGCCGGTGGGCGTGGTCGGGGTGATCTGCCCGTGGAACCTTCCGCTGTTGCTGATGACCTGGAAGGTCGGCCCGGCACTGGCCTGCGGCAACACGGTGGTGGTCAAGCCCTCCGAGGAGACGCCGCAGACCGCCGCGCTGCTGGGCGAGGTGATGAACGCGGCCGGCGTGCCCAAGGGCGTCTACAACGTGGTGCACGGTTTCGGGCCGGGCTCGGCGGGCGAATTCGTCACCATCCATCCGCAGGTCGATGCCATCACCTTTACCGGTGAGACGCGCACCGGCGAGGCGATCATGAAGGCCGCGGCCACCGGTTCGCGCCCGGTGTCGCTGGAGATGGGCGGCAAGAACCCGGCCATCGTGTTTGCCGACTGCGATTTCGACGCCGCCATCGAAGGCACCATGCGCTCGGTGTTCGCCAACTGCGGCCAGGTCTGCCTGGGCACCGAGCGGGTGTATGTCGAGCGGCCGATCTTCGAGCGTTTCGTGGCGGCGCTCAAGGCCGGCGCCGAAGGCCTGCGCCTGGGCCGCCCGGAGGACGCGGAGACCGGACTCGGCCCGCTGATCTCGCAGGAACACAAGAACAAGGTGCTGTCGTATTACGCCAAGGCGCGCGAGCTGGGCGCAACCGTGGTGACCGGCGGCGGCGCGGCGCAGATGCCGGGCGTGATGGCCGAAGGCGCCTGGGTGCAGCCGACCTTGTGGACCGGGCTGGACGACGACTCGGCGATTGCGCGTGAGGAAATCTTCGGTCCCTGCGCCCTGATCCAGCCCTTCGACAGCGAAGACGAGATCGTCCGCCGCGCCAACGACACCCGGTACGGGCTGGCGGCCTCGGTGTGGACCCGGGATCTGACCCGCGCCCACCGCGTGGCCGGCCGGCTCGAGGTGGGGCTGGTGTGGGTCAACAGCTGGTTCCTGCGCGACCTGCGCACGCCGTTCGGCGGGGCCAAGCAATCGGGCATCGGCCGCGAGGGCGGGGTGCATTCGCTCGAGTTCTACACCGAACTCAAGAACGTGTGCATCAAGCTGTGAGCACCGTCATGACCGCCACCAGCCCCGAGATCGGCCTGCGCATCGTCGCGGCCGGCATCGAAACCAATGTGCACGACATGGGCACGGGCTTCCCGGTGCTGATGATCCACGGCTCCGGGCCGGGCGTGTCGGCCTGGGCCAACTGGCGGCTGGTGATGCCCGCGCTGGCGACACAGGCGCGGGTCATCGCGCCGGACATGGCCGGCTTCGGCTTCTCGGCGCGGCCCGACGGCTACGACTACACGATGGACAACTGGGTGGCCCAGGCGGTCGGCGTGCTCGACGCGCTCGATATCGAACAGGCGGATCTGGTCGGCAACTCCTTCGGTGGCGCGCTGGCTTTGGCGCTGGCAATCCGCCATCCGCGGCGCGTGCGGCGGCTGGTGCTGATGGGCAGCGTCGGCGTGCCCTTCGAGATCACCGCCGGGCTGGACGCGGTGTGGGGCTATACGCCGAGCCTCGACAACATGCGCGCGATTCTCGACCTGTTCGCCTGGGACCGCACGCTGGTCAATGACGAGCTGGCGCAGTTGCGCTACGCGGCGAGCATCCGCCCCGGCTTCCAGGAGAGCTTTGCTGCCATGTTCCCGGCCCCGCGCCAGCGCTGGGTCGATGCCATGGCGAGCGCCGAGGCCGACATCCGGGCCATCGAGCACGAGACCTTGGTCATCCACGGCCGTGACGACAAGATCATCCCGCTGGCCAATTCGCTGACCCTGGCGCAGTGGATCGACCGCGCCCAGCTGCATGTCTTTGGCCGCTGCGGCCACTGGACGCAGATCGAACACGCCGCGCGCTTCGCCCGCCTGGTGGGCGACTTCCTGGCCGAAGCCGGCCCCGAATCCACGCACTGAGAGAACCCCATGGAACAGGATCTGATCAATCAACTTGGTGATGAGCTCTACACCGCGCTCAGCACTGGCGAAGTGCTCGCGCCGCTGACCGAGCGCCACCCCGAGATCACCATCGAGGATGCCTACCACATCCAGCAGCGCATGCTGGCGCGGCGCATCGCGGCCGGTGAGACGGTGATCGGCAAGAAGATCGGCGTCACCTCGAAGGCGGTGATGAACATGCTTGGCGTGCATCAGCCCGACTTTGGCTGGCTCACTGACGGCATGGTGTTCAACGAGGGCGAGTCGATCCCCATGAACACGCTGATCCAGCCCAAGGCCGAGGGCGAAATTGCCTTCGTACTCAAGCACGACTTGCAGGGGCCGGGCGTGACGGCGGCCGATGTGCTGCGTGCCACCGAGGGCGTGATGGCCTGCTTCGAGATCGTCGATTCGCGCATCCGCGACTGGAAAATCAAGATCCAGGACACCGTGGCGGACAACGCCTCCTGCGGCGTGTTCGTGCTCGGTGACCGCATGGTTGATCCGCGCGAGGTCGATCTGGCCACCTGCGGCATGGTGCTGGAGAAGAACGGCGAGATCGTCGTCACCGGCGCCGGCGCCGCCACCCTGGCGCACCCGGTCAATGCCGTGGTGTGGCTGGTCAACATGCTCGGCACGCTGGGCATCGGCCTCAAGGCCGGCGAAGTGGTGCTCTCCGGCGCGCTCGGCGCCATGGTGCCGGTGAGTGCCGGCGACAACCTGCGCGTGAGCATCGGCGGTATTGGCGGTTGCTCGGTGCGCTTCGTCTGAGGACCCGATCATGGCCCGACTCGACCCCCTGACCGTCGATGCATCGCACGAACTCGCGGCGGACTTTGCCTTCTTTGAGAAGACGCTCGGTTTCGTGCCCAACAGCCTGCTCACCATGGCACACCGGCCGGCCCTCGCGCGCGGCCTGATCGCCTTGAGCAAAGGGGTGTATGACCCGAAAGGCGAGGTCGATCTCGGCCTCAAGCGGCTCATCGGCCACGTTGCCAGCATGGCCGCTGGCTGCATGTACTGCCGCGCCCACACCGCAACCAGCGCCATGCGCCACGGCGTGGGCGCCGACAAGCTGGCGGCGATTGCCGAGTACCGCAGCAGCCCGCTGTTTTCCGAAGCCGAACGGGTCGCGCTCGATTTCGCCCTGGCTGCGGCCAGCCAGCCGAACGATGTTACCGATGCGTTGTTCGCCAAACTGCGCGCGCACTGGAGCGAGGGGCAGATCGTCGAAATGCTCGGGGTGATCGGCCTGTTCGGCTTCTTCAACCGCTGGAACGATTCGCTCGCCACCGCACTGGAGGCGGAGCCCCTGGAAAACGCAAGCAAGACGCTGGGCCCGACCGGCTGGAACGTCGGCAAGCATGGCCCCAATCAAGAGGAAGGACACTGATGAATAAGATCAAATGTGCACTGATCGGCCCCGGCAACATCGGCACCGATCTGCTCTACAAACTGCAACGCAGTCCGGTGCTCGAGGCGGTGTGGATGGTCGGTATCGACCCGGAGTCTGACGGCCTCAAGCGCGCCGCCGAGATGGGGCTCAAGACCACCGCCGAGGGCGTGGACGGCTTGATTCCGCACATGAAGGCCGACGGCGTGCAGATCGTCTTCGACGCCACCTCCGCCTATGTGCACGCCGAGAACTCGCGCAAGGTCAATGCCCAGGGCGCGATGATGATCGACCTCACGCCGGCGGCCATCGGCCCCTACTGCGTGCCGCCGGTCAATCTCAAGCAGCACGTCGGCCAGCGGGAAATGAACGTCAACATGGTGACCTGCGGTGGCCAGGCGACGATCCCGATGGTTGCCGCCGTGTCGCGGGTGCAGCCCGTGGCCTATGGCGAGATCGTCGCCACCGTCGGCAGCAAGTCGGTCGGCCCCGGCACGCGCAAGAACATCGACGAATTTACCCGCACCACCGCCGGCGCGGTGGAGAAGGTGGGCGGCGCCAAGCGCGGCAAGGCGATCATCATCGTCAATCCGGCCGAGCCACCGCTGATCATGCGCGACACCGTGCACTGCCTGACCGAGACCGAACCGGACCAGCAGAAGATCACCGAGTCCATCCACGCCATGATCGCCGAGGTGCAGAAATACGTGCCCGGCTACCGTCTGGTCAATGGCCCGGTGTTCGACGGCAATCGCGTCTCGGTGTTCATGGAAGTCGAAGGCCTGGGCGATTACCTGCCCACGTACGCAGGCAACCTCGACATCATGACCGCCGCCGCCGCGCGCACCGCCGAAATGTTCGCCGAGGAAATCCTCAAGGGCGAACTCACCCTCGAACCTGTCACCGCGTAAGGAGCGTGCCATGACACTCAAAGGCAAGAAAATTACCGTGCATGACATGACCCTGCGTGACGGCATGCACCCCAAGCGTCACCTGATGACGCTGGATCAGATGAAAAACATCGCGGTCGGCCTCGACGAGGCGGGCATCCCGCTGATCGAAGTCACCCATGGCGATGGCCTCGGTGGTAGTTCGGTGAACTATGGCTTCCCGGCGCACACCGACGAGGAATACCTCTCGACGGTCATTCCGCTGATGAAGCAGGCCAAGGTCTCGGCGCTGCTGCTGCCGGGCATCGGCACGGTCGACCATCTCAAGATGGCTCACGAACTGGGCGTGAATACCATTCGTGTGGCCACCCACTGCACCGAAGCCGATGTGAGCGAACAGCACATCGGTCTGGCGCGCAAGCTCGAGATGGACACCGTCGGCTTCCTGATGATGGCGCACATGAACAGCCCCGAAGGGCTGGTGACGCAGGCCAAGCTGATGGAGAGCTACGGCGCCAACTGCATCTACATCACCGACTCGGCCGGCCATCTGTTGCCCGACACCGTCAAGGCCCGGCTCGGCGCGGTGCGCGAGGCGCTCAAGCCGGAGACGGAACTGGGCTTTCACGGCCATCACAACCTCGCCATGGGCGTGGCCAACTCCATCGCCGCCATCGAAGTGGGCGCAAACCGCATCGACGCAGCGGCAGCCGGCCTCGGCGCCGGTGCCGGCAATACACCGATGGAAGTGCTGGTGGCGGTGTGCGACCTGATGGGTATCGAAACCGGCGTGGACGTGTTCAAGATCCAGGACGTGGCCGAAGACCGGGTGGTGCCGATCATGGACTTCCCGATCCGCATCGACCGCGACGCGCTCACGCTGGGCTACGCCGGGGTGTATGGCTCCTTCCTGTTGTTTGCCAAGCGCGCCGAGAAGAAATACGGCGTGTCGGCGCGCGACATTCTGGTCGAGATGGGCCGGCGCGGCATGGTCGGCGGGCAGGAAGACATGATCGAGGATACCGCCATGAATCTGGCCAAACAGCGCGGGGTGGCGGCATGAGAAACAACCCCCACGCTCGTCCGCAAGCGGACTCGCTGCCCCCCGAGGGGGCGCTTGCCGGCTTTGGGCGGCCACGCGCCGGCAAGCTCGATCAAGCCACGCTCGCCAAGCTCGCCGAGCATCTTGAGAACTGCGAGCTCGAGGCCCAGGACACCCACAAGATCACCGACGACTACCCGGAGATGGACTGGGATGACGCTTACGCCATTCAGGACCTCATCCGGGCACGCAAGATCGCGCGCGGTCACAAGATCATCGGTCTTAAGGCTGGGCTGACCTCGCACGCCAAGATGAAGCAGATGGGCGTGACCGATCCGGTGTTCGGCTTTATGGCCGACTACTACGCCGTGCCCGACGCCGGTGAGGTGAAGGTCAGCGAGCTTATCCATCCCAAGGTCGAGCCAGAGATTGCCTTCGTCACCAAGGCGCCGCTGCGCGGGCCGGGCTGCCATATCGGCGCGGTGCTGGCGGCCACCGACTTCGTGATGCCGGGCATCGAGGTCATCGACAGCCGCTACCGCGATTTCAAGTTCGACCTGAAGAGCGTGGTGGCCGACAACACCTCGGCGGCGCGCTTCGTCATTGGCGGCCAGCCGCAGCCGGTGGCCAATGTGGACCTGCGCACCGTCGGCGTGGTGCTGGAGAAAAACGGCGAGCCAGTGGCGCTCGGCGCCGGCGCGGCCGTGCTCGGCCATCCGGCCGCAGCCATCGCCATGCTCGCCAACATGCTCGGCAAGCGCGGGGAGGAGATCCCGGCCGGCACGCTGATTCTCTCCGGCGGCATTACCGAGGCCATTCCGGTGGCGGCGGGCGACGCCGTCACCTTGCGCGTGCAGGGTATGGGCAGCACGTCCTTGCGATTCGTTTGACCAGAGGAGATCACGATGCCTTTTGCACAGATCTACATGATTGAAGGCCGCAGCGAGGAACAGAAGCGGGCGGTGATCGAGAAAGTGACCCAGGCCCTGGTCGACGCCGTCGGCGCCCCTGCACAGAACGTGCGGGTGTGGATCCACGACGTGCCCAAGGAGAACTGGGGCATTGCCGGCACCTCGGCAAAGGATCTGGGCCGATAGCCAAGACCGATTCGCGGCCCTAGCGCCGCCGCAATTCCAGACAGACATAACGACAAAGCCACATGGCACGGCCATGCGGCACGGGGCCTCTTTTGCCCCGATAAAGGAGGAGATGGTGAGCATTCGAGCATGTCGCCCAGGGCGACTGATGATAACGGCGCTGGCGGTAGTGGCCTTGGCCGGGTGTGGCGCAGAGGCAGATCTATCGGCCGCGAGCGCTGACGCCGTCCGGCCGCTGAAGCGCTATGACGTGGTGCAGTCACTGGCCGCCAACGACAGGGTGATCGTGGCTGGCTTGCAAGCCGGTGCTGTGCTGGTGTCCAGCGATCAGGGGCGCAACTGGCGGCGCGAAGCGATCGGTCCGGCCTCGTTGATCGGCCTGACGGTGTGCCCCGACGGCACGCTGCTGGGGCTCGATTTCTACCGCAAGGTGTGGCGCGCCAATGCCGAAGGGCAGCACTGGAAGGCGGTTGAACTCGACAAGCCCCGCGTGCCACTGACCATCGCGTGCGACACCCAGGGCGGCTGGTGGGTGGCGGGTACGCGCACCCAGATTGCACATAGCGCCGATCAAGGGGCGAGCTGGCAGGTGACCGACTTGGGTGAGGACGCGCAGATCACGGCATTGCGCTTTGTCGACACGCAGTTCGGTATTGCTACGGCCGAGTTTGGCAGGGTGTTCGTCACTGAAGATGGCGGCGCCACCTGGGTCTCTCGCGGCGGCATACCCGACGAATTCTATCCCTATGACGCGCTGTTCGTGTCCCGCGATGAAGGCTATGTGAGTGGCCTGGCCGGGCAGGTACTACACACCACGGATGGCGGCTTGAATTGGTTGAGACAGACCAATGTGACCGGGGCGCCACTCTATCGCCTGTTCCTGCACGGCGGGGTGCCGCACGGCGTGGGTGCTGGCGGCACGGTGGCGCGGCTTGACGGCGAGGCCTGGCGGCCCGTGGCATATCCCGATCCGCTGCCGGTGTTCTTCACGTCCGGCGCCGGGGTGGTTGGGCAGTCGGCGTTGGTCGCTGGCGGGCCTGGTGGCTTGTTGCGCGTGATCGCCACGTCGGATCGCTGAGGAGAGAACCATGGTTAGCGCACTCAAGCACTCCATCACCCACAAACTGCATCGGGCCGAAGAGTGGATCTTTGCCAACCCGAAGATCGTGCTCGGGCTCATCCTGATCGGCACGATCATCTTTGGTGCAGCCCTGCCCAAGCTACGGGTGTATTCCGACTTCTCGGACCTGCTGCCGCAGAACCATCCCTACATCCAAGTTTACAACCGTCTCAAAGAGAATTTTGGCGGCGCCAACATGATCGTGATGTCGATCGAAGCTGAGCAAGGCACGATCTTCAACAACGATACGCTGGACTTGATCCACCGCGCCACCCTGGGTGTGGACAGCCTGCCCGGCGTGAACCACAACCTGGTGTTCAGCCTCACGCACCGGACGGCACGCAAAATCTTCCTGGATGAGTACGGCGGCTTTGCTTCGGAGTCCTACTACGATCCGCAGAAGTCTCAACGGAGCGTGGCTGAGCTGGAGAAGCTCAAACAGGACGTGATCGCCAATCCGACGATGTACGGACTGATGGTGTCGCCCGATCTCAAAGCGGCGTTGATCAAGGCGCAGCTTAACGAGAGCGACATCGATTACAAGGCCACTTTCGACGCGCTGCAAAAGGTGCGCGCCGAACTGGAGACGTCGGGACACAAGGTGCACGTGACCGGCAACCCGGTGCTCACCGGCTGGGTGTACACCTATATCAACCAGATTCTCGAAATCCTGGCCTGGACGCTGGCTTTGCTGGCGACCTTGCTGATTGTCTATTTCCGCCGCTTCTACGGTATTGCACTGCCGCTGCTGGGCATCGCGCTGTCGTCGATATGGGGCCTGGGCTTCATGGCGATGATGGGTATCAACCTGGAGCCGCTATCACTGCCGATTCCGTTCCTGATCGCGGCGCGCGCCACCTCGCACGGGGTGCAACTGGCTGCGCGCTATTACGAAGAGCTGGCGATCGTGAAGGACGGCAAGCGGGCGGCGCGTAACGCGCTCGATGCGCTCTTCCGGCCTGGATCGCTGGCGATCATCGTTGATGCTGTGGGTATCGCGGTGCTGGTGCTGGGCGCTGCGCCGTTCAACCACAAGCTCGGTGTGGCTGCTGGCTTCTGGGGCTTTTCGGTGATCTTCACGGTGCACTTCATGGTACCGCTGGCGCTGACCGTGTTGCCGCAACCGCGCACCACCGAGAATGCCAACCAGGGTGTGCGCAATTTCCTCGGTGCTGCGATGGCAAAGACCGGCGGCACCGACGGCGGCGCGCGCTCGATCCTGATTCTCAGCCTGATCGGTGCCATCGGTGGCACCTACTTTGTGACCAAGGTTCAGTTGGGTGAATCGGAGCCCGGCTCTCCGTTGCTGCATCGCGACCACGACTACAACGTGTCGACCACGGCGATCAACACGCGCTTTCCCGGTTCGGAAGAGCTTCATGTGTCGGCGCGTACGGAAGAGAAAGGCGGTATCAAACGGCCCGAGGTGATGGCAGCGATGGAGCGCTTCCAGGCCCACATGCTGTCCGATCCCGGTCTGGGTGGCACCAAGGCGATTCCGGGGGTGGTGCGGGTGGTCAACAAGCTTACCCACAACGACGACCCACGCTGGATGCAGATCCCCGACACCGCGCAGGAGGTGGGGGGCTTGATGTTCGCCTACATGGCCTCCAGCCCGATTCCCGGCGCGCTCAAGGAGTTCATCACGCCCGATGAGCGCGAAGCCAATATGGTCTTCTATTACAAGGACCACCGGGCCGACACCATCAACCGCATCGTCGCGCTGGCCGAGGAGGGCATCCGCACGCTCAAGGTCGAGGTGCCGGATCTGGAGATCGCGCTCGGCGGCGGCATCATCGGCGTGACGGCGGCCGGCAATCAGGCGCTGCACACCGACCACATGATCATCATTCCGGCGGTGATGGCGCTCGCCTTCCTGCTGGTGATGGTCTATTACAGCTCGCTGCATGCTGGCTGGCTGATGGTCCTGCCGATGTTGTTCTCGACCTTGATGACCTACGCCTACATGGGCGCGGCGGGGATCGGCATCAACGTGAACACCGTGCCCGTGATTGCCGTCGGTGTCGGCGTCGGCATCGACTACGCGGTGTATTTCATGGACCGCATTCGTGAAGAGTTCGCGGAGCTCCAGGACATCAAGCAGGCGGTCATCAAGGCCGTGGCCACCACCGGCTATGCGGTCTCCTTCACTGCGGTGACGCTGATTGCCGGCGTGGTGATGTGGATCTTCATGTCGGATCTGCGCTTCCAGTCGGATGCCGCAGTGCTCCTGTCTTTCATGCTCATCGTCAATGCCATCGCCGCGGTGCTGATTGTGCCCAGTTGGTGCGTGGTGTTTAAACCACGCTTCGTGACGGCGGCGCATTACGACGAAGACGGCGTGCTGGAGACGGACTGATCACACAGGGCAAGCAAGCGTCGGCGTGCCCTGGGGTGCGCCGGTGGAAACCAGAGGAGGAGATAAACCATGAAGTGGTACCCGAACAAAAAACCACCGAGCACCCGGCTTCATATTGCCGCAGTCGTAGCGGCACTGGCCGGCCCAGCTGTTGCCGGCGGCCTGCCCGACATGGGTGGTTCGACGACGCCGTGGGATGTGGATGTGTATTACGAAAATCACACTGCGCATCGCGGCAAGGACGCGACGGGTAAAAACGTCGGTTTGGCCAAGTTTCGCAACACCATGCAGGTCGAAGCCGACAAGCGTCTCGCCGACGGTTGGGGTTTTCATGGTGTGCTGCGAGGCACTTGGGACGGCGTTTACCGCATGAATAAGGGCGAGTTCGGCAACGATGCCGGCGGTCCGATCACGCTCGGCAACGCTTCCGGCGCCGGTGGCTCGACCACGGTGTCGCATGGCGCAGGTGTGGTGAACAACGGCTCCGGCCCTCCGGGCAACGCCTTTGGCTTCGACATCAACGCCAACCCCAATGATGGCATGCGGGTGCTAGGCGATCGTTGGCATTCCATCCCGTCTGGTGATGTCGCGTTCGGCGTGCCGGTGCGGCCCTGTGATGAGGACAAGCGCGGTTGTCGGGACTTCGGCGGCTACGGCGATCTGTCGCTGTCCGAGCTGGAAATGCCGGAGTTCAATGATCGGCTGGACTTCATCCGCGAGGCCTACATCAAGAAGAACATCTCGCTGGAGAACGGAAACAATCTGTTCGTGAAGCTCGGCAAGCAACAAGTGGTGTGGGGGCGGACCGACCTGTTCCGCGTGCTCGATGTGATCAACCCGGTCGATTACTCGCGCAACAACATCTACGACGAGCTGCAAGATATTCGCATCCCGATGTGGATCGCTCAGGCCGAATACCGCATGGGGCCGTCGGAGTCGATGCAGGATCGCAACCTGCAGATCGTCTGGAACTTCGACAAGTTCCGGCCGAACAATCTTGGCCAGTGCGGTTCGCCCAACGCCATTCTTGATGCGGGTTGCTTCTTCCGCGGCATGGCCAATCTTTGGGACAACGGCGGCACGGTGGCGAACTTTGCCAATGGCAACACGGCCACCGATTTCGGCCCGCACCAGATCGGTATCCGCGATGTGGATCTTCCCGACTGGTCGCTTTCCAACACACAGCTGGGTATCAAGTTCGAAGGGGTGACGCAGGAGGGTGTGAGCTTCTCGCTCAACGCACTGACCTATCGCTCGCAACTACCGTCCTTGCGCGGTCTGGTGACTGGCCCGACCAATCCCTTTACCGGGGCGCCGAAAACCGCGGCAGAAACCAATCTGATCGCCTTCGATGTGCACTACCCGCGGGTGAACATGATTGGTGGTTCGATGGACTTTGAAGCGGATTCGATTGGCGCGGCGGTTCGGCTCGAGGGGGCATTCACCAGTGGTGAGGAGTTTGCCAACACCGCGCGTGAGCGCCTGTACTCGGAGAACAAGGTGTTCCGCGGCGTGATCGGCATCGACCGGCCGACCTTCATCCCGTGGATCAATCCGCGCCGCACCACGCTCATTTCCGCGCAGTTGTTCTGGCAGCACATTTTCGACCATGAGTACTACAAGAAGGGCTCACGTGTGGCCCCCAGCGGTGCGGTCAATGCGCTGGGACCGGTGGGTATGCCGGATTGGGAAGACAACTTCATCGGCACTGTGTTGATCAAAGCCTTCCTGATGAACGACCGGCTCAGCCCCGAGCTGATCATCGCGCGCGACTTCCGTTCGCGCACTCACGCCATCGCGCCGAAGGTCGAGTGGAGCGTGACCGACAACCTCAAGCTGGTGGTCGGCGCCAACTTCAAGGGCGGCTCCAACGCGCGCAACCGCTTCGACGACTGCCGCTCATGCAACCCCTACGCGCCCTTTACCGGCACCGCGGCCGACGTCGGCTACTCGGCCGGTCTGGCCAGCTACGAGCCGCTGGGTCGTTTCCGCGCCGGCCCGATCGGTGTGTCGATGTTTGAAGACGACATCTTTTTCATGATGCGTTACAAGTTCTGATAGGAGACAACAATGATCAAGCAACTGAGCCTGGCGCTCATGACAGCAGGGCTGGCGAGTGCCGCCTTTGCCGCCACCGAGGCAGATGTCGAAGCCTCTTTCAATCCCTACAAAAACGGCATGCCGAGCGTTGCCGGCCTGGCCGCCGGTACCGTCATCAACAAAGCCAATGTCGAGCAATTCAAGGACGCGCTTGCGGTCGGCATCTACAAGATGATCAAGGAGGGCTACTACGAGGTAAAAGTGGGAGCCACCACCCAGTTCGAAATGAACAAGGCCTATGTCGAGGCGACCAAGAAGAACCTCAACACCGCCAAGCTCGGCCCGAACAACGGCGACATTACCGGCTTCGTTGCCGGTCGGCCGTTCCCCGAGGAGCCTGACCTGAAGGATCCGCGCGCCGGCGAGAAGCTGGCCTGGAACTATAAATATGGTGTGAACTGGGGCGACAACGCCGCCATCTATCCGTTTTTCTGGAAGTACCGGAACATGGAAACGGGCGAGCTTGAACGCACCATCATGATGAATATGCACTTCCTCAACTTCAAGCACCGTGTTCAGGACGCGCCGGTACCGGAGATCGGGCCCAACCCGTCGGATCTGTTCCGTGCGATCTACGTGAAAGTGCTCGAGCCGCAAGATCTGAAGAACACCCAGCTACTGATTCAGCGCTACGACGACGACCAGAAACTGGACGACGCCTATCTCTATCTTGGGTTTCAGCGCCGGGTGCGTCGCCTCGCGACGGGCCAGACCACCGATGCCTTCCTCGGCTCTGACCTGATGATCGAAGACTTCGAGGGCTACAACGGTCGCGTGTCGGACATGAAGTGGACCTACAAGGGCACCAAAAACGTACTGCTGCCGATGTGGAATCACAACGACCTGAAACTGACCGACGAGTTCAAGGATCGCGATGGCTACAAATACGTGAGCTTCGGTGGCAAGGGCGAGTGCTTTTTCGATGGCACCTGGCAGTTGAGAAAGGCGTATGTGCTTGAGGCCACACCAGTCAATGCGAACCATCCGGTGGCGAAACGGGTGTTTTACATGGACGCGCAACTGGGTAACCTCAACGGCGCTGTCGAGGTCTATGACCGCAAAGGCGAGCTATGGAAAGTATGGACAGTCGGGAAGAGCCATCCGGATCATCATCTGCCCCTCAATAAGGGCACCGGCATTGGTATCGACGACGCCTTCTCGATGGTCGATGTGCAGAGCAAGCACTGCACGACCGGACAGTTCAAGGGCCAGGTCGATCCCAAGCTGAACCCGGCCGATATGTTCCAGGTGCAATTCATGCGCGGCGGCGACTAAGACTCGACGGGGCAAATGCCTGTCGTTTGTGATGCCGTATAGCGTCGCAACTGCTGACGCCCGAGGAGGTGGAACTTCTCGGGCGTCAGTGCTTTTGCTCTGTCGTCGGGAATCCTTTCTGAATCGCCCCGTTCCGGGGAGACGCTTTGCCGCCCCAAACTCTGGCATGCAGGCGGACGCGTCATGAGCAGCAAACGGCATCCAGAAGAGCTCAATGCCGAAGCGGTCAAACAGCTCGCTGATCCCGCTAAACGACGCCGGTTTACCAAAGAGTAAATCGTCCTGGGTGACCTCGCGGCTACTTAGGGGGACTAGCCTCAATGGTGGATCTCGCTCTCAGTTTGTTGGTACGCCTGTGGGGGAGCTTGTCCGTTTCGTCGGATGTTTTTTGGCCATGAATTGCTTTATTTCGTGCCGTTTGGCCAATTTATGTTTTTCGGGCTCCGCGGTGCAGGTCAAAAGCGGGCCGAAGGGCGTTTGCAGGCTCGTTGGTGGTGCCGTGCTCGGCTGCGTTTGGCCACTTATTGCTTTTTTCTCGGCCAGTAAATGCTTAACGGCACATCCGGGCCTTTTTCTTTTCTGGTGCCGTCGTGCCAGCCGCGCGTAGCGCGTGGCAAAATATGCTTCCGATATGCTGTGGATGATTCGGTATGACGATGGGGTTGCCCCCCGTTTGTGCCGGCGCCGGCTGCTGTGGATGCATTGCGACGCGAAGAACACAGAGCGAACGAGTACATGCCCACACTGAACTGGATCGGCAAGGACGCCGTTGTCAAACACCACAAAGACGTGCCTTTCCGCTTGGTGGTCAAGGACACGCGCTGGGACTGGATTGAGCCGCTTCTAACATGACCCTCGACTTCGCCACCCTCGACGCCCTGCGCACCCACCATCCCGCATGGCGACTGTTGCGGTCGGACCATGCGGCGCTGGTGGCGAGCTTTCTGCATCGGGTGTTTGTAGCACCCAATGTGCGGGTGATGGCGTCGGCGGATCTGGCCGAAGCGCTGGAAGACGAGCTGTACGCCCTGCGTCAGCAATTGGGCGAAACCGCTTTCCCGAAGCCGGCACTGGAGTATCTGAACGACTGGGCGGCGCCCGACAAGGGCTGGCTGCGCAAGTTTTACCGCCCGGGCACGGACGAGGCGCAGTTTGATTTGACGCCGTCGACCGAGAAGGCCATTGCCTGGCTGGCGCAGCTCGGCGAGCGGCAGTTTGTTGGCACCGAGTCGCGCTTGCTGACGCTGTTTGATCTGCTCAAGCAGATGAGCGAGGGCAGCGAGGCGGACCCGGCCAAGCGCATCGCCGAGCTGCACAGGAAGCGCGATGACATCGATGCCGAGATGGCCCGGGTGCTGTCGGGCGATGCGCCGATGCTGGATGACACCGCGTTGAAGGACCGCTTTTTGCAGTTTATGCAGGGCGCGCGGGAGTTGCTGACCGACTTTCGTGAGGTGGAGCACAATTTTCGCCAGCTTGATCGGCGCGTGCGCGAGCGCATTGCCTTGTGGGAAGGCGGCAAGGGCGCGCTGCTGGAGGAGATCATGGGGGAGCGCGATGCGATTGCCGATTCCGATCAGGGCAGGAGTTTTCGCGCGTTTTGGGATTTTTTGCTCTCCAGCCGGCGGCAGGAGGAATTGACCGAGCTGCTCGATCGCGTGCTGGCGCTGCCTGCCGTGACGGATCTGAATCCCGACAGTCGCACGCGGCGCGTGCACTACGACTGGATGGAGGCCGGTGAGCATACCCAGCGCACGGTCGCCGGCTTGTCGCAGCAGCTGCGGCGTTTTCTGGACGACCAGGCCTGGCTGGAAAACCGCCGCATCATGGACATCCTGCACGGCATCGAGAGCAAGGCGCTGGCGCTGCGCGAAGCGCCGCCCGCTGGCGACGTGATGGCGATGGACGAGGCGCGAGCCGACATCGAGCTGGCCATGGAGCGCCCCTTGTTCACGCCGGCGATCAAGCCGGTGATTGCCGATCTGGCCTTGCAGGCAGGTGATGAGGATATCGACCCGTCGGCACTATTTGATCAAGTGGTGGTGGACAAGGCGCGGCTCACCCGCCACATCCGCCATGCCTTGCAGGATCAGGCGCAGATCACGCTGAGCGAGTTGGTGGGCACGCAGCCCTTGCAACACGGGCTGGCAGAGTTGGTCGCATACCTGCAGTTGGGCAGTGACAGCTTCAGTACCGTGGTGGATGAGGACACGGTCGAGCCGATCCGTTGGCAGGCGGTGGCAACCGATGGCGCGGCGCTGACGCGAAGTGCTCGGCTGCCACGCGTGATTTTCATGCGTTGAGCGAGAACAAGTGTTGGGGCAAGGGATGGAAGAATCGCACTCGAATACACACACCGCAGCACACCCGATGGCGGCGCCTGAAGCTGACTTGTCGGTGTTGTTGATCGGCTTGCTAAAAAGCGTGCTCTACCGTGATGGTGACGAACGCCAATGGGCGGCACTGCTGAATCTGCAAGCGCGGGTACGCGACTACGTGGCGGTGCTCAACCTGGATCTGGTGCTGGACGAGGCGGAGGGCTACGCCTTTCTCAAGAGCCGGCCAGTGCCAGCCGATGACGACCCCGCGCCGCGCCTGCCACGCTTGGTGGCGCGCCGGCCCTTGTCCTTTCCGGTGAGCTTGTTGCTCGCTTTGCTGCGCAAGAAGCTGGCCGAGTTTGACGCTGGCGGCGGCGACACGCGCTTGGTGCTGAGCCGCGACGACATCGTGGAGCTGGTGAGGGTGTTCCTGCCCGATGGGCCGAATGAAGCCAAGTTGATCGACCAGATCGAGGCCACGATCAACAAGGTGGCAGAGTTGGGATTTTTGCAGAAACTCAAGGCTGCCGGCGGTGTTTCGGCCGGCCCGGCAAGCTACGAGGTGCGGCGTATTCTGAAAGCCTTTGTCGATGCCCAATGGCTGGCGGAATTCGATATGCGCCTGGCCACGTATCAGTCGCAACTGGCCGGCGTGACGGCGGCGAAGGACGGGGTTGGCAATGAATGATCCGCAATCGTTGGGCCTGGATTTTGTCGCTGACGACACGCTGTCGGGCTTTCGCCTGACCCGTCTGGAGGTGTTCAACTGGGGCACTTTCGATAGCCGGGTGTGGACGCTGCAACTCGATGGCAAAAATGGCCTGCTCACCGGGGATATCGGCTCGGGCAAATCCACGCTGGTGGATGCCATCACCACCTTGCTGGTGCCCGCCAACCGGGTCGCCTACAACAAGGCCGCGGGTGCCGACAGCAAGGAGCGGACGCTGCGCTCATACGTGCTCGGGCATTACAAATCCGAGCGCAACGAAGTCACCGGTGCGGCCAAACCGGTATCGTTGCGAGACCAGAACAGCTATTCCGTGATCCTCGGCGTGTTCCACAACGCGGGTTATGACCAGACGGTGACGCTGGCGCAGGTGTTCTGGATGAAGGACGCGCAGGGGCAGCCGGCGCGGTTCTTTCTGGGGGCGGAGCGTGATCTGTCGATTGCGACAGACTGTGCCAACTTCGGTTCGGACATCAACCAGCTAAAAAAGCGGTTGCGGGCACAAGGTGCCGAAATACACGACACATTCCCGCCTTATGCCGCGTGGTTCCGCCGGCGTTTTGGCATTGAGAACGATCAGGCTTTGGAGCTGTTTCATCAAACGGTGTCGATGAAGTCGGTGGGCAACCTGACTGACTTCGTGCGCAGTCATATGCTGGAGCCCTTTGAGGTGGCGCCGCGCATTCAGGCCTTGATCGGCCATTTCGACGACCTCAACCGCGCCTATCAGGCGGTGCTGAAAACCCAGCAGCAGGTCGAACTGCTTACGCCTCTGATCGCCGATTGCGGACGGCATAGCGACTTGGTAGCCGAGGTCGGCCATTTGCGCGCTTGCCGGGATAGTCTTCGGCCCCATTTCGCGGGTTTGAAGCTTGGTCTGATCGACAAACGGCTGGGCTTGCTGGCGGAAGAGTGGGCGCGCGTGGATACCCAGGTTCACAAGCTCGACGCGGTTCATGAGACGCAAGGCCAGCAAGTTGGTGAGCTTAAGCAAGCCATCTATGACAATGGCGGCGATCGACTAGAGCGCCTCGCCGCCGAGATTCGCAAGAAGGTGCAGTTGCGCGATGTCCGCCAGGCAAAGGCGGGGCGTTATGGCGAATTGGCAAGTGTGCTGGGTGAGCCGGTGCCGGCGGAGGCTGCCACCTTCACCGCGCAGCGTGGGGCCTTTCAAGTCGGGCGGGAGGCGGCGCGCAACGAGGATGCCGATTTGCAAAATGCGCTGACCGAGCACGGTGTGACCCTGCGTCAGGGCAAGCAGGAGCACGAACTGTTGAGCGCGGAGATCGACAGCCTCAAGCGCCGCCGCAGCAATATCGATGACCAGCAGATCCAGATCCGCGCCGCTCTGTGCGCCGCCTTGGGCCTGAACGTGGACGACATGCCTTTCGCTGGCGAATTGATCCAGGTGCGCGACGATGAGCGGGACTGGGAAGGCGCGGCCGAACGCCTGCTACGCGGCTTCGGGCTGGCGCTGCTGGTGCCGGACGCCCATTACAAGGCGGTGGCCGAGTGGGTGGATGGCGCGCATTTGCGCGGACGGCTGGTGTACTTCCATGTACGGACGCGAAAAACGGTGGAATTGCCTACGCTGCACCGGGATTCGTTGGTCCGCAAGCTTGCCGTCAAGCCCGATTCACCGCATTACGATTGGCTCGAACGCGAACTTGCCCACCGCTTCGACGTGGCCTGCTGCGCCACGCAAGAACAGTTCCGCCGCGAGACGCGTGCGATCACCCGCGCGGGTCAGATCAAGGATCCGAGCGGCCGACACGAAAAGGACGACCGCCACCGCATCGATGATCGTAGCCGCTATGTGCTGGGCTGGAGCAATAGTGCCAAGATCGCGGCATTGGAGGCCAAGCGCCACCAGCTCGAAATCCGGCTGGGCGAGGTCGGCAGCCAGATCGGTGCAATCCAGAATGCGCGCAACGCACTCGCGAGCCGGCTCGATGCGCTGACCCGTCTTGAAGAGTTCACGGCCTTCGATGAACTCGATTGGGCCAGCGTCGCCACCGAGATCGCGCAACTGACGGATGAGCGCAGCCGGCTGGAGTCGGCGTCCGATGTGCTCAAGCAGTTGAACGACAACCTGCGTGCCTTGCAAAAGGCGCAGAAGGAAACGGGGGAAGAGCTGCAAGGTGCGCGCGAGAAGCGCGCGAAGACGGAGCAAAAACGCTCGGACGCGCTGGAACTTCGCGCGCAAACCGAAGGGCTGCTTGAGGGTGGGGTCGGGGACGAGAGGCTGTCAGCAGCACTGGAAGCCATGCGCGCCGAGGCTTTGGGCGAGCAGCAACTGACGGTCGAATCCTGCGACAACCGCGAGCAGGATGTGCGCGGCTGGCTACAAACAAAGATCGACAACGAAACCAAGGCACTGAACCGTCTGGCCGAGAAGATCATCAAGGCCATGGCCTCCTTCAAGGAGGCGTTCAAGCTTGAAACGGCCGACATCGATGCCAGCCTCGAAGCGGCCTTCGAATACGAAAACCTTCTCACGCAACTGAATCGTGACGATCTGCCGCGCTTTGTGGCGCGGTTCAAAGAACTGCTCAACGTCAATACCATAAACGAGATCGCCAATTTCAATGCCCAATTGGCTCACCAGCGCGAAACGATCAAGGAGCGCGTCGCGCACATTAACAAATCGCTGGGCGAGATCGACTACAACCCCGGGCGTTATATCGTACTGGAGTCGCAGATCAGCCCGGATGCCGAGATCCGCGACTTCCAGCAGGAATTGCGCGCATGCACCGAAGGCGCCCTGACCGGCTCGGACGATGCTCAGTATTCCGAAGCTAAATTTCTGCAGGTCAAGGCCATCGTCGACCGCTTCCGGGGTCGAGAAGGTTTGTCAGAACAGGATCGCCGCTGGACAGCCAAGGTCACCGATGTGCGCAATTGGTTCTTGTTCGCGGCCAGCGAGCGCTGGCGTGAAGACAGCAGCGAGCATGAGCACTACTCGGACTCCGGCGGCAAATCTGGCGGTCAGAAAGAAAAGCTGGCTTATACGATTTTGGCCGCCAGTCTGGCCTATCAATTTGGGTTGGAGTGGGGTGCCGTTAGATCTCGCTCATTCCGCTTTGTGGTCATCGACGAGGCCTTTGGGCGCGGCTCGGACGAGTCGGCGCAATATGGTTTGAAACTGTTCCGCCAACTCAACCTGCAATTATTGATTGTGACGCCACTGCAGAAGATTCACATCATCGAACCCTACGTTTCCAGTGTGGGCTTCGTGCACAACGAGGGTGGGCGGGAATCCAGACTGCGCAACCTGTTGATCGAGGACTACCGGGCGCAGAAAGCAACGATGGCTCCGCAAGGTGCAGCGGGGTTGGCGCAGTGACGTGGACCGGGCCGAAGGAGTTGAAAGCGCAATTAGCGCGGCTGTGGGAGCGCGGCGAACTGCTGAGAGACGCGCTGACGGGCAATGCGCGCTTTCCGTTGCGCCTGGTGCTTAAGTCTCCAGGTTCTGCGGATGTCACGAATTGCTTTGAATCCGTTCGTGCGTGGGCCGCTGAATTGGCTGCTATGGACTTCGTTCGTGTGGAGTGGCGGGAGGTTCGACATCGCGTTCACGGCGCGCAAAAGCTGCCGGGCAGTGTGTGGATCGAGACGATGGAGGATGCGCTCGCGTGCTTGGGTAAGCGCCGGGAGTGGGCGCGGTTCGCAGAGCAAGTCTCCGCCACCCGGCAGATGCAGCCCGTCGTGATGCCTTGGCTGGAAAAGCGCCCCCTGCAGGCGCTGGAACTGTCCGCCGAGTGGCCACGATTGCTCGCGGTTGTGGCATGGATCGTGAACCATCCGCGCCCGGGCATTTACTTGCGGCAGGTGGACTTGCCGGGCGTGCACAGCAAATTTATCGAAGCCCATCGCGGCATACTGGCCGAGTTGCTCGATATGGCATTGCCTTCGGATGCCGTGGACATCAGCAAAACCGGTATCAGTCAGTTTTCTGCCCGTTATGGCTTTCTGGAAAAGCCGACGCGCATTCGCTTCCGTGTGCTCGATCCAGCAATACGGGCGGTGCCCGGCTCCGCATGCCCCGATGTGGCGCTAGATGGCGATAGCTTTGGTCGCTTGGAGCTCGCCGTGAAGCGTGTATTCATCACTGAGAACGAGACCAATTTCTTGGTCTTTCCGCCGGTTCGCGATGCCATCGTCATTTTTGGCGCGGGTTACGGTTGGGATGCACTGGCACGCAGTCATTGGTTGAAGACCTGTTCAATCCATTACTGGGGGGATATTGACACCCACGGCTTTGGCATTCTGGACCAACTGCGAGGCCACTTTGATCACGTGGTTTCGTTCCTGATGGACAGAGCAACCCTCAATGCGCATGCCACCGTATGGGGAAGCGAGGACAAGCCGCTCGGGTTGGACTTGCACCGGTTGTCGCCCGAGGAGAGCGCCCTCTACGACGACCTGCGCGACAACCGAATTCAGGTTGGGCTGCGACTTGAGCAGGAGCACATCAGTTTCCGCTGGTTGGCTCATCGGCTTGAACAGCTACTTGATGCCTCCACCGCATCCAATCCAGGTATCTTGAGGTAGGACCATAAAAAGACTATATTCAGTCCTTATTGGATCTGGAGAACGGCAATGCGTTACTCATCCCAAGTCAAGCCCATCAGCTACCTCAAAGCCAATGCTGCCGAGGTTCTGGCGCAACTCACTGAGCAGCGTGAGCCCGTGCTTATCACCCAAAACGGTGAAGCCAAGGCCGTCCTTCAGGACGTAGCCTCGTTCGAAGAGACGCAGGAAACGCTCGCCTTGCTGAAAATTCTCGCCCTGGGCAACCAGGATGTAGCCGCTGGCAAAGTTAAGCCCGTGGCCGACGTCGTTACCCGCCTTCGCGCCAAGCGAGCCGCTGTCTGATGGCTGGCGCACCTCCCAAGTACGAGATCCTGATCACAGAGGGTGCGGAGCAGGACTTGGAGGCCATCCACGACTATATCGCCGACTTTGACTGTGTGGCTAACGCCAATTACGTGTTGGATGGATTGATGGGGGTTGTGGCGAGCCTGTCGAAATTTCCGGAGCGCGATAGCTACCCGAAGGAGCTTGTCGGCCTTGGCATTAAAGAATTCCGCCAGACCTTCTTCAGGCCGTACTGCGTGATTTACCGCATCACCGGCGGCCAAGTCATCATTTACCTGATTGCTGATGGGCGTCGCGACATGCAATCGGTGCTGGCTCGCCGCTTGCTGGGCGCCTGACTCACAGCAGCCCGCGCCAGCACTTATAAGCCTGGTTGGCGCGAGGCCAACCATCCTTCGCTATTGAATGGTGTTTGAAAACAATGGGTTGCAAATATGCAGCCCATTGTTCGTTTACGGCATGCGGTCTGTGCGCTGGCGAAGCCCTGTTGTCGAGTGGAACGCCGTTTGCTGTTGTGTGGGCAGCGCGTCAGGGCGTCGCCGCTGGTGTGGTGGGGACCGCGGGCTGCAAGTTTGTGAGTGCTTCGAGCGTGCGTTCGGTGATGTCGCTGGCCATGATGCGTTCGAGGCGGACGTCGACGACGTAGGCCTTGATGGTGAGGCGGACGACGAATTGGCCGTGTTCGTGGCGTTGTGACACCGTAACGCCGACGGGCTTTTTCAGATAGCAATAGGGTGACGCGCGTGCCGCATCGGCGGCAATGGCGCGCGCCTGGGCGACCGAGCAAGGCCAGGGCAGGTCGACGGGGATGGCCACCATTTCGTCGAGGGCACCGCTGTTGCTGTTGGCCACGGCGCCTTTTAGGAACTCGGCATTGGGGATCATGACCGTGTTGTCATCGAAGGTGCGCAGCCAGGTGGCCGAGAGGTCGAGGCGCACGACTTCGCCGTAGTGGCCGCCGAACTGGATCATGTCGCCGGTGCGGAAGGGCGGGTTGAAGATCATGACGACGCCGGCAATCAGGTTGCGAATGCCGTCTTGTGCGGCCAAACCAACCGCCAGGCCGAGGGAGCCGAGCATGGCGAAGATGACGCTGTCGGGCGGGCGGACGGTGACCAGCACGATGAAGACGATGGTGATTGTCCACACCAGCAGGCGGATCGCGGGATAGCTCTGCGCCAGTTGCAGGCGGGCGCGCGGGTAACGTTTGGCGAGGCTGTCGAGTGCGAAGCGGACGCCGCGGATGAACAGCGCGGCCAGTGCCACGACGACTAGGGCTTCGATCAAGTGGCGGACGGACAGCAGGCTCAGCAGTTGCGAGAGGGTTGTGTCTTCCATTGCGGCTCAGTACAGATAGTTGGCGCGCACCAGGTGCGCATTGATCATGGGGGCGAGCAGCGGTTGCAGCTGGTTGCCTGCGGCGGTGAGGATCAGGCCGCTCTGGTGCAGATGGTGGAGCAGGATGCTGGTGCTCGTGGGGTCGCGACGAAAGATGGATTGCAGTTCGCTTTCGGTGAGCGTGCCATGTGCTGAAATCTCGGCCAGTGTGAGCAGTTCGGCGCGTTCCAGTGCCCACAGCGGGGATTCATCAAAAGGCGCAGGGAGCGTGGGGGTGTTGGCGCGGCGGATGCAGGCGGCGATGAACAGCGCCAGGCCCGGGTGGCCGCGCGAGACGCGATGGATGGCGTCGATGGCGGTATCGTCGAACGGGGGTGTTTCGACCGGGGTGCGTGTGCTGAGCAGATTGGTGAGCTCGTCGCGCGAGAAGTATGCCGTCTCGATCACCACGTCGTAGTAGCGATGTGCCCCGCCGGTGTCGCACTGGCGTCGCCAGGCTTGTGTTTCGCAGGCGAGCAGCCACAGGTGTTTGCCTTGGGTGGCGATCATCAGGCCGTGAAGCGCGCGGGCGCCTTCGCTCCCGCCCATGAGTCGTGAATAGAGGAAGTGGCCGTTGTCGACCAGAATGACGCGTGGCGAGAGGGCGTTGATCTGGCTGGCCGCGTTGTCGACGGTGTCGAAGGGGCTGGGTGTGTCAAATGCGCCGGCGGCCAGTGCCAGGGCCGCCTCGGTGGAGTCCGGCCGCGCGTTCAGGTCGATGCGCGCCATAAGGGTGTCGGCCGGCAGCCAGCCGGGTGTCTGATTGAGAATGCTGGTGAGTCCACAGCCGCTGGGTCCGGTCAGGGCGATGAGGGTGGGGCGCCCCTCCCGCCAGGCGGCGTGGCTGTGCGTGATGGCTGCGTGTACGTCTTCGCGGGGGATGAAGCGCGGATCCCCGGCAGGCAGCGGCGACCGGGTCAACGCATCGGACAGTGGCGATGCGCCAATGCGGGCAATGTTAACGTCGGTGAAATCGAGGCGGAGGTCTGTGTTGTCGCCTTCACCATGATCGGCGCTGCGCCGCAAGCGGCCGGTGAGGCGCAGGAATAAACGGCGGAGCTGGCTTGCGGTGGCCTTGCGGCGATCAACGCGTGTCAAAGGCGTGCCCTCTGTCATGTGAGACCCGAATGCCCATGATACGCGGGGTATCACGTGCCCGGGAACTCACAGTGGCAGTGCGCGCAGTCCGGTGTAGGCGAGCCAGGCCACGCCCCAGGCCAGCCCCAGCGGCCAGACGACGGCCAGGGTGGTGAAGCGCCAGCTGCGCGATTCACTTTGCAGTGTGGCGAGCGTCGACAGGCAGGGCGTGTAGAGCAGGGTGAACAGCATGAAGCTGTAGGCCTGCGCAATGCTCATGTGCTGGGCCAGGGTGTCGCCGAGCGCGCCGGTCTCCTGGCCAAAAATGACGGCCATGGCGCCGATCATGACTTCCTTGGCGACGAAGCCGAAGAGCAGCGCGAGCGTGAGTTGCGCATCAATGCCGATGGGGCTGAGCAGCGGCTGTAGCCAGCTGCCGATCTGCCCGGCCCACGAGGCCGTGCTGGCCGCATCGACGCCGACGGGCAGGTGTGTGAGCAGCCACACCAGCGCGACGCCGGCGACGATGAAGCGGCTGGCGCGATGGACGAAGTGGCGCACCTCGTGCCAGCCGCGCAGCAGCACATGGCGCGGCGTGGGCAGGCGGTAGGGCGGCAGCTCCAGCGCGAAGGGCTCGCGGCTGGCGAATTTTTTTCGGAACAGCCAGGCGGTGAGCACCGCCGCGGCGATGCTGAACAAGTAGAGGCTGAGCAGCGCCCACGGCGCCCACACGGCCGGGAAAACCGCAGCGCCGATAAACAGAAACACCTGCAGCCGCGCCGAGCACAGCGAGAGCGGAATGATCAGCATGGACAGCAGGCGCAGCGGCCGGGCGCGCATGATGCGGGTGCCCATCAAGGCCGGCACATTGCAGCCGAAACCCATCACCAGCATGACAAAGCTGCGGCCATCGAGCCCGAGACGCGACATGAAGGCGTCCATCAGAAAGGCCGCGCGGGAGAGGTAGCCCGAGTCTTCAACCAGCGCCATCAAAAAGAAAAACAGCACGATCAGGGGCACGAAGGTGGCCACGGTGCTGACGCCGTTGTAGATGCCTTCGATCAGAAAGCCACTGGCCCAGGCAGGCAGGGGGGTGAGCAGGGGCACGAGCGCCGCGCTGCGGAACCAGTCGAAGACACTGCCGATGCCTTCTTGCAGCGGCGCGCCGAGCAGAAATACGCCATTGAAGACCAGGGCCATGGCCGCGATGAACAGCGTCGGGCCGAGCAGGGGGTGCAGGGCGAAGCGGTCGATGGTGTCGGTGTGTCGGGCCGAGAGGGTGACCGGGGTGTCGATGCTCTGGTGCGCCAGCTGGTCGAGCGCGTGCTCCAGGTCGGCCTCGGCCAAGGCGTCAAACGAGGGCGTGCTCGGTGCGGTCGTCGCCAGCAGGTGGCCGATCTGCGCGAGCGCCTCGGGGACACCGTCGCCGAACTTGGCGCTGATGCTGTGGGCGGCAAAGCCGGTGTGCTCGGTGAAGGCATCGCGGTCGATGCTGATGCCAAGGCGGCGCGCTTCGTCGGCCATGTTGAACAGCACGACGATGGGCACGCCCAGCGTGCGCGCTTGCAAGAAGAGCCGAAGCTGCCGCTCGGCCTGGGCGGCATTGATGACCATGACCAGCAAGTCGACGGGCTGGCTGCCGAGAAAGTCGCGCACCACTTGCTCGTCTTCGGTATAGCCATTCAGATCGTAGATGCCGGGGAGGTCGACGACCTCGACCATGTGGCTGCCGAGCAGGATGCGCGCGCGCATCAGGTCGACAGTGATGCCGGGCCAGTTGCCGATGCGCGCCGAGGCGCCGGTGACCCGGTTGAATAGCGAGGATTTGCCGCAGTTGGGCATGCCCAGCAGGGCGATGCGCTTCACGGCCGGAGCGCGGGTGTGGCGGTGTCGATCAGTGCCGCTTCGGTGCGCCGCAGCATGATGTCGGTGGTGCCGATGCGCAGCTGCAGGGGGCCGTTGAGCGCGCCTCGTCGAATGATACGAACGCTGCGGCCGATGCGAACGCCCAGCGCATGGAGGCGCTGGATGAAGTCGTGGTCGGCGCGCAGCCCGACGACGGTGGCGTCTTGCCCGGTTTTGAGTTCAGAGAGTGCGCACATGATCGAAACGAGAATTATTGTTACTACGATTCGATTCTAGGCTTGCGGCGATGCACAACATTGATCTAGATCGATTTATTTTGATGCGGCCGGGCGAAACGGGGTGCAAAATCACGCCATATCACGGGGGTTTTGGGTGCATGCCCCGCTGAGCGAGCGGGGGCTGGTTTGTGTCTCGGCAGTAAGGAGTACAATAGCGCCCTTTAAACGACGCTAAAGACGGATTCGATGAAGACCACATTCCTCGATTTTGAACAGCCCATCGCCGAGCTCGAAGCCAAGATTGAAGAGCTTCGTTTCGTGCAGGACGATTCTGCCGTCGATATCTCCGAAGAGATCTCGCGCCTGGAAACCAAGAGTCAGGCCCAGACCAA
>JBFIJC010000004.1:0-39499 GCA_041600915.1 Nitrogeniibacter sp.
GGCGCCGCAGCCTGGTCAAGCGTTATGACGAAGCATTCAGCGGCATGACGTACTGCCGCCCGGCACAGACCGTCGGGCGTGACGAGAGTGCGCATCACCTCTATGTGCTGCGGATCGATTTCAGCGGACTGGCAACGGCTCGACCTGCCTTCATGGCGAGTCTGCGGGCACAAGGTATTGGTAGCCAGGTGCATTACATCCCCGTGACGTCGCACCCCGTCTATCGCACGCAGGGCGTCGATCCCGCTGCCTGCGCCAACGCGGCCAGGTACTACGGCGAAGCGTTGAGTATTCCGCTGTTCGTCGATCTGGCGGATGCAGAGCAGCAGAAGGTGATTGAGGCAATCACCAGCCTTGTCCGCCCCAAGTGATGTGAGCGAGCATGAAACTACTCGTTGTAGGCTGTGGTTCGATTGGCAGGCGTCATGCACGGAACGCCAGAAAGCTGGGGCTGGAAGTCGTTCTGTGCGACGTCAGTGAAGCGCGTTTGCGCGAGCTTGCCGCTGAGATCGGCGCGGCCGGTGTCTACACCGACTATCACGATGCTGCGAAGGCTTCTGGTGCTGATGCCGCATTGATCGCCACGCCCAGCCATCTGCATGTTGCGCCGGCATCCGCGATGCTTGCGGCGGGCATGCACGTGATGATGGAAAAGCCGCTGTGCCCCTCGCTGGCGGAAGCGAATGCGCTCAGGCGCCTCGTCGTCGATTCGCAGCGCGTTTTCATGATGGCGCATACCTTCCGCTTCCGGGCCGAGTGGCAGGCGATAAAGCGTCTCCTTGATACGCAACCGGTTGGTCGCGTATTGAGCGCTGAGTTCATGGGTGGATGGTATCTGCCGGATTGGCATTTTCGGGAAGACTACCGGCTGGAATATGCAGCGCAGCACAGGCAGGGCGGCGGCGTGATGCTGACCAGCATGAGCCATTTCTTCGATGTCGTATCGTGGTGTTTCGGCGAGATACAGGGCGTCGTTGGCGCTAAGATGCGTTTGAGTTCGCTCGATATCGATGTCGATGATGCCGTGATGTGCACGGTCAGAACGGCAGGTGGCGTTGCCGTGACACTGTGTGAGGATTTTCTTGCGCGTTGCCCGCGGCGGACGTTCAGGATCAATGGTGAGCATGGCTACCTGGAGGCCGATTTCAACCGAAAGCAGCTTCGGCTTTGGGATGCCCGCACCAAGCGGCACCTGCCGGGACCGGACCCCGTCAAGGAGAAAGGGCTCTTCAGAATTCTCGAGGATGGCGTCGGCTATGACCCCGAGCCCGATGTCATGCCTATGGAGTATTCAGGGAACGACGCGTATCTCGCCGAAATGGAGCACTTTGTGGCGCTTGTCGATCAGAACTGCACGGAATCGGAGCTCGGCATCGACGCCGGCATCAAGGTGCTGGAAGCGATAGAGAGTGCCGGAATTGTTGATTGGACGAAAACAGGGACGAACTAGCATGGGCCTAATGAGAATCGGTGACAGGATCCTGGGCGAAGGCCGTAGCCCGCTGATGATTGCTGAAGAAGGGCAGGCAAACCAGGGCGACATGGCGGTCGCCAAGAACATGACCCGTCTCGCATCCGACGCCGGGGCGGATGGCATCGAGTTCCAGTTTTTCCTGGCTGACGACATGTATGTCCGCGCTGACCCGGGTCACGCAATTTACAAAAGTCGGGAGCTTTCCGCATCGGAGATACGGGAGGTCATCGCGTATGCGAAGGAATGCGGCCTGCTGTGCCAGATCGCCGGCCTGTCTCCTGCCATCATCGAGCTGTGTGCAGACGCAGGTGCCGACGTTTTTTGCGTGAACGCGACCGACCTGACCAACCCGCAGATCATCGATGCCGTCGCCGCCACCGGAAAGCCTTTCTGGTTGGCGACCCTGATGGGAACCATCGAGGAAATCGATTGGGCAGTCGACTATGCGCTCGGCCGGTGCCGATCCGATATCGGCCTCTTGCACGGCCAGCATGTGATGTCTTCTGACAACACCAGAGGCGTCCCGCCGGAGTTGCTGCAACTGGACTGCATTGAACTGTTCAAGCGGCGCTACGGCCTGGTGACCGGCTTCGTCGATCACACGGCAACCCAGTTCGTGCCTGCACTGGCCGCCGCCAAAGGCGCGGCCTTGATCACCAAGCACCTGGCGCCAGACCTGGCGTGGCGCGGGCCGGATTGGGTGGTATGTCTCGATCCGGAAGAATGGAAGGCGGCCAGAGAGATGCTGCGCTACGCGTTCCTGGCCAACGGCGCGTCCAAGGAAATTTCGCAAATGGAATTCAAGGACCGTAGCGTTCACCGCCGGAGCATCCACACGCGCACGGCGCTTCCTGCGGGGCATCGCCTGGTGGCGGAAGACCTCGTCGCGCTGCGTCCCGGCAAGGGCGGGCTCGACCCCAAGCTTATTCATGATCTGCAAGGAAGGCAATTGAAGAGCGCCTTGCCCGAGCAGCACCAGATCCAGTCAACGGATCTGGTCCAGAACTGAAAGTATTTACGATATCGGAGTGACTATGGATCTCGGCTTAGCGAACAAGGTCGCCGTGGTGCTGGCAGGCAGTGCGGGCATCGGGCGTGGTATCGCCACCATCCTCGCGGAAGAGGGGTGCCGTCTGGCGATCTGTGCCAGGGATGAGGCGCGCCTGGCGCAGACGGCAGAGGAGATCCGCACGAGCAGAGGCGCCGAGGTGCTGGCGCTTCCCGCAGATGTCCGTGATCGGGGATCGCTGGATGGCTTCTTTGATGCCGTTTTCGATGCTTACGGTCGTGTCGACATCCTGATCAACAATACGGGAGGCCCGCCGGTCGGAAGGTGCCTGGCCTTGCCGGATGAAGACTACGAGGCCGCATTTGAGCTGGTGCTCATGAGCAAGATCCGGGCATGTCGCCGCGTGGTTCCCTCCATGTCGGAGAATCAATGGGGGCGGATCATCAACGTCGAAAGCACCAGCGTGAAAAGCGCGCTGGAAAACATGGTGCTCTCCAATGTCTTTCGCAGTGGCGCGACCGCTTTTGCCAAGACCTTGTCGATGGAACACGCGCGGGACGGCATCAGAGTGCACACCCTGTTATCGGGGCCGTTCATGACCAACCGCGTCAACGAACTGGGCGAAGCCGCAGCGCGTCAGCGAGGGATTTCCTTCGATGCGTGGCGTGCCGAGGCCGAGGCGGGGACAGCGCTTGGGCGCTTCGGCGACCCGCTGGAGTACGGTGCCCTGGTGGCCTTTCTGGCCAGCGATCGGTCGACCTACATGAACGGAACATGTATTGCCATCGACGGCGGCGCACTTAAGACCGTTACCTAGAGGGCGACAATCGATGAAGCTCGCCGTGATCCCTGCCCGGGGGGGCAGTAAACGCATTCCCGGAAAGAACATCATGCCCTTCTGTGGGCGTCCGATGATTGCCTACGCGCTCGAAGCGGTCGAGCGCTCAGGGCTGTTCGACAAGATTCACGTCTCCACCGACTCCGAAGAAATTCGAGACGTCGTATCCAGACTCGGTTTCGAGGTCGACTTCATGCGGGATCCGGCGCTCGCTGATGATTTCACCGGACTGGTTCCCGTGCTGCGCTGGGTGGTCGACGAGTATCGGAAACGCGGGCAGGCTTACACCCAGGTGTGCTGCATGATGCCGAACGCGCCGCTCGTCCTCAGCACGGATGTCGTCGAGGCCTTCGACACTTTCGAGCGCTTCTCCGGCGCGCACCCGCTGCTGGTGTACGCCCGCTATCCTGTCCCGGTCGAGTGGGCGTTCCGGCGCGACGACGACGGTCTGATGACGGCCGTCTCTCCTGACAGCCTGCTCATTCGCTCGCAGGATCTGGCGCATGCCTACTACGAGTGCGGCCCATTCACTTTGTGGCGCACCGAGCACCTGCAACAAGACAACCCGCTCACCGGCAAGGTTCTCTCTTACATCATGCCCACCGAGAGAGCGGTGGATATCGACACGCCGGACGACCTGGCCTATGCAGAGCGGCTGTTTCGTCTGATGGCACAAGCCTGACCGGGCCCCGGATTCAATTTAGACAGGCAAATCAAATGCGGACATACCACAATTCGGAAAGACTTCTGGAGCGCGCCCTGCGCACGATTCCGCTGGGCAGTCAGACCTTCAGCAAGAGCAAGACGCAATACCCGTTGGGGGTTTCGCCGTTTTTCATTCAACGGGGTGTCGGCTCCAGAGTCTGGGATGTCGATGGCAACGAGTACGTCGATTTCATCAACAGTCTGGCGGCTATTACCCTGGGCTACCAGGACCCTGATGTCGATTCGGCGGTGGCGGCGCAGCTCAAGGAAGGCGTGATCTTCTCCCTGCCGCACCCGATTGAAATGGAAGTCGCCGAGAAGCTCGTTGAGCTCGTGCCATGCGCCGAAATGGTTCGTTTTGGCAAGAACGGCTCCGATGCGACTGCGGGTGCAATCCGCCTTGCGCGGGCCTTCACCGGCCGCGATCACGTGGCCGTGTGCGGCTATCACGGATGGCAGGACTGGTACATCGGCAGCACGCCTCGCAATCGTGGCGTTCCGGCTGCGACCCGGTCGCTGACCCATGCGTGGAGCTACAACGATATCGCGAGTCTCGACAAGCTGTTTCAGGCGCTTCCTGGTGATATCGCGGCGGTGATCCTCGAACCGATGAATCTGACGGAGCCGCAGCCGGGCTTCCTGCAGGCGGTCAAGGAGTTGGCGCACAAGCATGGCGCCTTGCTGATTTTCGACGAGACGGTCACCGGGTTCCGCTATGCCATCGGCGGCGCGCAACAACTGTTCGGGGTCACGCCCGATCTCGCCACCTTCGGGAAGGGGCTGGCCAATGGCTATCCTGTGTCGGTGGTCGCTGGCCGGGCAGACGTAATGCGGCTCATGGAGGAAGTCTTCTTCTCCTTCACCTTCGGTGGTGAAACCCTCTCGCTGGCGGCCGCGCTGGCGACGATGAAAAAGCTCGAACGCGAGCCCGTCATCGAGACGATATACCGGCAGGGGGGCACGATCGTCGAGCAGCTGCAGGCGATCATTTCCGCTGCCGACGCGACCGAGTTTCTCGGGGTCGCCGGAAACCCCACCTGGAGTTTCTTCACGATCAAGGATTGCGGCAACTATTCGATGTGGCAGATCAAGACCTTGTTCCTGCAGGAGATGTTCGCGCGCGGCATCCTCACCATCGGCACTCACAACATGAGCTACAGCCACACCGATGATGATCTGCGCAAGTTGCAGCAGGCCTACAGTGAAGTGATCCCGATGCTTGCGGAGGTGGTCAGGCGCGGGACGCTTGAATCGGCGCTCAGATGCGAACCGCTTGAGCCCCTGTTCAAGGTTCGCTGATTTGCACGCAAGCTTGTGAAAATCGTCTTTAGAACGGATTCGTCGGTCGATATTGGCAGCGGTCACGTCATGCGCTGCCTGACGCTCGCAGATCAGTTGGCGGCGGGTGGCGCGAGGCCTGGTTTTATCTGCAGAGCGTTGCCGGGCGCCATGATCGATGCGATCCGGCAGCGCGGCTATTCGTGCATGCTGCTTCGCACGGACACGGCGGATGCCGCGACTGACGCGACCGCCACGCTCGCTGCGCTCGGGCGTGAGGAAGGCTTCGAGGGCGGCGTCGATTGGCTTGTCGTAGATCACTATGGCCTCGATGCCCGATGGGAAGCCCTGATGCGACCGGTCGCGCGCAAGATCATGGTGATCGACGACCTTGCCAACCGCGCGCATGACTGCGACCTCCTGCTTGATCAGAATTTCTATGCCGGATTCGAGTCGCGTTATGTGGGGTGGGTCGCCGATTCGACGCGGTGTCTGCTCGGACCTGCGCATGTGTTGCTGCGCCCCGAATTCTCCGATGCGTGCAAGGGGCTGAGACGCCGGGACGGAACCGTTCGACGCATCCTCGTCTTTTTTGGCGGCTCCGATCCGACCAACCAGACCCTGCGCGTCCTGAGAGGCATCGACACCCTGCAGCGCCCCGATATTCGCGTCGATGCCGTCGTTGGCAGCGTCAATCCGCACCGGGAGGACGTTCGGCTGTTCTGCGATGCCCGTCCGTGGGCGAGCTTTCACTGCCAGATTCCGAACATGGCCGAATTGATTGCGGCGGCCGACCTGGGCGTTGGCGCCGGGGGCGCGGCCATGTGGGAGCGCTGTGCATTGGGGCTGCCGACCCTGACCGTGGTGTTTGCCGACAATCAGCTTCAAACGACGCAAGACGTCGCACAGACGGGAGCGATCGCCTACCTCGGCTGGGCCAGTAATCTGTCGTCTGCTGACTATGCTGCGGCAATCCGCGGCGTGCTGGATCGGCCAGATGAACTCGTCGCCATGTCCGCCGAGGCGTTAAAATTGATCGACGCGTCCAATAACGGGGCCGAGTTGATCATTCGCGCCATGAATGAAATCACGAATGCGAGGTTAAGCGGCTGATGGATACGAGGCTTACGCAACATCCGCTCGGTTTCTGGACGCTGGCCGACAAGCCGAGCGCCGAGGCGCTCAGCGATTACTATGCCAACAAGTATTACCAGCAAGCCTGCGGCAGCTACGAGCTCCAGTACAGCGACGAGGAGCGCGCCTATTTTCGGGCGAAGCTTGCGCAGCGCCATGCCGTGCTTCAACGCATCGCCCCTCAAGGGCGCACGATGCTGGATGTGGGGTGTGGCGAAGGTTTTGCCCTGGCCTATTTTCGTGAGCAGGGCTGGTCCGTAAAAGGCTTCGATTTCAGCGCAGCCGGTGTCGAGTCCCAGAATCCCGCTTGCCGGGATGCGCTGGTCGCCGGCGATGTCTTCGCGCTGCTCGATGCGGAAATCGCGGCGGACCGAAAGTATGACGTCGTCTGGTTGCAGAACGTGCTCGAACATGTCCTTGATCCGGTCGCGCTGCTCGTCGCCCTGAAATCGCTGCTCTCGCAGGAAGGCGTAGCGGTGATCACCGTGCCCAATGATTTCTCGGCGCTGCAGCGGGAGGCGCTTTCGCTGGGTCATATTGATCAGGAATTCTGGGTCGCGCTGCCGGATCATCTGTCCTACTTTGACCATGTGTCGCTGCCGGCGACGGCCAAAGGTACGGGCTGGGATTGCGCGGAATTGCTCGGCGATTTTCCGATCGACTGGTTTCTGTTTCACAGCGGCTCGAACTATGTGCGAGACAGAACGCTGGGCAAGGCGGCCCATCGGGCGCGTGTTCAACTCGAAAATCTGATTCATCGTCAGCCGACGGACGCCGTGCTCGAGTTCTGGGCCGCTGCCGGTCGGCTGGGGATTGGTCGAGATTTAACATGCTTTCTCAAGCGCTCGGCGGAACCATGAATCCCGGGTCGGTGCTGGGCGCGGGTGCAGGAGCGACCAAGATCTTGCATGATTCCTCACCAGAACTGCCTCAGGCGAGCGGCTTCAGCGTCGTGCGCGGAGACAGGCGCGCCGATCTGACGCAATGAAATTGGCCTTGCTCGGCGATATCCACGCCAATTCCCTCGCGCTTGAGGCGGTTCTGGACGCCGCCACCCGCGCGCAAGTGGATGCGCTGCTGCTGACCGGCGATCTGGTGGGTTACTACTTTTCGCCAAAGGCAGTCCTCGAGTTGCTTCAGCCGTGGCAGAAGTACATGGTGCGCGGCAATCACGAAGAGATGCTGTGCCAGTCCCGCCGCGACCCGGAAGCGCTTGCGGCGGTCGGTCGTCGCTATGGGTCCGGAATCGAAGTGGCGATCGCGCAGCTATCCGCTGCTGAGGTCGACGCGCTGTGCCGCCTGCCGCATCCTCTGCCGCTCGCGTTCGACGGTCGAAAGATTCTCTTGTGTCACGGGGCGCCTCACGACCTCGATTGTTATGTCTATCCTGACGGCGACCTGGCTGCGTTTGATGTGCCTGCGCTGACCGAATTCGATCTGGTGGTGACCGGACACACGCACTACCCGATGCGGCGCGTTCTTGGAGAGAAGACATTGCTCATCAATCCAGGCTCGGTGGGCCAGCCGCGTAATCGTCAGCCGGGAGCGCATTGGGCACTTTACGATACCGGGAGCGGGGAGGTGTCGTTTCACTGCGAGCGTTATGATTACGCTCCGCTTCAGGCTGAGGCACGAAGACGGCATCCGGAGTTGCCTTACCTGGCAGATGTATTGGGACGGACATGAAATCAATTTTGATTACCGGCATCGGTGGCGATATTGCCCAAGGCGTTGCGACCATTCTCAGGTCGCAGTGGCCATCGTGCCGGCTGTATGGAACGGATACGCACACGCAGCATGGCGGGCGTCTGTTCGTTGACGCGTTTTTCATCCTGCCGTCGGCAAGCGATCCGGCCTATGTCGGCGCTGTGCGTGACCTGCTCGACGCACACCAGATCGAAGCGTTTCTGCCCATGTCCGAGCCGGAACTGGACGTGCTCGGCGGATTGCTCGAGGAGCTCGGGCCGTCGCGCTGCGTGGCGGCGGGCGCGCCGGTCATTGCGGCAGGGCTCGACAAGTTGGCGACGGTCGAGGCGATGCGGCGCTTTGGTTTGCCCGCGCCGTGGACAATCGCGGTGAGTGAGGGCGAGCCGCACGCCTATCCGTGCATTCTGAAGAGCCGTTTTGGCTCCGGTTCGCGGGCAGTATTCATCGTTCGCGACAAGGTAGAAGCGGCTTACCTGGCTCAGCGGCATCCCCAGGCGATTTATCAGGAGTTGCTTGAGCCGGCCGACCGCGAGGTGACCTGCGCGGTCTATCGGACCCGCGACGGGCGCACTGCCAGCCTGTTGATGCTCAGGCGGCTGACCGGCGGCTTTACCGGCTGGGCGCAGGTGATCGAGGATGCTGAAACGTCGCGCGTGTGCGAGGTGCTCGCAGAAAAGCTGGATCTGCGAGGCAGCATGAATGTGCAATTGCGCCTGACCGATCAGGGGCCGCGGGTATTTGAGATCAACCCCCGCTTCTCGTCTACGGTGTTGATGCGCCATCGCCTGGGCTTCACCGATGCAGTCTGGGCGTTCGAGGAGCTGCAGGGGAACAGCGTTCGTTTCCCTGAGATTGCGGCCGGTCAGGTGATGGTGCGCATTCAGGAAGCTGCGGTCGTCAAGGATTTGGGAGTATGAGCATGATCAGTATTGCAGGTCGCAAGATCGGCCTGGGCGAGAGCCCGTTCATCATTGCCGAGATGTCCGGCAATCACAACCAGTCCCTGGACAGGGCGCTGGAGATTGTCGACGCGGCAGCGAAGGCGGGGGCGCATGGGTTGAAGATACAGACCTATACCCCCGATACGATGACGATCGATCTGGACGAACGCGAGTTCCATATTTCCGACAGCAAGAGTCTGTGGGCGGGTTCGTCCTTGTACAAACTCTATGGTGAGGCCGCTACGCCTTGGGCGTGGCATCAGCCGATTTTCGACCGTGCCCGGGCGCTCGGCATGATCCCGTTCAGCTCGCCCTTCGATGAGACGGCGGTCGATTTTCTGGAGTCGCTGAATGTGCCCTGCTACAAGGTCGCGTCGTTTGAGAACACCGATGTTCAGCTGATCAGGCGCGTCGCCGCAACGGGCAAGCCGCTGATCATCTCGACGGGGATGGCGACGGCGGCCGAGCTTGACGAGAGCGTGCGGGCGGCGCGCGAGGCGGGCTGCCGCGATCTGATTCTGCTCAAATGTACGAGCACGTATCCGGCGACGGCCGAAAATACGAATATCCGGACGATTCCGCACATGCGCGAGCTGTTCGGCTGCGAGGTGGGGCTGTCGGATCATACGATGGGGTCCGGGGTGTCCGTCGCCAGTGTTGCCCTTGGGGCCACGGTGATCGAGAAGCACTTCACCCTGTGTCGCGCCGACGGCGGCGTCGACAGCGCCTTTTCCATCGAGCCGGCCGAGCTGACCGACCTGGTTGAGGCCACCGAGCGTGCCTGGCAGGCGCTTGGCAGCGTGAGCTACGGCCCGACGGAAGCGGAGCGAAAATCGCTCCAGTATCGTCGTTCACTGTATGTCGTCGAAGCGGTGGCGGCCGGGCAGGTGCTCACCCGCGAGAATGTCCGCGCCATTCGCCCAGGGCTTGGGCTGCCCACGAAATATCTCGATGTGCTCATCGGCAAGCGGGTTGCCCGCGATGTGGCGCGCGGCACGGCGCTGACGTGGGATCTGATCGAATGACGCCTGAGGTGAGCTTGTCGATCGATGGCGGATTCCTTCGCCCGCTGGTCGAGACGGATGTCCATCAAGGCTACGTCGATGGCCTGAACGACCCGCAGGTGAATTGCTATCTGGATGGCGTCAAGGCGAGCGTGCAGACGGCTCAGTCGGTATGTGATTTTGTCACTGCCGACCGGCGCTCACCCTCATCCGTGTTGTGGGGCATCTGGACGCATGAGAGTGCTCACCATGTGGGGACCGTCAGGCTGCATGGCGTCGAGCATCGGCATGGTACGGCGCATATCGGCATCTGTCTCTTCGACCCGCGCTGCTGGGGGCGGGGTCTGGGCGCTGCTGCCATCGGCGCGGTAACGCGCTGGGCGATTGACGCGCTCGGGCTGCGATGGATCGAAGCCGGCGCCTATGAAGCCAATGTGGCATCGCAGCGCGCTTTTCTGTCGGCCGGCTATGCGTGGGTGTTCGACATTCCTGGCAAGTACCTGCTCGAAGGTGCTCCGACAACGGTGAAGGTCTACGCCGCTCGTGCCTGATTCAGGGGCGTGCGCGCGACATCGCCTTTCGTGCCGGCCCCGTATGTGAATTCCTCAGCTATGTTCGATTTTCTTTCCCTGATCCCCGGCACCCCGGCGTGGCGCCGCAAGCGCCTGCGGACCACGATGCGTGGTTATCGTGCGCTGAAGGCCGCGTCGCGGCTGGGGGTGATCGGCGAGGTCAAGCATGATCTGACCGAAGTGCCGATTCGCGACTGTGCAGGCAAGTTCAGCGTGGCCGTCTTGGGGGCCGCCGCCGGTTCGGCCGATCTGGCGCTGCGGCAGTATCTGCTGATCCAGCTCGGTGGCGTGAATCTCAATCGCACGCTGCTGATGGCTGCCGCGAACCCCCGAAAAAGCATTGCCTATCCCATGCCGCGTGACTGGCGACGGATTGTCGAACAGCATGGGTTCCGGGTGTCCGAATGGCGGTGCGCGCTCTACTGGGGCGCTTATGTTTTCGGAATGTGGGGTTACGGCACGATTCGAACATTCCGGATCATGCTCGAAGGGCTTCGGTTCGGCGCGACGCGCAAGTGTGACGGAACGCGCTATGCCTACTTCCTAGATCTGTCGGCGGCCAACTTGCCGTCGAGCGCTGAGCGGCCAAGCCATGATGTCGTGTCCTGGTACGCGCAGTGGTCCGGCCGGAATCCGGCGATATCCGCCGTCAGGCATGGTGTGCTCAGTGCGCCCCGGATCGAGGTGGCGGGTCTGGATGTCTCGCCGCAGAAAAGCCCGCTGCCCCCCTTGGCGGGCGGGCGGGAAATCAGCGCCTATCTGCGCTGGAGTCTTGCCGCCATTGTGCGGTCGGCGTTTGACGCACTGCGTGGGCGGTGGTGGCATGCGGTGATGCTGAGCCATGCCGCGGTTGCGGCCCAGGCGCGCCATGTGCCCGACGATACCCTCGCGACGACATATTTGTTCCACAACAGCGGCTGGATCTACCGCCCCCTGTGGACGTATGAGGCCGAGCGCAAGGGCAGCGAGATCGTGATGTATTTCTACTCGACCAACAGCGAGCCCTTCAAGCGTGCAGACGGATATCCGCCGATGTACTACGGCTACCGCGCGATGAACTGGCCGCGCTATCTGGTGTGGGACGATTATCAGGCCGATTTCGTTTGCCGGGCGACGGCGGGGGCCGCGCAGCATGACGTGGTCGGCCCGATCTGGTTTCAGGGGCATGCCGAGGATGTGCCTGAGGCACCCGGCTTTTCGGTTGCGGTCTTCGACGTCACGCCGACCCGGTCGTCGTGGTATCGCATCCTTGGGCTCGATACCGAATTCTATGTTTCAGAAACCGTGAACGCGTTCCTGGAGCATATCTGGCAAGCGGCATCGCAGCATCAGGGGCGAATGCTGTGGAAACGAAAACGGAACATCGGGCGCACCGCGCATCCGCGATACCGCGCCTGCGCCGAGCGTCTCGGTACTGCGGACAACGTCGTGCTGGTCGATCCGGCCGTGTCGGCGATGAAGGTGATCGAGGCGGCGACCGTCACGATATCGCTGCCGTTTACCTCGACGGCATTGCTGGCACGACAGATGGGAAAGCCGTCCGCCTTTTACGATCCGACGGGGTCGGTGCAAGCCGATGACCGCGCAGCCCATGGCATTCCGGTCCTGTCCGGGCCGGTTGAGCTGGATGCCTGGTTGCGGGCCCAACGCCAGGGCGACCGCCCTGCACAAAGGTGAGCACCGGGATGCATGTGGTTCAGTTCAGTCCGGAAGAATGGGCGCTACGGTCTGCCCGGTTGATTCAGGATGCCGTGAGGGCTGTTTGCCGCCAGGAGGGCGACTGCGCGGTCATGCTGACCGGTGGACGGAGCGCAGAGCGCCTGTACCGCGCCTGGCAGGAGCTGCCGGATTTCGACCAGTTGCGCGGCATAAGCTTCTTTTTCGGCGACGAACGTTGCGTGCAGCCCGACGATCCAGACAGCAATTACGGGCTGGCCATGCGCACGCTGTTCGCCGGGGGGGTGCCGTCTGGCTGCTCGGTGATCCGCATGGCGGCGGAAGACCCGGACCGTGAGGGCGCGTGTTTGCACTATGAGGGCCGCTTGCCGAGTAAAATCGACGTTTTGTTGCTGGGCGTGGGTGAGGACGGACATATCGCCTCGCTGTTTCCGGGGGGAGAAGCCCTCGACGAACACACGCGGAAGGTCGTCGCCGTTATCGGCACCAAGGCGCCCAGAGCGCGGCTGACCGTGACGCCACGGGTGATCGCGCATGCCTCGTCAGTCTTTGTGCTTGCCAACGGCGAGGCGAAAGCCGCTGTGCTGCGGCGGGTCGTTGACGAGGCAGACAATTCGCATGTGTTGCCGGCATGCCTGGTGAGTCATGCCACCTGGCTGCTGGACACGCCTTTTTGATGAGAAATCCGATGTTGATTGACAGGAAGTGCAGATGGCAAGAGTCCTGATCACCACCGTTCCGTTCGGGGACAAGAACGATCTGCCGATCCGGCAACTCGAGGCGAACGGGATCGAGTATCTGATCAATCCGCTTGGCCGCAAGCTCAAGGAAGACGAACTCGCCGGGATGGTGAGCGACGTCGAGGTATTGATTGCCGGCACGGAGCCCATCACCGCGAAGGTGATGGCAAATGCGCCGCGATTGAAGCTGATTTCCCGTGTGGGCATAGGGCTGGACAGCGTCGACCTGATGGCTGCCGAGCAGCGCGGCATCAAGGTGAGCTATACCCCCGATGCCCCGGCGCCGGCAGTGGCCGAGCTGACGATTGGTCTGATGTTTTCGCTGATGCGATCGATCCATGTCGCCAATGCCCGGATGCATCAGGGCGAGTGGCAGCGCTTCTTCGGCCGGCGCCTGGCTGATCTCACGATCGGCATTGTCGGTGCGGGGCGGATCGGCGGGCGTGTGCTGCAGCAACTTGCGGCGCTGGGGGCCGGCCGCCTGCTCGTGAACGACATCAATCCCACCGCCTGCGGGCTCGATGGCATCGCGGCTGTCGAGCAGGTGGATAAGGACGTCATTTATCAGGCGTCGGATATTGTCAGCCTGCATGTTCCGCTGACCGCGCAGACGAAAAACATGGTTCGCCGTGAGCATCTTTTATCGATGAAGCCGGATGCGATGATCATCAACACGGCACGCGGTGGTGTCATCAATGAAGACGAACTCGCCGACGTACTTGCGTCGGGTCATCTGGCTGGTGCCGCCGTGGACGTATTCTGTGAGGAGCCCTACCAGGGCCGCCTGGCGTCGATCGAGCGGTGTTTGCTGACGTCGCACATGGGGTCGATGTCGATCGATTGCCGCACGCGCATGGAGATCGAGGCGACCGAGGAAGCGATACGGTATTTGACCGGACAAGCACTTGAAGGCCTGGTGCCCGAGGGGGAATTCCAGGTTCAGCGGGAGGGGCTCTGAGATGGCGCGGGTATGTGTGATTGGGGGTTCCGGATTTCTCGGCAGCCACGTGGCCGATGCGCTGTGCGCGGCGGGGCATTGTGTCTCGATCTATGATCGGCGGCCTTCGCCGTGGTTGCGGCCAGGCCAAGAAATGGTGGTCGGCGACCTGCTCGATGCGGAAAAACTGTCGGCGGCAATCGCCGGCTGTGAGTATGTCTATAACTTTGCGGCCCTGGCGGACCTGAATGAGGCCCTGGGCAAGCCGCTCGACACCATTCGCATCAACGTGCTTGGCAATGCGAATGTGCTCGAGGCGTGCCGGCAGAACGGCGTCCGGCGGTTCATGTACGCCAGCACGGTGTACGTCTATAGCCGTGAGGGCAGCTTCTATCGTTGCAGCAAGCAGTCTGCGGAGCACTACGTCGAGGAGTATCAGGCGGCCTATGGGCTCGACTACACGGTGTTGCGCTACGGTTCGCTGTACGGCCCGAGGTCGGATGAGCAGAACGGTCTGTGGCGCATCGTCAACGAGGCGCTGACGACGGGCCGGATCCGCTATGCGGGCAGTGCCGAGGCGATGCGCGAATACATTCATGTAGAGGATGCGGCCCGCGCCAGTGTCGCAGCGCTCGGCGACGAATTCAGGAACCAGCATGTCGTCCTGACCGGGCAGGAACCGATGCGTGTGATGGACCTGCTGAAGATGCTGGCCGAGATTCTTGGCATGCCCCAGGCGGTGGAGTTCGAGGAAACCGAATACGCTGGGCATTACGTCAGGACGCCCTATGCCTATCAGCCCAAGCTTGGCCGTAAGTATGTGCCGCCCATGCATGTCGATCTGGGGCAGGGGCTGTTGCAGCTGATCGGCGAAGTGCAGAACGGCATTTCGAATGAGGGGAACAAAGCGTGAAAGCCCAGTTGAAGCAGGCCCTGAAAGGGGCCATACGATATTCGCTCGCTACCGGCGGACGAACCCAGGTTGGCCGATATGTCTTCAAGCAGATACTGGACACGTCGATGGAGGAGGTCCGCGAGCTTGTGCACGAGGGCGTTCAACTCCGCTTTGCCACCCCCAATGCACTGTGTGACTGGCGCGCGCAGACGTTCTCCACGAAGGAGCCGGAAACCCTCGCATGGATCGATGCGATTCCCGAGGGGGCGGTCGTCTGGGATGTGGGCGCCAATATCGGCTTGTACGCCGTCTATGCAGCGGCGCGGCGCAAGTGCCGGGTGTGGGCGTTCGAGCCGTCGGTGTTCAATCTCGAGCTGTTGGCAAGAAACGTGCACCTGAACGGGCTCGTCTCCCAGGTCTGCATCGTTCCATTTGCCTTGAGCAACGCCGTCGGATCCAACACGCTGCGGATGACAACCACGGAGTGGGGCGGTGCGCTGTCGACGTTCGGCGAGGCGTATGGCTGGGATGGTGAGGCGATCAAGCGCGTGTTCGAGTTCCAGACGATGGGCCTGCCAATGGACGCGGCGCGCGATCTGCTGGGGATTCCACAACCCGACTTTGTCAAAATGGACGTCGACGGTATCGAGCATCTGATCCTGTCGGGAGGCGCCTCCGTACTTCAGGCGGTCAAGGAAGTTCTGATCGAGGTGAATGACGACTTCCAGGAGCAGGCGGAGGGCTGCGAGCGACTGCTCAAGGCCGCCGGCTTGACGATGAAGCACAAGCTCCATTCAGAGATGATCGATAACTCGACGACCGGCTTCCAGAATACCTATAACCAGATCTGGGTGCGAGAGCCGTCTTGATTGATGCGTTGATCCGGGCGCGGCTGGTGTTTTGGGATTTCGATGGCGTCATCAAGGAATCGGTGGCGGTCAAGACGGAAGCCTTTGTGCAGTTGTTCTCGCCGTTCGGTGCCGAGGTGGCGGCGCGCGTGCGGGCACACCATCTGGCGAATGGCGGCATGTCGCGTTTCGAGAAGATCCCGCGCTATCTGGAATGGGCCGGCCAGAGCGTGACTGACGCGAGCGTAGATGACTACTGCCAGCGGTTTTCGCAGGCGGTGCTCGGCTGCGTGGTGGCGGCGCCCTGGGTGCCGGGGGTCGAGTCGTACCTGCGCACCAACCGTCATGGGCAGGAATTTGTGCTGGTCACCGCGACGCCGCAGGGAGAGATCGAGGCGATTTTGCAGGCGATGGATCTGCACCGCTGCTTCTCGGCCGTTTTTGGCGCGCCGACCCGAAAGGGCGATGCGATCCGGCAGGTGCTCACCCATCGCGGTGTGCGCGCGTCGGAAGCGCTGATGGTCGGAGACGCGACGGCAGACCTTGAGGCCGCGAGGCAGAACGAAGTGCCCTTTTTGCTGCGCCGGCATGTCGACAATCAGCAGGTATTTCGCGACTACGGTGGCGCATTTGTAGAGGATTTTTCCGGATGATGAACCGCAGGGAAAAAATAGGGGCCATTCGCAAGGCACTGCGCGACGGCAAGGCAAGCATCGGTAGCTGGATGCAGATCCCCCATCCGTCGATTGCTGAAATTCTGGGGCGCTCGGGCTACGACTGGGTCGCCGTCGACATGGAGCACGGTGCGATAGGCGCCCATCAGCTTCCGGATATCTATCGGGCGCTGGAACTGGGCGGCACCTTGCCGATGGCGCGACTGGCGCAGGGCGAAACCAAGGACTGCAAGCAGGCACTTGATGCCGGTGCGGGGGGCGTCATCATTCCGATGGTGGAGTCCGCGCAGCAGCTGACGCGGGTAAGGGATGCGTGTCGCTGGCCGCCGGCAGGGTTGAGAGGTGTGGGCTTTTCGCGTGCGAACCTGTTCGGCGCCGATTTTGAGACCTATGCCGAGGAGGCCCAGGCGCCTTTGTTGATCGCGATGATCGAGCATGTCCGCGCGGTGGAGAGCCTCGAGGACATTCTGGCGGTCGATGGCCTGGATGCGATACTGATCGGCCCGTACGATCTTTCGGCATCGATGGGTCTGACCGGTCAATTTGCGGAGCCGGCGTTTGTCGCGGTCATGGAGCGCATTCGCGACGCCTGCCGCACATCGCCCACCCCGTGCGGCATCCACGTCGTTCAGCCCGATCCTGAGCAGCTTGCGCAGCGCGTTGCGGAGGGATATCAGTTTCTGGCCTATTCGATCGATGCGGTGTTTCTGAGAGCGTCGGCGACAAACCCGCAGAGCATGTCCTGATGGGCATCCGCGGCAGGCTCAGGCTGTGGTTCTATCAGAGCAGGCGTTTTGGCGGGCGGTATCGTCAGGGGGCGCATTCGAGCGCGATCCTGTCGAAGATCCTGATCGGCAAGGACGCCGCGGGGCAGATCGTTCTCGGCGACTACGTCATCTGTGCGGGCGAGCTCTACAGTTTCTTCAACAAGGGCGTCATCTCCGTCGGCGATTGCAGCTACGTGGGGCAGGGAACGCGGATATGGGCGCTGTCGCGGGTAGAGATCGGTCGTCGGGTGTTGATCTCGCATGACTGTTTCATCTGCGACAACCTCACCCATCCGCTGAATGCACAGACACGTCATCAGCAGTACATGGCAAAGCACGGCTTTCCCTTCCCCGAGCAGATCGAGCTCGAGGAGCGGCCGATACTTATCGGCGACGATGTCTGGGTTGCGGCCGGGGTGACGATTCTTCGGGGTGTGAGCATAGGGCAAGGCGCGGTGATTGCCGCAGGGTCCGTGGTCACCACGGATGTGCCTGCTGGCGTGGTCGTGGCAGGAAACCCGGCGAGGGTGGTCAAGCAGCTCGGTACGGAGCAAACGATGGAAAGAGGAGTTGTCAATGGCATTGCCTGATCGGTGTCCGCTATGTTCGGCCGGGCGAGAATCGCAGTCGGTCGTCACGCGCCATGTGTATGGCGATGCGTCTGCATCGCGTGCTTTCTTTCACTGCGCGGCGTGCGATGTTCGCTATCAGTTCCCGGGCCTGACACCGGATGAAGAGGCGCGATTCTATGCCGCCGAGTTCGAGGGCTTCATGGCGAGCCGGTCGGGGGAGTCCGGCGGCTGGTTGAAAACCGAGCAGCATCTCGTTGCCAACGAGCCGACGCGCATGCGCCGGATGAAGTACCTGGCGCCCTATCTGGAAGCGTCTGTCGATATCCTCGAGGTCGGCTGCTCGTCCGGCTTCATGCTCTATCCGCTGGCAGACGCCGGCCATCGCTGCACGGGTATCGAGCCGTCCGGCGTCTTCAGCGAGTTTGTGCGGGGGCGGGGTCTTCCGGTCTATCAGTCCGTCGCGGAGCTTCAGCGCGACGTGCCGGATGCGCGCTTCGATCTGATCCTCCATTTCTTTGTTCTCGAACACATCGCAGACCCCGGCGCTTTCCTGAAGGCGCAGCTGGCCATGCTCAAGCCTGGCGGTCGAATCGTTTTCGAGATCCCCAACGCAGCCGATCCGCTGTATTCGGTCTATGACATCCCGGCATTCGAGCGTTTTTACTGGTCGGTGGCCCATCCTTGGTATTTCAGCGAGCCGTCCTTGCAGTTTTTGCTGACGCGGCTGGGTGAGAGCAGTGAGGTGCTTCGCGACCAGCGATACGACCTGTCCAACCACATGATCTGGGCGCGAGACGGGCGGCCCGGGGGCATGGGGCGCTTCACCCCTGAGCTTGGCGCCGATGTCGAGGCGTCCTACAAGCAGTCGCTGATCCGTAGCGGCAAGTGCGATACGCTGGTCGGCATCATCAGGAAGGATGGGGGGGCTTGAGATGCAGCGGGTTCTGATCACGGGCGTCGGGGGGTTTATCGGGTCCCATGTCGCGCGCCGCTTCCTGCAGGAGGGATTTGCGGTCGTCGGGGTCGACGATTTCTCGAACGGCAAAGCCGAGAACGTTCCGCCGGGCGTTGATTTCATCGAAGGCGATCTGGCGCACCGGTCGACGATTGAACGCATTCCGACCGATTGTCGAAGGATTCTGCATCTGGCGGGGCAGTCTTCGGGGGAGATCAGCTTCGATGATCCGGTCGCGGACCTCGAGAAGAATACGGTGTCGACGCTGAATCTGATCCGTTACGGTATCGAGCATTCCGTCGAGCGGTTTCTCTATGCGAGCTCCATGTCCGTGTATGGCGCGGTCGACGACGCCCCGATCAGCGAATCCCGGACCTGCCGACCCTTGTCCTGCTACGGGGTAGGCAAGTACGCCTCCGAAGACTACTTGCGCGTCTATCAGCGCAAGCTGCCCGCCGTGATTCTCCGGATGTTCAATGTTTACGGGCCTGGCCAGGATTTGAGCAATCTGCGCCAGGGCATGGTGAGCATCTTTCTGGCGCAGGCATTGAAGACAGGGCGCATTGAGGTCAAGGGGAGCGTCGAGCGCTTCCGCGACATCATTTATATCGACGATGTGGTCGAGGCCTGGTTCCGTGCCGCCACCCTGGAAAGCGCCAAGGGCCAGACGCTGAATATCGGAACGGGCGTCAAGACGACCGTCGGTGCGCTTCTTGAGCGCATCTGCAGCCTGGTGCCCGGCGCCTCCTATTATGTCGATGGCGGAACGCCGGGAGATCAGAGCGGTATCTATGCAGACGTGTCGGCACTGAAGGATGTGCTCGGGATCGATACGTTTACAATGCTCGATGCCGGGCTGACGCAGTTCGCCGAGTGGGCTCGGAAGCAATCGGCGAGCTGATTTTCTGACAACGATCCATTCTTTATGGCACTCACAAAACCATGAATATTCTCGCCTTGATTCCCGCACGGATGGGTAGCAGCCGTTTTCCTGGAAAACCGATGGCGCCGATCCTCGGAAAGCCGATGATCGGGCATGTGTACGAGCGCGTTGCAAAATCGCCGATGCTCACCCTGACCGCCGTGGCAACCTGCGACAAGGAAATCTTCGACTATGTCGAATCGATCGGCGGCGTGGCGGTCATGACGGGGAACGAGCACGAGCGCGCCACCGATCGCTGTGCGGAAGCGCTCGTCGCGCTCGAGCGCGCCAACAACACGACATATGACATCGTCGTCATGGTTCAGGGCGACGAGCCCATGACCCATCCGGACATGATTGCCGAGGCCGTGCAGCCATTGATCGACCACCCCGATGTTCAGGTCACCAATTTGCTGGGCAAGATCAAGGATGCGGCCGAGTTCGAGGACAGGAACTGCATCAAGGTCGTCTGCGATCTCCAGTTGAATGCCATGTATTTCTCCCGGGAGCCGATCCCGACCCGTTGCAAGGTCGATCAGATTCCGATGGGCAAGCAGGTCTGCGTCATTCCGTTTCGTCGGCAATTTCTGCTCGATTACACCAAGCTCGCGCCCACGCCGCTGGAGATCGCGGAGTCGGTGGACATGATGCGTGTGCTTGAGCACGGAATGCGCGTTCGAATGGCGCCCACCCGGCACGACACCCAGGCGGTCGATACGCCGGCGGATCTGAAGAAGGTCCAGGGCTTGATGCAGGGACTTGATGCCTGACAGTGATTGCCGGCCAAGCGAAAGCACGGCGGGGCGTGTTCTGGTCTGGGACGCGGAGGGTGTGCCAGACGCTGGCTTTGAATTGACGGTCCTCTGGCAAGGTTTCGAGCAAGGCTCGTCGCAGGGCGGGCGGATGGTCTCCATTGCACGTCTCGTCGAGGACGGTGCCGATGCGCTGAGGGCGCGCTATCTCGCGTGGCTGCATGCCCTTGGCCAAGCACCGGTTAACGGCAGGACGGTTGCCGAGCATCTGATGATTCGCCCGGCGCTCAGCTATTGGTGGATGGCCGCTCCGGCGCAGAAGTTCAGCATCTCGGCGACATCCTTCGTGCCCGATGCGATGAAACTGCTCGCGCTGGACACTTTACTGGCCAACGAGAAGGGGCGGGCGGTCGTGCTGTATTCGGCCAATGCACGGCTGGCTGAATGCCTGGCGTTGTATTGCGCAGACATGCAGTGCCGTTTCGAATGGCGTCAACCCGAGCCGTCCGGGCCGGCGGTGCAGTCACGACGAAGTGCCTACGGCCGGCTTTCACCCCGGCTGCGCGCCGTGATCTCGTTCGGGTGGTATTGCGCGTCGAGATTGCCAGCGCTTTTTCGTCAGTCGGGCGCGCGCGCCGGCGCCGGGACGCTGTCCTTTTTTGACGTGCTGGTGCATCTGGACCGGCGGGCGATTGATTCCGGTCGATTCATGTCGAACTACTGGGGCCCTCTTGTCGATCGGCTTGCCGATGACGGGGTCCGGACCAACTGGTTTCACTTCTTTCATCCGCACGCTGCCGTCCCGACGTTTGCCGCGGCGCTTCGTCTTGTCCGGCGCTTTCAGGAAAACGCAGCCGGCCGGCAGTTTCACGGCTTGATCGACATGTTTCCGCCGCTCACGAAGGCCGTCCGGGCGTGGCGTGACTACCGGCGCCTTCAGCGGGCGGTCCGTTCGATTGAGGGTTTCCACGCCGAGGTGCGCCCGGAGGGATCGGTCCTCCAGCTTTGGCCGCTGCATCAGGACGAGTGGACGGAGTCGGTGTCGGGACCCAATGCCCTGATGGAATGTCTTCGGCTCGGCTTGTTTGAAGTGGCCCTGGCCCGCCTTCCCCGGCAGCAGGCCGGCGTGTATATCTGCGAGAACCAACCCTGGGAGATGTCGCTGATTTATGCGTGGCGAAACAGCGGCCATGGCAAACTCATCGCGGCGCCCCATTCGACGATTCGCTATTGGGACTTGCGGTATTTTTATGACCGGCGCAGCTATTCTTCCGCCAGACCGAGTGACCTGCCCATGCCCGATCACTACGCCGTGAACGGCCCCGTCGCCAAGGCGGCGGCGCTGGCCGGTGCGTATCCGGCAGACAAGATCGTCGACGTCGAGGCGCTGCGGTTCATGCATCTAGGTCGCCCAAGCGCGCACCGCAAGCCCGGGCGTGAGCGCACAGGTATGCTGATCTGCGGCGATTTTCTGTCGACGACCAACGACAGGATCTTCGACTGGCTGCAGCGGGCGGAGGCGGATCTGCCGCCCGGCGCGAGCTTTGTCTTCAAGCCGCACCCGGCCTTCCCTTACCACGCGCCCCCCGATTTTGCGGCGCGCATCGGTTTGCGCGTCGACGAGCGGGCGCTTGAGGAATTGCTGCCGGACTGCGACATCGTCGTCACTAGTGCGATCACCTCTGCGGCCGTCGACGCCTATTGTGCGGGCAAGCAGGTCATACAGATTCCCGACGGGCATGGGGTGAACGCCAATGCGCTGCGCGGGCTGGCCGGTGCTCGATTGGTAAGCTCGCCCAGCGATCTGGCTGGCGCGCTTCAAGCGGCTTTGGCCGGCGACGCGGTCGCGGCGGCAGAGCCTTACTTCAATCTGGACCCGTCCCTGCGGGCATGGCGGGAAGCGCTGGGGGCGGGGCAGGACGTGCAGACCTTTCAAACCAAGTCAGGATCGGGAGACCGCTGATGCCTCAGCAACCGACGCATCCGAGCGCCGAGGCCTTGCCAGCGTTATCCGTGGTCATGGCCACGCTGGGTGGGGCGCAGATTGCGCGAACGATTGCAGAAATGAACCGAGGCTCGGTTCGGCCGACGGAGATTCTCATCTGCATCCCGGAAGAGGACGCGCACCGGGTGGCGACCTTGTCAGTCGACAACGTGCGCATTGTGCCCACCAAGGTGCGCGGGCAGGTCGCGCAACGGGCAGAAGGGTTCCGGCAGGCGTCGTGCCCGGTCGTAATGCAGCTGGACGACGACATTCTGCTCGCCAGCGATGCCATCGAGGCCTTGATGGCGTCGCTGGTGGCGTTGGGGCGTGGGCATGTCGTTGGCGCCGTTTTCTACAATTCGGTGACCGCCGAGCCCTTGTCGAAAATCGACGCAGGCCTGCGCGGGTTCATCATCAATCTTTATGAGACGAGCGTGCGTGGTCTGCCATGGGGAAAGCGCCGCATGGGCGCGCTGAGCAAGATCGGCGGCTGCGGCAGCGTAGACCCCCGGTGCTGCGACGAAGACCTGGTGACGACCGCCTGGTTGCCGGGCGGGTGCTCCCTGTCCTTTCGCGAAGACCTGGTCCTCGACGCCTTCTTCCCCTTCCGCGGAAAGGCCTACTCCGAAGACATTATTCATTCCTGTCTGAGGGCGAGGAAGGGCATGACGCACCACGTTGCGGTGACCGCCAAGGCGACGATCCTTCCGCCGGAGCGCGGTGTGACGCGCGACAGTGCCATGGCCGAAATCAGGGCCCGACGATACGTGGCACAAATGCTGGGCGGTAACATGGCTCGGGCCACCTTTGCCGCTGTTCTCGACATCGTCCGGCGGCAGGTGGCGGCCTTGCTCGCGCGATAGGGGGTTTGATGACGGCCTCCAATATCGTTCTGACCGGTGCGACGGGTTTCATCGGGCAGCACTTCGTGCAAGCGGCGCAGGGTCGTGCGGTCAGCGCTCTGACGCGAGGACTAAAGGATCGCTCCGGCGCGCCCGACAACATCAGGTGGGTTACCGGTGATCTCGCCTCGCCCGGGAGCTGGGCCTCGCTCTTGACGCCCGGATGTACCGTCATCAATCTGGCCTATCCGGAAAGCCTGTCGTCCGAGCAGTCGCTTGGGGCAGCGCAGGCGATGGTCAGGGCATGCGCCGAGGCGAATGCGGCGAGGCTGATCCACTGCAGCACGGTATCGGTCTATGGGCGCACATTGGGCGGGATGATTGACGAGACGACGCCCTGCAACCCGCTGGATGAATATGGGGGCAGAAAGCTGGCCATCGAGGAGGCGATTCGCGCGTCGGATTCGGGCGCCTGCGAGGTTGCAGTGCTTCGCCCGGCCGCCGTTTTCGGTGCCGGTGGGCAGAATCTCGTCGCTTTGGCGAACAGTCTCTGCGGCGGCGCGGCCCTGGCCAACTACCTGCGGGCATCGCTGTTTGGTCGGCGGAGGATGCATCTTGTACCGGTGCAGACGGTGGTTGCTGCCTTGCTGTTTCTGGCCGATTGCGAGCGCCCCATTGGCGGTGAGGTGTTCAATGTGTCCGACGATGACGACGCGCTGAACAATTTCCGGGATGTTGAGAGGATTCTTGCCGAGGCGCTGGAGATTCCGGCGCGCAAGCTCCCCGTTCTGCCCATTCCATCCGTCGTGCTGAAGGCGCTGTTGCACTTGCGCGGGCGAAGCGAGCGAGATCCGCATTGCGTGTATCGCGCCGACAAGATTCGGCAATTGGGGTTCGTGCCCCCCATCGATTTCGAAGCCGCGCTTCGATCATTTGCGGTGCTTTGCCGATCGGACCGAATCGAGCGAGGACGGCCTTGAAAATACTTCTGGTCAATCACTTGCTGGATCCCGTGTCGGGCGGGGGGACGGCGGAGCGTACGCTCCAGATGGCGCGTTTTCTCGCGAAGGAAGGTGCCGAATGCACCTTGCTGACGCTGGATATCGGCGGCATTGGCGCAGGGGCGCGCCCGTCGCTGATCAGCGGCGTCAAGGTCGTGGCCGTCCCGTGCCTGAACCAGCGCTTCTTCCTGCCTTACCTGCGTTACGCCAAGCTCAAGGCGCTTGTGGAGGACGCCGATGTCGTCTATCTCTCGGGTCACTGGACTCTCCTCAACGCATGGGTTTTCCATGTCTGCAAGCGGCTCGGAAAGCCTTATCTCTTTTGCCCGGCCGGTGCGCTCAAGCCTTTTGGGCGTTCTCGTGTCTTGAAATGGCTGTACGCCAAGCTCGTCGGCGGCAGCCTGGCGCGATCCGCTGCCGCCTGCGTGGCGGTCACCGAGGGAGAGAAATCGGATTTTGCCGAGTGCGGGGTGCCGGCTGAGCGTGTGGTCGTGGTGCCAAACGGGATTGATCCCGCCGAATATGTGCTGGCCAACCCGACAGAGGAGGTGGCCAGTTTTCGCCGCAAGCTCGGGCTTGACGCGTCGCGCTTCATTCTTTTTCTTGGCCGCTTGAACCCGATCAAGGGGCCGGATCTCTTGCTGGAGGCGTTTTCACGCTTGCCGCCATCGGTTCGGGATGTCCACCTGGTGCTGGCCGGGCCGGACGGCGGCATGAGAGGGCTTCTTGAGCAGAGCGTCGCTGCGCTCGGTCTCGACGGACGGGTGCACTTTGCCGGTTACGTCGGTGGCTCAGAGAAGGTCGCCGCGCTGCATGCGGCCACGGTGCTGGCCATACCCTCGCGGCGCGAGGCAATGTCCATCGTCGTTCTGGAGGGCGGCATTTGCGCCTGCCCCGTAGTATTTACGGATACCTGTGGTCTTGATGCGATTGCGCGCGACAATGCGGGCGTCATGGTTCCGGTCTCGGCCGCGGCGCTCTCTGGGGCCTTGGAGAATCTGCTCGCGAGTCCCGAAGAGTTGCGCCGCTCCGGCGAGCAGTTGCAGCGTATAATCCGCCAGCATTATTTGTGGCAATCACAGGCGCGGCGCCTTCTGGCCTTGGCGGAGCATGTCGCCTCGAATCCTGGCCAGGTAAAAAACGGGTAGTAGTGTCGGTCAATGATTCGTGTTGTTCTCTTTCTTTTTCTTGCGTCCGTTGTTGGGTTGTCGTTTGTTGCGGGTTTGCGCTATTCCGGGTATTGGGCGGTCTATCTCTCTTTTGCCATCGCCGCGAACGCGCTTCTGCTTGCGGGATTTCGTAGAGGTGCGCTGTACTTTGACACCTTCATCGGCATTTTCCTGTGGCTCGGATTCTGGCTGAAGCTCTCCATTCGCGTGGCCTTCCTTGGGGGGGCGTTCAGCGAACCCGTGGGCGCATTCGATGGTTCGCCGCAGTCCTTCGATGCCGTTCTGCTTGTGGCCACTGCCAGCTTTTCAGCATTGCTGCTCGCAACTTTCGTGCGGGAGCGTTATTTCAGCTATCCGGCGCAGGCTCCTGGCTGCGCGGACTCCGGGCTGTTCCTGTTCTACCGGAAGTACCGCAGGCTCGTCGTGACCGTCTTTCTCGTCACGATTCTGTTCGCGGCGCTGAGTAATGTCTGGCTCGGGATCTATCAGCGCGGAATGGTCACGGGGACCGTGTTGCCCTTCGGCCTGAATGGTGTCTACAAATGGGCACTGCAGTTTGGGTTTGCCTCGATCTCGGCGCTGATCGTGCGCTTCGAGATCGAACTCGGCCGACGCCTGACAGCGCTAGCCGTTGTTGTCCCTATATTTGAGGGCTTCTTGTCAAATACGGCGATGCTCAGCCGGGGGATGGTGTTGAATGCAGCCGCCATTGGTCTCGGCGGTCTGCAGACACTGCTATCCCGAAAAATACGAATCGGCGCCTTGCGGCTCGGTATGGCAACCGCGTTGTTCTGCCTGGTGTTCGTTGTGTCGGTTCTCGCCGTCAATTATCTTCGCATTGCGACCTTCAATCCGGGCGAGGAGGGGGTTCAGTCTCAGAACTCCGAGATCACCCGGAGCATGACCACGCCCTTGTTCATTGATCGATGGGTGGGTATCGAGGGGCTGATGGCGGTCGCCTCATCCGATATCAAGGGGTGGGATCTGTGGCGGGCGGCCTGGCAGGAGCGCTTTCAGGAGGGGACGCCAAGTCTTTACGATCAGCGCCTCATTAGCTCACCGTATCTGGATCCGGGGATCGATCGCACAAAAAATCATTTTGTCTCTTTGCCCGGCATTGTTGCATTTCTCTACTATCCGGGATCGATTCCCTTCCTGTGCATGGCTCTGCTTGCCGTGTCGTGGTTGGCCGCCCTTATTGAATACCTGGCCTATCGATTTTGCGGTGCGAACTGGGTTCTCTGCGCGTTGTTTGCGCAGGTGATTGCTTTCCGCTATGCAAGCTTCGGTTATGTTCCCGGGCAGTCGTATCTTCTTTTCGGGTCTCTGGTGCTCAATGGTGGCCTGATTCTGATTGCCGATCGACTGCTGCGGCGCGTTCAGCGAAACGGTGTGGCATGACGCGTTGCGGCAATCAGTCGGCACGGTGGCTTGGCTGGCTGCAGGAGGTGGCCGAATGAAGCGCTCGGGCTACTTGCTATTTCCCTTGGCGGTTTTGTTCAATTCATTCTCGATGACCGCCTTGCTGCTCGTCTTCGGGCTTTCGGGTCACGCCGAAATCGCCGCAGACATTGCGCTCATTCAGGGCGCGTCCCTGGCGCTGTTTTTTGCGTTCTCTGCGAATGCGCGCAATGTCGTGCTGGCTTCGAGCGACGACACCGTTCAACAGGCGGCGTCCGCTCTGATGGTGACGCGTCTCGCGCTACTCGTTCCACTGGCGCTCGTCACCTATTTCCTGAGCGTAGGCGTCGGCGGTGCGATTGTCAGCCTCGCCATCACACTGATTGTCCGGCGTGTCTGTGAATGGCTGGGTGAAATAGCCTTGGCCAGTCACGAGGTTCGTGGCGATGCGGCCGCAGTGTCGCGTGTCCTCGTTGCCGAGGGCCTGGCGCTGGCCACGTGTGTTGTCGCGTCATTGATCATGGGCTTTGATCTGGCGTTGAGCGCGATGCCTTGGGCGATTGTTCCACTGTTGTCGCTGCGTGGCGCAAAGCTATCGCTGCGGTCGCAGCATTTCGGCCTAGGCACGCTGTTGCCGCATTTCGGCTCGTCAGGGATTATTGGCGCAAGCGTCTTCGTGTTCCGGCTGTCTGTGACCTTGCTCGCTGGAAAAGCGCTGGCTGGTACGTTGTTTACTGCATTTGCGGTCGGCAGCCTTGTTCCGACGGTGTTCGGGCAGGCGCTTGCGCCAACGCTTATTCGTCGATTTGGCCAAAGAAAACTGCCCCATCAGTTCGCGGCCGCACCCCTCGGCATGATCCTCGCCGGGAGCCTGCTCGCCATTGTAGCGGCCTGGTTTCCACATGTTCTGCCAGAGGGCGGGCTGCCGCCTGTATTCTGGCTGGCGACGGGGCTCTCGGTTGCCGGCGGCGCTGTAATGACTGTTGCGATGCTGCTGCGTACCCGACTGCTTCACGAGGGCGGCGGGCGGGACGCTTTTGGTCCTGATCTCCTTGCCAATGTGCTTATTGCGACGTGCGTCCCCTTTGTCTTTTACGTGTTCGGAGCGGCATCGCTGGCCGGGCTCTATCTTTTGAGCGCAGTTATCAACCTCGGCTTTATTCTGAGTGCAAGGCGCTGGTTTTTGGTTGAAGGCGAGCGTCGAAAATGGTTTCTGATCGGCCTTCCGGCATTGCTGGTTTTTCCCGTCTTCTTCCAACTGGATGGCGGTTTGTTCAGGGATCTGGCGTTTGTTTTTGATGCTCAGGGGGCAATCAAGAAGCTCCCTCTGCCGGCATCCGTCATCGTCATGTTCCTGGGTATTGCTGTGCTTGGGAATTATTGGCAGGCGTCAAGAGCGCTGACCACTTTGTTTTTCTCGTCACTCCTGTTTGTCCTCACCTCGTTGGTCGCCGCGGATGGGAGTGCTTATCAAGAAGGGGCCAAACTGATCCTTCTTGCCCAGTTTCTGCTGCCGATGTTCGGGCTGGTTCTTGGTGAGATGTATGGGATGACCGACAATAACGGCAGGTCCCCGCAGTGGGCCGCGTGCGGGATGCTGCTCGTGGTGTTGCCTGCGCAGTTGATATCGACCTGGAGTGACGGCTATACGGTTCTAAGCCCGCATGTATTCCTGTTTAGTATCTATCAACACCTCCAGTACTTTCCGATGGTAGTTTCGGCGTTGGCTATTACGACGGTGGTCGCGCTTTGGGACAAAACACTGCTTGAGAAGCGCGCAGTTCTTTTTTTGATGCCCTTGGCATCTGTTTACGTGTTCTCGACGCATTCGATGGCCGCAGTGCTCGGCTTGGTCGTGGCGCTGGCAGGGTTCGGCTTTTACCATCTGCGCAGAGAGGCAGGCCGCGCTCAGACAGCGGTATTGCTGATGGTGGTTTTGTCACTGCTGGCGGCGTTCAGTGCTGCCAGAGAGTCCGGATGGCTGGCGAGTCAGCTCGTTCCGGGAGGGCAAGTCGTTGATCAGGAAACATGGCAGATCAAACTTTCGACTCCTTCGGGCCTGAATTCTTCTCCCTTGCCTAAAGGCGTTGCTGAGCGAGTCGAACATTGGCGATTTTTCTACCACGGACTGATCGAGTCGCCGCACAGTTTCCTTGCGGGCCATGCGACGCCTCCCGATCGGGAAAAGCATCCGAGTGCGCACAATTACTGGCTCGATACCGCCTACAATTTTGGATCGATATCGCTTATTCCCCTGGTCGGCATGCTGTTGTGGACACTGCGAGCGCTATGGGCCAGGCGCGATAAATTGCTCAATGATTCGATACTTTTCGGGCTGGCGCTTGCGGTTCTCTATTTGCTGCTTTTCGAGAACATGCTCAAGGTCGGCATGCGGCAGCCCTATCCCGGGATCATCACATTTTTTCTGTGGGGCTTGCTCATTGCCCGTTTGCGGCTTCACGGCAGCCGTATTGATTTGACGGAGCCGAGAACCGTATGAAGGTCCTGATAGTGACGCAGTATTTCTGGCCGGAGAGCTTCGGCATTACGGCGCTCGCGCGCTCGATGCAAGAGCGCGGCGTGACCGTCACCGTCTTGACCGGGCAACCGAACTATCCTGGTGGTGTCGTCTTCCCGGGCTATGCGGCGTGGCGCACCAGCCGGGAGACGTCGAGCGGGATTGAGATCATGCGGGTGCCGCTCGCGCCACGTGGCGTCAAGTCCGGACTGCGGCTGGCGGTGAATTACCTGTCATTCGTGATCAGTGCCTCACTTTTGGGGCCGTGGATGCTGCGGGGTCGTCAGTTCGACGCGGTCTTCGTGTATGCCCCGTCGCCTCTCTTGCAGGCATTGCCGGCGGTGCTACTTTCCTGGTGGAAGCGGGCGCCGCTGGTCGTCTGGGTGCAGGATCTGTGGCCCGAAAGCCTGTCTGCGACGGGCTTCGTGCGAAACAAGCGGATACTCGGTCTGGTCGGTTCGGTGGTGCGGTACATCTATCGACGCACCGACCTGATACTCATTCCATCGAAAGCGTTCAGGGAGCCCGTCGAACGCTTGACGCCCTCGGACGGGCGTATCGCCTACTATCCGAACGCGTTTGTCGAGGAGCCCGTTGGTGCGAGCACGGCCTCGCCAGCCTTGAGCGCCCTGCTTGCCGAGATCGCGGCAGCGCCGTCGGTCGTCTTTGCCGGAAATCTCGGCACCGCGCAGTCGTTGGAGACGATACTGGATGCGGCAGAACATGTTGCGGCGCGAGGGCACCTCGTTCGCTTCTTCATCGTGGGCAGTGGCAGTCTGTCGGCGTGGCTTGCCGAAGAAGTGGCGCGAAGGGGGCTGACCAACGTCTTGCTGCCGGGGCGTTTCCCGTCCTCAGCGATGGCATCGATCTACGCGTCGGCCTCGGTGCTTCTGGTGAGCCTGCGCGATGAGCCGATTTTCGCGCAGACGATTCCGAGCAAGGTTCAGGGCTATCTGGCGGCGGGAAAACCGATCATCGCGTCGCTCAATGGTGAGGGGGCGCGCGTCGTCGTCGAGGCGAAGGCGGGCGTGGCGTGTCCTGCGGGCGACAGCGAGGCGCTTGCCGAGGCCGTTGTTCATATCTGCAGGCTGGATGACGACGCAAGGCGTGAAATGGGCGAAAATGGGCGCCGCTATGCGGAAAAGCATTTTGGACTTGCCGGGCTGACGGATGATCTGATCGCCCGGCTCGAGGCACTATCGGCACAACGGAGGGAATCGTCGCAATGAGAATTCTGGTGCTTGGCGTCTCGGGCATGCTGGGTAACGCTATGTATAGGACGCTTTCGGAGAGCGTGGACCTTGAGGTCTGGGGTTCGGTCCGCTCCTCTGGCGCAAAGCGCTATTTTGCCGAGAGTTTGAGGGATCGGATTCTGGCCGGCGTCGATGTGGAGAACATGGACTCGCTCTCGTCGCTGTTCGAGCGCGTGCGCCCTCAGGTGGTTGTCAACTGCGTGGGTCTCGTCAAGCAACTCGTTGAGTCGAATGACCCTTTGGTTGCGCTTCCGATCAATGCCATGCTGCCACATCGTTTGTCGCGGTATTGCGCCCTGGTCGGCGCCCGCCTCGTGCATTTCAGCACGGACTGTGTCTTCAGTGGCAAGCGCGGTGGCTATCGCGAATCGGACGTTTCCGATGCCCAGGACCTGTATGGAAAATCGAAGTTTATCGGTGAGGTGTCGGACGACGCGCATGCGCTGACGCTCCGGACCTCGATCATCGGGCACGAGCTTGCAAGTCACCATGGTTTGGTCGAGTGGTTTCTGCATCAGGAAGGAAGCGTTCGCGGGTATCGCCGAGTCGTTTTTTCAGGGCTTCCGACCGTCGAGCTTTCGCGGGTCGTCCGCGATGTCGTTATCCCGCAAGCGGGGCTGTCGGGCGTCCATCATGTCGCCTCGGCCCCGATCACGAAGCATGATCTGCTTGAACTGGTGGCGAAGGCGTATGGCAAGGCGACCCGCATTGAGCCCGATGATTCGGTGGTCATTGATCGTTCGCTGGTGGCGGACCAATTCAGGGATTTGACGGGTTACGTCGCACCAGACTGGCCCGAGCTCGTGCGGCGCATGAAGAATTTCAGCTAAGAGGTAGCTTATGTTTTCTGGCAAGACACTCATGATTACCGGCGGGACGGGGTCCTTCGGTAACGCCGTGCTCACCCGCTTTCTTGACACCGCCGTGAAGGAAATACGGATCTTCAGTCGCGATGAGAAGAAGCAGGAGGACATGCGGATCGCGCTGGCGAACGACAAGGTCAAGTTCTACATCGGTGACGTGCGTGACAGCGATAGCCTCGCGCAGGCGATGACCGGGGTCGACTATGTATTCCATGCCGCGGCGCTCAAGCAGGTGCCGTCCTGCGAGTTCTATCCGATGGAAGCGGTCCGCACCAACGTGCTGGGTACCGAGAACGTGCTGAATGCGGCAATTGCGCGTGGTGTCAGCCGGGTGGTGGTGCTCAGCACCGACAAGGCGGTCTACCCGATCAACGCCATGGGCATTTCAAAGGCGATGGCCGAGAAGCTGATGGTGGCCAAGTCGCGCACCATTCCGGCAGGTGGCACGGTGGTCTGCGCAACCCGTTATGGCAACGTGATGGCCTCGCGTGGCTCGGTGATTCCGCTCTTTGTCGACCAGCTGCGGGCAGGCGAGCCGCTGACGCTGACTGATCCGAGCATGACGCGTTTCCTGATGTCGCTGGAGGATTCCGTCGACCTGGTGCTGCATGCATTCGAGCATGCTCAGCAGGGCGATATCTTCATCCAGAAAGCGCCCGCCTCGACGGTGGGCGACCTGGCGCAGGCGCTCAAAGAGCTGCTGGGCAGGGACAATCCGGTAAAGATTATCGGTACGCGCCATGGCGAGAAGCTCTACGAATCGCTGGTGTCTCGTGAGGAGATGGCCAAGGCGGAAGACATGGGGCGCTACTATCGCATCCCGGCCGATAATCGCGACCTGAACTACAAGAAGTATTTCGTCGAAGGCGAACAGCGCATTTCGGAGCTGGACGACTACACCTCCCACAATACCGAGCGGCTCGACGTCGACGGCGTCAAGAATGTGCTGCGGCCACTCGACTATATTCGCGAGGTGTTGGGTGCTTAAGGTCATGACGCTGGTCGGCACCCGGCCTGAGCTGATCAAGATGAGCCGGGTGATCGCCGAGCTCGACCGCCAGGTCGAGCATGTGTTGGTGCACTCCGGGCAGAACTACGACTTCGAGTTGAATCAGGTGTTTTTCGACGACCTGGAAATCCGCAAGCCCGACCACTTTCTTGGCGCCGCCGGCGAGAACGCCGCTCAGACCATTGCCGAGGTAATCGCCAAGGCCGACGCGGTGTTCGAGCGCGAGAAGCCCGATGCCCTGATGCTCTATGGCGACACCAACACCTGCCTGGCGGTCATCCCGGCCAAGCGCCGAAAGATTCCGGTCTTTCACATGGAGGCGGGCAACCGTTGCTTTGATCAGCGGGTACCCGAAGAGCTCAACCGCAAGGTGCTGGACCATCTTTCCGACATCAACATGGTGCTGACCGAGCACGCCCGCCGGTATCTGATCGCAGAGGGTATCCGCCCCGAGACGATCATCAAGACCGGCTCGCACATGGAAGAGGTGCTCAACTACTACATGCCGCGTATCGAGGCCTCGGACGTGCTGGTGCGGGAGGGGCTGGAAAACGGAAAGTTTTTCATTGTCAGCGCTCACCGTGAAGAGAACGTCGACACCCCCGACAATCTGCGGGACCTGCTCGACACCTTGCGTGCGCTCGCGGATGCCTACGGCTTCCCGCTGATCGTTTCTACCCACCCACGCACCCGTAAGCGCCTGGAGGCGCTCGGCGAGTCGCTGGATCACCCCTTGATCCGGTTCTCGAAGCCTTTCGGCCTACTCGACTACATCAAGCTGCAGATGTCGGCTTTTTGTGTCTTGTCGGACAGCGGCACGATTACCGAAGAGGCCTCCCTGCTCAATTTGCCGGCGGTGACCCTGCGCAACGCGCATGAGCGTCCGGAGGGCATGGACGAGGGTACGCTGATCATGAGTGGCCTCAAGCGCGAAGCCGTGCTGGATGCGGTGAAGGTCATTACCTCCCAGCACGATAGTGCGAGACGCACGATCCCGGTGGTGCCTGACTATCAGGCGGGGCCGGTGTCCAAGCAGGTTGTGCGTGTTGTTCTCAGTTACACCGACTACGTGAATCGTACGGTGTGGCGCAAGGGCTGAGCGTCGTGCGGGTTCTGGTAACCGGCGCCAGCGGCTTCGTCGGGCGGGCGGTGGTCAAGCGTCTGCTCCACGAAGATGGTGTGGTGGTGCGGGGCGCTTTTCGCAGCGTGCCATTGTCGCCGCCGGCCGGGCTTGAGTGCTGCCAGGTGGGCGACCTCGGGGCAGATACCGACTGGCAGCAGGCCTTGTGCGATGTCGATGTGCTCATCCACTGTGCCGCGCGGGTTCATGTCATGCACGACACCGAAGCCGATCCCTTGGCCGCCTATCGTCGCAGCAACGTTGAAGGCTCGTTGCATCTGGCGCGTTCGGCGGTGGCGGCGGGGTGTCGGCGGTTGGTCTTCGTCAGCTCTATCAAGGTCAACGGCGAGGCCACAGAAGCCGGGCAGCCCTTTTCCGAAACCACGCCGCCGGCGCCGTGCGATCCTTACGGCGTGTCCAAACTGGAGGCGGAGCAAGCCCTGTTTGAATTGGCCCGTACCACTGCGCTGGAGGTCGTGGTGGTTCGCCCGCCGCTGGTTTACGGCCCGGGGGTCAAAGCCAATTTCCGATCGATGATGGGCTGGCTGTGCCGAGGTGTTCCGCTTCCGTTCGGCGCGATCGACAACCGTCGCAGCCTGGTAGGTGTCGACAATCTGGCGGATCTGCTGTGCTGCTGCGCCCGCCACCCCGATGCGGTGAACCAGGTGTTTCTAGCCGGCGATGGTGAGGATTTGTCGACGACCGCCTTGTTGACTCGGGTGGCGAACGCATTAGGGCGGCAAGCCCGTCTGCTGCCCGTCCCATCGGGCTGGATTTCTGCCGTAGCCCGCCTTTTGGGGCGGCAGGCCCTGGCGACCCGCTTGTGTGGCTCGCTTCAGGTCGATACCCGCAAGGCCCGGACCCTTCTCGGCTGGTGCCCGCCGGATACGGTCGATGAAGGCTTGCGTAAAGTCGCCGCCGATTACCTGGCCCGCTGTCAATGATGTTCCCGTTCAGTCAAATGATTGTGATCTATCCATGAGTGCCTGGCTCTTGCCCCTGATCGTTTTCGGCGCTTTTTTCCTGACCGGCCGGCTGCGTCGCTACGCCTTGGCGCGCAGTCTGATGGATGTGCCGAACGCGCGTAGTTCGCATGTCACGCCGACGCCGCGTGGTGGCGGGGTGGCGATCGTATTGTGTTTTCTCGGCGTGCTGCCCTTGCTGGTGGCCTTGGGCGCGCTGGATGTCGCGGGCGCCTGGGCCATGGCAGGCGCGGGCGGCTTGGTGGCGCTGATCGGCTTTCTTGATGACCATCGCCATATTGCCGCCCGGTGGCGCTTGCTGGCGCATTTCGGGGCGGCGGTCTGGGCCCTTGTGTGGTTGCAGCCGGCCGGGGTCATGCCTGCCGGTGTGCCCGGCGGCGCCAGTGGCGTGAGCATGGTATTGGCCGCGTTGTATCTGGTGTGGATGCTCAATCTGTATAACTTCATGGACGGCATCGACGGCATCGCCAGTGTCGAGGCGATTTGCGTTTGTGGTGGCGGGGCGCTGTTGTACTGGCTGCATGGTGCAAACGCCAATGCGCTGGTGCCTCTGTCGCTGGCGGGCGCCGTGCTGGGGTTTCTGGTGTGGAACTTCCCGCCGGCAAAGATATTCATGGGCGACGCCGGCAGTGGCTTTCTGGGCATGACGCTTGGCGTTTTGTCCTTTCAGGCGGCCGTGGTGTCGCCGGATCTGTTCTGGGGCTGGACCATTCTGCTCGGCGTGTTCATCGTTGATGCGACCTACACGCTGATCCGGCGACTGCTGCATGGCGATCGCGTCTATGAGGCGCATCGCAGTCATGCCTATCAGCATGCCGTCCGTCGGGCGGGCCGGCATTTGCCTGTGACCCTGGCGGTGGCGGGGATCAATCTATTTTGGCTGTTGCCCTTGGCAATTGCAGTGGCGCGCGGCGCCCTGGCGCCTTGGCTTGGCTTGCTGGTGGCCTATCTGCCCCTTGTTTTGGTCGCGGCGAGGCTGCGCGCCGGTGTGGCCGAAGAGCTGCCCGCGGCTTAACAAGTTTGTCCGTCAAGGGTATTTCCGGCCGCTTCCGCCGGCCGCAACGCAACATGCCGATATAATGCGGCTGACCATCCGTCGTCGTGATGTCGCGCCAGATCAGGTGCGGCGCGCGCTCCGCCAGGATTGAAGATTCGACCATGCCTTTCCGTACTGCGCTCATTGTTCTGTTTGATTTGGTGACTGCCGCCGTGGCGTGGTCGCTCGGTTTCATGCTGCGCTTCAATTTCGAGTGGCCTGAAGGCTATGACCTGAAATTTTCGGCGAGCCTGTTGGTGCTGCTTGTCGTTCATGCCGCGGCCTGTCGTTGGGCAGGCCTGTATCGCGGCATGTGGGTGTTCGCCAGCTTGCCCGATCTCAAACGGGTGCTGAAGGCCGTTGGTGTGTCGTCGGCAGCCTTGCTGGCCATGTTGGCGGTCGATCGTTCCTTGCCGGGCATTCCGCGCTCCATGGTAATTCTGTACCCCCTTTTGCTGATCACCATCATGGGCGGCGGCCGGGCGACCTGGCGGATGTGGAAGGAGCATCGGCTCTATGGTGACCTGCGTGCGGCAGGCAAGCCGGTGGTGGTGGTCGGTGCGGGTACGGGTGGCGCAATGCTGGTTCGCGAGCTTGAGCGCAGTCCCGACTGGCGCGTGGTTGCGCTGGTGGACGACAACCCGGCCAAGCGTGGGTTGGAGTTGTACGGCTGTCCGGTGGCCGGCAGGGTGGATGAATTGTCGCAGGTGCTGCAGGACTTCAAGGCGCAGCACGTGATTCTGGCCATGCCTTCAGCCGCGGGCGAAGCCTTGCGACGTGCGGCTGACCTGGCGGTGCGCGCCGGCGCTCACACGTTTACCGTACCGGGTCTCGAAGACCTGATGAGCGGCAAGGTGGCGATCAACGCGATGCGCCCCGTCGAAATCGAAGATTTGCTCGGGCGTGAGACGGTGTCGATCGATTCCGCCCATGTGCAGGCCATGGTGGGCGGCAAGACGGTGCTGGTGACGGGCGCGGGCGGCTCGATTGGCAGCGAGTTGTGCCGGCAGCTGGCCAGGTTTTCGCCCGCCCGGTTGGTATTGTTCGAAGCCAGCGAGTTTGTGCTCTACACCATCGAGCAGTGGTTCGCGAATCACCAGCCCGAAATTGTCATCGTCCCGCTCGCCGGCGACGTCAAGGATACGCAGCGGCTCGACGAGATTTTTGCCCAGTGGCAACCGGCGCTGGTGTTTCATGCCGCGGCCTATAAGCATGTGCCGCTGATGGAAGTCGGCAATGCCTGGCAGGCGGTGCGCAACAATGTGCTGGGCACCCTGCAGGTGGCGCAGTGCGCCCAGCGCCACGGCGCCGAGCGCTTCGTGCTGGTGTCGACCGACAAGGCCGTAAACCCGACGAATGTCATGGGGGCCACCAAGCGATTGGCCGAGATGGTGTGCGAGGCGCTGCACTCGCAAGGCGGCAAGACACAGTTCGAGATGGTGCGCTTTGGCAATGTGCTGGGCAGCACGGGCAGCGTGATTCCGAAGTTCCAGGAGCAGATTGCCCGCGGCGGGCCGGTGACGGTCACGCACCCTGAGATCACTCGTTACTTCATGTCGATTCCCGAAGCCGCCCAACTGGTCTTGCAGGCGGCAAGCATGGGCCGCGGCGGCGAAATATTTGTGCTCGACATGGGCGACCCGGTGCGTATCGTCGATCTGGCGCGCAACATGATTCGCCTGTCAGGCTATGCCGAAGACGACATCCGGATCGAATTCAGCGGTCTGCGTCCGGGCGAAAAGCTCTACGAAGAGTTGCTGGCCGATGCCGAGCAAACCCGCGAGACGCCGCATCCGAAGTTGCGCATTGCCCGTTCGCGATCCGTCGCGCCGGATTTCCTGACGGTGCTGGGCGCCTGGCTGGAAACGCGCGGCCCGGTGGCCGATGAAGCGGTGCGTCAAGGGCTGCTGCGCTGGGTGCCTGAATACGTGCCGATGCAGGGCCGAGCGGCTTTGAACGTGGTGGCCGACGGCGAGCCCCGCCGGGCCTGAGACCGGTGGGCACCTATGTGATTGGCGACGTTCAGGGTTGCCATGATTCGCTCCTCGCGCTGGTTCAGAAAATCGGATTCAGGCCCCGTCGCGACCGACTGTGGTTTGTCGGCGACATCGTCAATCGCGGGCCGAAGTCGCTCGAAACCTTGCGCGCCATTCGAGGACTGGGCGATGCCGCGACGGTGGTGCTCGGTAATCACGATCTGTATTTGCTGATGGTTGCAGCCGGCTGGGGCAAGCGGGGCAAGGATGACACCATCCAGCCCATCCTCGATGCGCCGGATGTTGCCCAACTGCTCGACTGGCTGGCGAGCCGCCCGCTGATGCATGTGGAAGGTCGGTTTGCGATGGTGCATGCGGGTCTGCTGGCGCGGTGGACGGTTCCGCAGGCTCGGGCCTTGGCGGCAGAGGTGGAGGCGGTGCTGCAAGGGCCGACGCGACAGGCTTTTCTGGCGGATCTGGCCGGCAACTCGCCAGCCAAATGGTCGGACAAGCTCACCGGGCAGGATCGTCTGCGCTGCATTGTGAACGCCATGACACGCATGCGTTTCTGTTCGCCCTCCGGTTTGATGGAGTTCAAACACAAAGGCCCGCCAGCCAACGCGCCTGAGGGGGCGATGCCGTGGTTCAGCGTGCCCAAGCGGCAGCATGAGGGCTATACCATTCTGGCAGGCCACTGGTCGGCGCTGGATCTTCACATCGAGCCCGGCTTTGTCGGCCTGGATACCGGTTGCCTGTGGGGCGGAAAGCTCACGGCCTACCGGTTGGAGGACGGCAAGATCATCCAGGTCGACGCGGTCGAAGCCCAAAAGCCGTCTTAGGCGGCATCGTGTCCGGGCGTGGTTTGGGCTGCTGACTGGGTCGTCTGTGATGGCTGAATGCGCGCCGAGATGGCGGCATGCGCAGCGGTGGCAATTGCCCGGCGGTTGGCGTCGGCTGTGGGCATGGCCGGCAACACGGTCAGATGCAGCTCAATGCAGGGTGTGGCGATGATGGATCTCAGGCTGTCCATCACCGACAAGTCGCCGTCGTAGGCGGCTGCGCGGGTGAATTCACCGGTCGGCGTCCGGTAGCGCAAAGCCAGCGCTTGTACCGGCTGTTCCGCGTTGATGGCAGGCTGGAGCAGCGCCGCATGGAAGTGCTGCACATGCGAGCCATCCGTCGTCGTGCCTTCCGGAAACACCGCCACATGCCTGCCGTCCGCCATGCGGGCCGCGATCTCCTCATTGATGATGCGCGCATGGCCGCGACTGCCGCGTTGCAGAAACACTGTTTCGTTCATGGCGGCCAGCCAACCGATTACGGGCCATTGGCGTACATCCGCTTTCGAGACAAAGGCGCTCGGCGTGAGCGCATTGATCGCAAAAATGTCGACCCATGAGACGTGATTGGCAATCAGCAACGCGGGCCGCGCCAGCGGCTCACCATCGATGTGCGCGCGGATGCCGAGCGCGGCCAACAAGCCTTTTGACCATCGCTGGCGTAAACTGGCGCGCCTCGCGTGCGACACGCAGGGAAATACCAAGGCCGTGGTCAACACGCCCTGCAACAGGTGCAGGCTGAGCCGGGCGTAGCGCCAGCTTCTTTGCAGGGAGGTGGTCGTGGCTATCAGACTTGGCGTTCCATGAAGTGTTTGGCGTACTTGTTGTCCAGTCGGCCCATGGGCATCAGGATGGGCAGGTCGGCCACATTGAAGTCAGGGTCCCAGGCCGGGTCGCCGCACACCCAGGCGCCGGCGCGCAGGTAGCCTTTGATCAGCGCCGGGGCCTCGGTTTTCAGATCGCTGCGCAGCTTGTCGAGTGGCAGCGCGGCGCGCGGGAAGACGCGGTACTCCAGCGGCGCCATGTGTGCGTCTCGCAGCTGATTATACAAACTTGCCGCACGATGGCCGCCGTCGGCCATGCTGACGGAAGCGCAGCCAATCA
>JBFIJC010000005.1:0-39449 GCA_041600915.1 Nitrogeniibacter sp.
ATTCGCGCTTCCTTTCGGGTCGTTAGCTCAGTTGGTAGAGCAGCGGACTTTTAATCCGTTGGTCGCGTGTTCGAGCCACGCACGGCCTACCAGGACACCAAAGGGGTTGCAGGCACTCGCTTGCAACCCCTTTTTTCGTTTTTCCGCGCCATGTAGCCTCCATGTAGCCAACTTCTTCAAGCCTGGAATTCGTTGCAGCGCCAGCGTTATGCATAGCGGCAGCCCTACGGGTTTTCTACGCTGCGCAAGCCAGATGGCTCAATAAGTACCTTGTCCTTGCGCCGCAGCTCATGTTCAAAACAACTTGATGCTCAGCCGCAGAGGCACGACCGGCGCCGACAGGTCAGCAAGAAGCCATCATTTAAAGCTTTACGTCGTCCAGAAAGTGCGGCGCAAGCTCTCGGCGCTTCAATATGACGCCGCCCCCTGAACAACTTGATCACCTTTCAGTCGCCACCCACTACGGCATGCTGATCAAGAGCTCCTCGCACATTTGAAACCTGCGCATCCCTAACCGGCACCGGCGCGGTACCGTCGGCACCAGGCCGAAACACCCACTCCTTCACAGACAGGGCTTTTGCGGAGGATTCCCCCAGTTCCGGCGGCAACTGGACGCGGCGAAACGGCCGTTTATCGCTCAGGCTGTGAATGCCGACGATACGCCCGCCCTCGCGCTCCAACCCCCACTCGGCCTTGCCCGTCATCGGATCACGATAGATGCGCCGCAGATGGCGCATCGGTTCCGGGAAACGGCGGTCTTCAAGCAGCGAGGCAAGATCGGGCGGCCACACCTTTGCCGCTTCGGGCGACGCATCGTGGTAGTGACGCAGGGCGCGTGCCATCTCGACGCCAATCGCCAGCAACTCGGCCTCTTTCTCGCGCTGAGCGCGGGCTTGCCAGGTCTGCCCGATGCCAGCCATGAGTAGCCCGATTCCGGCGACCAGAAACAGCACGATCAAATAGGTATACCCACCTTCGAGCCGCCGCATGCTGTCACCAATTGCTGTAGGGCTCACCCGCCCCGCTGCGGATATTCCAGATGCCGCCGAGCGGGTCATCCGGCGGCGGTTCGATCACCCAGGTAACCACGCTCTCGGTGATCGGATCTTCGGGGATGGCGCGCAGATAGCGCTTGTCGACCAGCTCGTCGAGCGTTTCAGGCGCGCGGCCAACATCGGCGCTGTATTTGTCGATCGCATCGCGCACCACCGCCAGCGTCTGGCGCAGGCTGCTCTCGCGGGCACGGTCAAGGTGGTCGAAGTAGCGCGGCGCGGCGATCGACAGCAAGGTGGCGATGATCGCCATCACCACCAGCAACTCGATCAGGGTAAAGCCGCAACCGCGGCGGCGCTCGGTGTGCATCACCACTCCCGGTACGGCAGGCCGTTGAGGCCGGTTTTCTCGCTCAGCGAGTACACATCGAACACATCGTCGCCCGGCGCAGGAGCGTCCGGCGGGCTCTCGTAGCTGCGCAGCCCCCAGGTCTCCTCGGCCGGCGTGTCGATGTCAGGATAGAACGGGTCGCGCGGCAGGCGGCGCAGGAAGTAGATCAGCTTCGGCTCGGCCGACTTGATGTCTGCCACCCCACCCGCCAGCACCCGCAACGACGGCGGGTAACCCGACGCATCCGCCTGCCGCTCGATCTGCCCCGCATCACCTGCAGCCTTGTAAGCGTCGATGGCATCGCGGATCTGGCGCACCGACACCCGTAACTCCGACTCCTTGGCCCGCTGCGCGCTGATCTGCGCCAAAGGCAACACCGTGGCCGCCAGAATGCCGACAATGGCCACCGTCACCACCAGTTCGATCAGCGTGAAGCCACGGCAGCGCGCGCGACTCGCCGCAGCGTGCCGCGTGGTCGAATCTTCAACGCGCCCGTCGGGCACGGGGCCGGCCTGCGCCGACCCTGGCGGGTTGAAACCCGCCCTACAGGAGAGGCACTGAGCACGACGCCCTCCCTCCTCGAGGAGCCGCGAGTACAGCGAGCGTGGGGGCCGTCCGCCCGCCCGCCCGCCGGGCCGCCCCAAGGGCGTTCGCAGCCCCCTCGGGGGGCAGCGAACGCAGTGAGCGTGGGGGCAAAACGCTCCCCGCCGGGCCGCCCCAAGCGTGAGCGCCGCCCCCTCGGGGGGGTGAAGCGGGGGTTTCGTGGCGCACTGCGCCGCGCCCTCTGAACGGGTCGGCTGTGCAAAGCTGACCCTCCGCGAGCTCAGCGACCGTGGGTGCCTCTCTCCACTCATGGCTTGATCGTCAGATTCACCGCGCCCGACGGCGAAACGGATTCAGTCCGACCATCGCGCTCGACACTGCCCGATACCGGGACAATCCGCACCGTGCCGATGCTGCCGGGGCGAGTGCTGAACGATGCGCTGGTCGACACCGTGTCCTGCCCGGGCGGAATGGCCACGGTGACGGTGCCCGGGGTAGTAGCGCCGGCCGCTTCGATGCGGCCCGGATCGTATTGCAGGGTGACCTCGCCGCCGGCAATGGCACCACCTCCGCTGATGGCGATACTCACTTCCACCGAACCGCCAGCGGTGACCTCGGACGGGCCGCTCACGCTCACCGCCAGCGGACCGCCTGACGGCCCAGGCGGCTCGGATTCGGCTTCGCCTTCATCCGGCGGCGCATCGCCCGGATTGACGGCTTCGGGCGCCACGGCACCGCGCGCTTCGAGCGCCTGCGCCCGACGCTGTGCCATGCGCGCGGCCAGCCCCGACGGTCCGCTGCCACCGATCACCGGTGAGCTGTCGCCCGACAAGGCCAGGCTGCCCGGCGCGGTCGGCCGCAGGCTGAGCGGTTCGGCGCCGATATTGCTCTCGGTGCCGGCCGACATCTCAGCCCGCGCCACCGTCGGCACCACCACATTACGGATCACCCGCGGGGTAATCAGCAGCACGATCTCGGTCCGGTTATTGGTGTCTTTCTGGCTCGAAAACAGCCGGCCGATCAACGGGATGTCGCCCACCCCCGGCACCCGGTTGCCGATCGAGCGGTCTTCTTCCTGCAGCAGCCCGGCAAGGATCTGGGTTTCACCATCCCTGAGCCGCAGCACGGTGGCGGCGGTGCGCGTACCCACCTGATAGGCCAGCGAGGCCGAGGGGCCGGTCACCTCCTTGACGATGTTGCTCACCTCCAGCCCCACCTTGATCTCCACATCGCCCGACAACAGCACCTGTGGTTTCACATCGAGCTTGAGGCCCACATCAAGATAGGTGACCGAGGCCGACACGCCGACGTTGGCGGTCGCGGTGGTGGTGAACACCGGCAACTTGTCGCCGATGTGGATCTTGGCCTCTTCGTTGTTCTTGACCCGGATGCGCGGGTTGGCCAGCAAGCTGGTGTCGCCGTCTTCCTGGCGCAGATTGAGCAGCAGCGCGGGGTTGGCCACATAGGGGCGCAGGTCGCCGCGATTGCGCAGGTCGACCACGCCGCTGGCCAGGGTGCGCGCCACGCCGGTGCCATCGAGCGCGCCCAGACCGATCTGGTCCGGGAAGTCGAGCCCGAGTTCGATCACCTTGTTACGGCTCACCTCCAGCACCTCGACCTCCAGCATCACTTCCGGCTCGGCCACATCCAGCGAGCTGAGCAGGCGTTCGGCCAGCGCGACGGCTTCGGGGGTGTCCTTGATCACCAGCAGGCGCAGCTTCTCGTCCACAAACACGTCGCGGCTCTTGGTCAGCGTGCGCACCAGCGCCTGCGCCTGCTTCACGTCGGCGTTCGACAAATAGAAGCTGCGCGTGACCAGCTCGCGATACTCCTTGGTCTTGGCCGGCGTCGAGGGGTAGATCAGCACCGAGTTGGCGTTGAGGATCTTGCGCTCGATCTTCTGCGTGGCGGTAAGCAGCTGCAGCACCTCATCGACCGTGCTGTTGCGCACAAACAGCGTGACCTTGGCCTCGGGCCGCACGTCGCGGTCAAACACAAAGTTGAGCCCCGCCGCCCGCGACAGCGCCTCGAAGACGATTCGCAGCGGCGCATCGCGGAACTCCAGCGTCACCGGTTTGGCGAAGGGCCCGCGCAGCGCCACGTCGGGCGCCGGGTTGGCCTCGGCCAGCGCCGCCTGAAGGTGCCCGTCCAGCGCCCGCGCAGCAGCGTGCTCAGGGTCTTCGGCCAACACGCGCGCCACCTCGGCCCGCGCGGTCTTGGTGTCGCCGGCCTTGAATGCAGTTTCGGCCGCGGTCAGCATGGCCGCGTGACGCGCCTGTCGCACCAGCGCCAGTTGACCGGCCTCGGCCCGCGGATCGCCCGGCGCAAAGCGCTCGATGTCGTCATACAACCGGGCCGCCTCTTCCGTCTGCCCGGCGCGATTCGCGCGCTCGGCCGCCGCCAGCCGTTGCAGCACCACCCGCTCGCGCTGGCGCAGGTAGAAGGCGCGCAACTCGCGATTCTCGGGCTTGGCCGACACCTCGGCGGCAAGCCGGCCCAGCGCCGCCACCTGGTCGCCGGTGGCCAGTTCGGTGCGCGCCTGCTCCATCGCCGGGTTGCTCGCGCACCCCGCCAGCAACACGAATGACAAGAACACAAACACGCGGGGGATTCGGACAGACACAGTCATGGGGCAGTCGCCAGATGGATTCGTTGAATTTCTTTCAGCGGCAAGTAGGTCAGCGTCACGGTGTGCTCATCAAAGGCGTCGATGCGATAGCGCCCAACAACCTCGCCCACCCGCGCCATCACCAGACGCTCGCCTTCGAGCAAAAAAAGTGTGCGCGCACCCTCAGCGTCAATCAGCGAGCCGGCATAGGTGTAGGGCATGGCCGGCGCGCGCGGTTTGGGTGGCGCAAGACGCGCCGTCTGGCGCACCACTGCCAGTGGCGGCGGCGGCACGCCAAACACTGCGGGCGCCTCCGCGGCAAAGACCGGGCGTTCAGCCCCCAGCGCCGACAGATCCGCCTTGGCCGTCACCGTCGACCGGGCTGCACCCGTGGGGGCGCTGCGCAGCTCGCGCGCCGACGTTGGCGCCTCCTCAATGTCCACCGTCGAAGCCCACCACGTGGCCGCCAGCGTCGCCGCCAGCGCGCCCCACAGGCCGAGTTGGCGTTTGGTGAGGCTCATACGCCCCCCCGCACAAACACAGACACTCGCACATCGGCACGAATCTGCCCAGCGGTGGCCCGCTCGCGCTTGATCGACAACTGCTCGACGGCCGCGCCCGGCTGCTCTGCCAGCACCTGCCCGAGCCAGGCGTAGAGATCGTCAAAACTGCCCTGCATCGGCAGCGTCGCCGTCACCCGCACCAGCGGCGTGCCCGACACCAGGGCACTGCGGTAGTCACCGCGCTCGGGCAGCAAGCCATGCTCGGCCGCCGCCACATGAATCTGTGCCAGCACAGATGACAAGTCGGAGGCCGGCGCAAAGCGTGTGTAAAAGGCCGCGAGCTGATCGCGATCACTCAAGACCGGCTGCACCGACGCCGCCGCCACCTTGAGCAAGGCCGCGCGCTCTGCCGCCAGCGACTCGGCCTTTGCCGCCTGCTCGCTGCCGGTCGACACGCCGAAGGCCAACGCAAAGGCCAGCAAGGCCACGCCGACGGCGCCGGCCCAACCGGCACGCATCACGGCGCGCAGGATCCGTTCGCGCAGACGATCGAGACGGGGCGAAGCGATCATCGTCATCGGCTCACCCACCGAGCATTGAGATTGAATACAAAGCGGCCACTGGCGTGCTCGTAGCTCACCAACTCGACGGTGGCGAGCGCGTCGGTGGTTTCGAGCCGACCGAGGAATTCGAACATGCCATCCAGACTGGGCGCTTCGGCCGAAAGGCTGAAAGTGCCGCGCACGGCATCGGGCGTCACCGCCAGCACGGTCACGCCATCGGCGGCCGCAGCCTCCACGCTGGCAAACAGCGCCGGCCAGTCTCGGCCGAGCTGTGCGGCCAGTTTGAGTGCGGGGCTCGCCTCTTCGGCGCGTACCGGCGCCTCGGGCGTGCTCACCACATGGCGTCGCTCGCGCTGCAACTGGTGGCGCAAGCGCTCGACAATCTGCTCGCGCTCATGCAGGTCGGCACGACGGCTCAGGAAGTCATTCACCTCCAGCGCGGTCATGGCCAAGCCGAGCGCCAGCAATACCCAACCCAGCACACCGGGCCAGCGGCGCCGGCGGGCAAAATCGAGGGCGATCGGCTGCGGGCTCATGCCAGCGCCACCGGCTGCCAGCCATCCGGCACTTTCTGATGCGTGCCCACGGTGTACAGCACGCCGCTCGGCGCCGCATCGCCGCTGGCGCACAACTGGGTCAGCATGCGGCGGGCCGCGTCTTCGTCGCCGGGCGCGACCACCTGCGAGCGCAAGGCACACCACCGCCCGTCACGCCACACACCAAGCGTGAGACGCCCCGCGGCCACGCACAGCAAGGCACCGTCGGCCGCCGCGCACTGCCCGCGCAGGCGATTGAACTCGGCAACAAACGCCCCGGTCAAGCCGGCCAGCCGCGCCTTGCGCGCCGCCAGCAGGGCGTGCAAACCGGTGATCAACGCCGTCGGCGCGGCGCAAACAATGCGCGCATCGTCGACCGGGTCGGTGTCCATGGCCACGGTCCAGGCCGTCATGTCGATGCAGTGCACCGTCTTGAACTGGTGCGCCAGCCAGGCCTCGCGCTCGCGCGGCGCGCGTACCGCGTCGGGCCAGCGCGTGACCAGATAGCGCAGCCAGTGATCCGCCACGCAGACGTCAACCTTGGCACGCAGCGGCAGGCGCTCGGCCAGCGCCGCCGGCCAGGGCTGCGCACCGCTGGCCAGTGCCAGGCGATGTGCCTGAGCGCCAACGACCAACTCGCAGGTATCAGCATGCAGGTGCAGACGCACGGGATCAGCCCAGAAGCGTGACACGGTTCAGCTCCTGCAAAGTGGTTTCGCCCGCAGCCACCAGCGCGGTGGCGGCGTCACGCAGGCTCACAAAACCACGTGATGCGGCCAGCGTCTTGAGCGCGCGCACCGGGGCGCGGGTGACGATCAGTTCGCGGATCTCGTCGTCCAGAATCAACACCTCGGCAATTGCCCGCCGCCCTTTGTAGCCCGAACCACGGCACTGGCCGCAGCCGTGGCCGGCGCGGAAACGGAAGGCGCTCACATCATCGAGCCGCGACTCGGTGACCTGCGCCGGGTCGGGCGTGATGTCATCCACACAATGCGGGCAGTTGATGCGGATCAGCCGCTGTGCCACCACGCCGTTGAGCGCGGCGACCAGGTTGTGCGGGTCGATGCCCATATGGGTGAAGCGACCGATGACGTCGAACACGTTGTTGGCATGCACGGTGGTGAACACCAGGTGGCCGGTGAGCGCGGCCTGCACGGCGATTTCGGCGGTTTCGCCGTCGCGGATTTCGCCGACCATGATCTTGTCCGGGTCGTGGCGCAGAATCGAGCGCAGGCCGCGGGCGAAGGTGAGGCCTTTCTTCTCGTTGACCGGAATCTGCAGCACGCCCGGCAACTGGTACTCCACCGGGTCTTCGATGGTGATGATCTTGTCCAGCCCGTGATTGGTTTCGGCCAGCGTGGCGTAGAGCGAGGTGGTCTTGCCCGAGCCGGTCGGGCCGGTCACCAGCAGCATGCCGTAGGGCTCGCTGGCGAGGCGCCGCAGGGTGGCGCGCACCGCGTCGTCGAAGCCCAGGGATTCGAGCGACAGCCCGGTCAGCTCCTGGGTCAGGTGCTCTTTGTCGAGCACCCGCAGCACGGCGTCTTCGCCATGGATGCTGGGCATGATCGACACACGGAAATCGATTTCCCGCCCCGCCGCCTGCGCCTTGAAGCGGCCGTCCTGCGGCACGCGGCGCTCGGCAATGTCGAGCTCGGCCATCACCTTGATGCGCGAGATCGCCTGCTCGGCCAGATCGCTGCCCTGCACGCTGCCCATGCGCGAGAGCACGCCGTCGATGCGGTACTGAATCACCAGCCCGGCCGGAACGCACTCCAGATGGATATCGCTGGCGCCCTGTTTGAGCGCATCGTAAAGCGTCGAGTTGACCAGCTTGACCACCGGACTGGCGTCTTCGCTGATCCGCTTGAGCGACAGGTCTTCCGCCCCGCCGTTGACCTTCTCGCCGCCGCGGGTTTCTGACAAGCCGGCCGCGCGGCGCACTTCGTCTTCATGCCGCGCCAGACAGGCGGCGATATCGTCATGGTCGGCCAGCGCCACGGCAAAAGGCTCGGCCAGCCGGGCGCCGAGGCCATCGACCAGCGCGCGGTCAAAGGGGTCGGCCAGCACCAGCACCAGCGCACTATCGGGCCCGCGCAGTGCAATGCACTCGCGACGCAGCGCCTGCTCGAAGGGCATGACCGCAAAATCGGGCGCGCGCGTCATCAGCTCGGCATGGCCGATCAGCGGCAGATCGAAGGTGCGCGCCAAGCGCGCCAGACACGCTGCGGCCTCGGTTTCGATGGCCGCCAGCGCGTCGAGCATGCGCCCGCCGGCGGCGCGCGCGGCGGCCAGCTCGTCGGGCGAAAAGGGCTGGATCTGCGGCGCGTTCATCCCACGCTCTCGGCCAGTTGAAAGATCGGCAGATACATGAGCACCACGATGCCACCAATCGCCACGCCAATGAACAGCATCAGCAGCGGGCCAATCAGGCGAGTCAGCCACTCCACCTGACGCGCCGTGTCTTCTTCATGAAACTCCGCCGCGCGGGTCAGCATCTCGCCCAGATTGCCTGCGCGCTCGCCGACGCGCAGCATGCGCAGCGCCACCGGTGTCGCCAGGCCCTGCGCGGCCAGCGTGTTGGCAAAACCGGCGCCCTCGCGCACCCGGGCAATCGCCTGTTCCAGCGCCGTGCGCAGCGTCGGCGTCAGCAAGCCGGCCACCATGCCCAGCGCGGTGACCACCGGAATGCCGCCCGACAACAACATGCCAAGCGTGCGGTAAAAGCGCGCCAACTGAAACACCCGCAGTCGCTCGCCAATCATCGGCATCTGCCACATCAAGCGCCCCGCCGCTGCCGCCGTGGCCGGCTGGCGCAGCAACGCCACGATGCCGACAATGGCCACCAGCACACCCCCCGCCACCATCAGCGCATTGGCCTCGACAAACTGACCCCACTGCATCAGCAGGCGCGACATGAAAGGCAGGTCGCCGCCCACGTCTTCATAGATATGCGAGAAGCGCGGCACCACATAACCGAGCAAGAACAGCACCACCAGGCCCCCGACGCCAAGCAGCAGCGCCGGGTAGATGGCTGCGCTCACCAGCTTGCTGCGCAGCGCCTCGACCTGCTGGCGATAGGCAATGAAGCGCGCCACCGCCGGCACCAGATCGCTGGTGCGCTCGGCCGCGCGGATCATCGCCACATACAGATCGGGAAACGCGTGCGGCGCTGCCTCCAGCGCCGACGACAAGGGCCGCCCCTCGCGCAGCGCCTTGCGGATGTCGTCCAGCACGCCGCGCACCGCCGGGCGGGATTCCTTCTCGGCCAGCGCGTCCACCGATTCCGCCAACGGAATGCCCGCGCCCAGCAGCGCCAGCATCTCCTGATTGAACAGCAACAGCGGAAAGCGCGCCCGGCGCCCACCCTGACGCTCGGCGCGCAGCGCCAGCACCGTCAGCCCGCGGGCACCGGCCAACTGGCGTGCCTCGGCCTCGGTCGACGCCTCGAAGGCCGTCTCGACCACGTCCGCGCCCTGCCCGATGGCCTTCACCCGGTAGCGCATTACCAGTTCACGATGTCGGCGGCCTCGCCCTCACCACCGGGCAGACCATCCTTGCCGAAAGAAAACAGGTCGAACTCGCTGTGTTCGCCCGGCGACCGGTACTGATAGGGCTTCTCCCAGGGGTCTTCCGGCACCGCCTTACGCAGGTAAGGCCCCTGCCATTTGCGCTCACCGGCCGGCGCCGTGTTGAGCGCGGCAAGACCTTCTTCGGTCAGCGGGTAACGGCCCACATCGAGCCGGAACTGATCCAGCGCCTTCTCCAGCGCATTGATCTGCGCCCGCGCCGTCTGCACCTCCGACTTGCCGATCTGCGAGAAAAAGCGCGGCCCCACATAGCCCGCCAGCAGCCCGATGATCACCATCACCACCAGCAGCTCGAGCAGCGTGAAGCCGGCCTGACGCCCCCGCGTACGCAAAAACGGCACGACCAGCGCCGACGCCGGCGGCGCGGCACGCAAAGCCGACGCCCCATCAACCGCAAGGCGGGTTGAAACCCGCCCGACGTCATCCGACACGCATGCGACTCCCCGTAGGGCGGGTTTCAACCCGCCAAAGCGCGCATCCGAAGGCACACCCGCCCCCCGGGCACGCATCGCCGCAACAAAACCACGCATGGAAGAAAACACAAACCCGATGGGCAAGAAACGCATGAACTCGAACACTCCCGGGCAGGCAGGCTGCCCCATAAAGGCGATCAGAGTAGGCGGGCAATGTGACACCGCGTTGACCTGCCAAACGGTACATCAAACCCCGCCCCGGTGAAACGCTGCCGTCATCACGTCACGCCAGACTATCAGCGCGCGCCGCATCCGTCAGCGAGCACGCCCAATGATCGACGATCTCGACCTCCACTTTGCCCTAAGCAGCATTCGCCGCGCTTGGGTCTCGGTGGCAGTATCCACTACCATCGATCCCGATACCGATTGGGACATGCCCTATGACGATGCCACGCTCGACCCGCTCGACGACGACAGCCCCGCATCCAACGGCGGGAGTGGCTCCGCGCATCACCCGCTTCGCCGCCGCCTGCCTGCTCGGCACGGCACTTTGCACGCCACTGGCCGTGCACGCCGATGCGCTCTACAGCTTCGTCGACGAACACGGCGTCATGCATTTTTCCGACAGCCCCATCACCGACACCCGCTACCGCCGCATCGCCGGCCAGCCCTCACCACCGCCCGCTACGGGCAAACCCCAGCCCCGCCCCGCCCCCGCCGCGCTGCGCCCCCACATCGAACACGCCGCCCGCCAGACCGGCCTCGACCCCGCCCTGCTGCACGCCGTCGTCCAGGTCGAAAGCGCCTTCAACCCCAACGCCCAATCCCCCAAGGGCGCCCTCGGCCTCATGCAGCTCATGCCCGCCACCGCCCAACGCTACGGCGTCACCAACCCCCTCGACCCCGCCACCAACCTCCTCGGCGGCGCCCGCTACCTGAGCGACCTGCTCCGCCTGTTCAACGACGACCTCGAACTAGCGCTGGCCGCCTACAACGCCGGGGAGAACGCCGTCATGCGGCACGACAAGCAGATTCCGCCGTATCGGGAGACACGGGCGTATGTGCCGAAGGTGTTGGCACGGTATGCGCTCGTACGGAACACGCGCTAACGCCAAAAGGCTGGCCATTTCCCGCGTAAGACTGAAGTGACCTGAAGTGACGCAGCGTCATTCGCCGTATGCCTGGGTGTGATTGGTCGCGAACCCGCCGATTTCGACAAAAAAAGCGACTGTTGCGGCCCCAAAAGCTATGATGTTAGAATTTAAGCAGACCAAATGAGTACTCAATAGTTAAGCCAAAACGCATATATTTTAACATTACCCGCACCACAAACCGATTGAAATCGACGATATCAGCGTTAGTTCAATAGGAAGCAATAATATTGCCGACAAATTTTACTCTGACTGCCATTAAAACCATTCCGACATAGACCATTTAATACAGCACGCCATCTAAAAGGCTGAATTCAATGAAAACACTCTTTTTGCCATTTCTGATACTGGCGTGCTTGGCAGGCGTTCCACTCGAAGCATTATCTAATCAAACATACTTTGACCCAGATATCGTTTGCAGAGATAGAAATCCAAATGGATTCTACGAATGCGGATACAGCCCGCATTGGACAAAAACCGGGTACGACCACAACTACTCCAACTACCATATTGTCACCAGCTCAGGTTCAGAAAAATTTGATTCTGAACCTGAGGCGTACTCCGACTTATGGAAGAAAATAACATCCAACGCTCTGCCTAGCTGCGCACCACCCAACCCTGTGTGGGAGACAAACTGGGTGGTGCACAACGAGGGCCGTTGGCATACTTATTCGACAAAAACTCTTCGCATAGACTATTATCTTTTAAATCAACAAACTGGTGCCTGCGTTGTAGGGTTCAATTCAAGAATTTACTTCGGAACAACTACTCAAAATTTTTGCAACAAGGGGTGGGTGAGAGCCGACTGGAATGGCGAATTTTTCTGCTATCGCAGCATTGAAGCCAGCAGGTCATGCACAGCCGGGAACCCCATATCAGTGATCGATGGTAGTAAAATTCAAGTCGAAACCGACTATTCAGTCAGTGGAAAGCTGCTCCAATGGAAGCGAAAGTACAGCAGCAGCTCAACCGGAATTACCTCCGTTCCTCTTGGCGCTCAGTGGACGTTGGACGGACTAAACACTATCTCCGGAAGCAACCCATCTACCCCTGGCGGGAAGGACTGGACTATTGCATCCCTAAACACGGAGGAGAAGCATATTACGATGCTTCGCTCGTTCGACCCGAGTCCCGGCAGAGCTGTTTTTGAACCGATAAACAGCGAGAAGACATACAGGCTAGTATTAACCTCAGACAATGCAGACAAACCAACTACCTGGGAGATATGGAAACTAAATTCGTTTGTGGAGACGCATGGGTCAAATGGAATAATCAGTCGTTCATACTTAGACGGCAGGACTCTTACATTCTCATATTCGAATGGTGTTTTGAGCATCATTTCTGATCCGTTTGGTCGAACTATTTCTGTTTTCACGCGGGACGGATACATCACCGGAATATCCGACCCATCGGGAAACTTTATTAATTACACATATGGCAACGAGAATTTTGTCACCGACAACTTAGTTGGAGTTAGCTTTCAAGATTCAACTGCCAAAACGTACCATTACAACGAATCGAGCTCCATCGACCCGACAGATTTTCCGTACTTATTGACCGGAATATCTGACGAAGCCAACAACAGATACGCCAATTTCGAATATCGAAACAAGCAAACGATCTCGTTTCATGCGGGCGGCGTTGACAAACACACAGTTGATCATGGTCAGTCCGTAACCACCCCTCTTGGGGGCAAATATGAGTACTTTTTCGGATCGTATTCGGACGATGGAAGGTTTGAAGGAATCGTAAAGCCTGCTGGCTCGGGATCCAGTCAAGCAATGAGGCGTATTACTGAGTTTGACGTCATTGGCAAACCGAAAGAGGTCACCAATTTCGACGGTACGACTACCACCTATATTCACGACCAAGTTCGGGGGCTTAAGACGAGCCAAACTGACGCAGCAGGCACCGTCGACGCCCGCACCATCAGCACCGAGTGGCACCCCGACTGGCATCTGCGCAGCGCGCAGGCCGAGCCCAAGCTGATCACCCGCTGGGTCTACAACGGCCAGAGCGACCCCATCTCCGGCGGCACGGCGTCTTGCGCGCCCTTGGATGCCGAGGTCATCGAGGGCATGCCCATCGCCGTGGTGTGCAAGAAGGTCGAGCAGCCGACCACCGATTCCAACGGCACCGCCGGCTTTGCCGCCACGGCCAACGGCCCGGCGCGCGTCTGGTCCTACACCTACAACCGCTACGGCAAGGTCCTCACCGCCGACGGCCCGCGCACCGATGTGGCCGACGTGTGGACCTACACCTACTACGCCGCCGACGCCACCTGCCCCGGCGCGGGCGAAGGCACGGGCATGGACAAGGGCTGCCGGGGCGAGCTGCTGCGCGCCACCGACCCCGCAGGGCTGGTGACCGACTACCTCAAGTACAACGCCCACGGCCAGCTGCTTGAGATGCGCGCGCCCAATGGCGTGCTCACCAGCTACGCCTACGACCTGCGCCAGCGCCTCACCGCGCAGGACGTCGGCGGCCTGCTCACCAGCTTCGACTACGACCCGCGTGGCCTGCTCGAACGCCTCACCCTGCCCGACGGCACCGCCATCGACTACACCTACGATGCCGCCCACCGCCTCACCGACATCACCCACGCCGCCACCGGCGAACGCATCCACTACACGCTCGACGCCGCCGGCAACCGAACGGCCGACACCGTGTACGACAGCACCGGCGCCGTGGCGCGCAATCTCACCCGCAACTTCGACGCCCTCGGCCGCTTGTGGAAAGAGGTGCGCACCGTCAACGGCCAGGCGGCCGAGACGGTTTATCTGCACGACGCCGAAGACCGCCTCACCCACGCCACCGACCCACTCACCCATGCCAACCAATGGCAATACAACCGCCTCGGCCAGCTCAAGGCCGAGATCGACGCCCTGAACCACACCACCGGCCTCACCCCCGACGCCGCCGGCAACACCACCACCGTGCAGGCGGCCAACGGCGCGACAACGCAGTACACCGTCAATGGCTTTGGCGAGGTCATCAATGAAGTCAGCCCCGACAGAGGTACCAGGACATATCACTATGATGCAGCGGGAAATCAGACCGCTATCACGAAAGGGACGGGCTACAACCTTCCTCCCGAGCAGTACATTGAGGGCGACCCGCGAGGCGGTTACATTCTCACGGCTTTTGATGCGCGAAACCGTCCAACGACGACACGCTTCGTGACACCTCTCGGCGCAGAAGAGGCCAGGATTTCGACCACCTGGGACACCGCCCCCAACGGCGCCGGCCAAGTTGCCCGCCTCGCCGGCCCCGATGCCACGCTCGACTGGGCCTATGACAACCTCGGGCGCGTCAGCAGCCAAACCCAAACCCTCGGCGCCGTCGCCCTCACGCTCGGCGCCGCCTACGACACCGACGGCCGGCTCCAAAGCCTCACCTACCCCTCCGGCCGCGTTCTGCAACTGGGCTACGACAACGCCGGGCGCGTGGCCAGCCTCGCCTTCACCCCCTATCAGATCGCCAGCAACATTACCTACCACCCCTTCGGCGGCATCAAGTCCATCACCCTGCTCAACGGCATCGTCCACCACCGCGGCCAAGACACCAACGGCTGGCCGCAGGGCTACACCCTCGGCGAAGCCCCGCTCGACTTCGGCTACGACCTGGCCGGGCGCATCACCGGCCTCGACCAGAACGGTACCGCCTACGACCAGGGTTTTGGCTACGACGCGGCCGACCGCCTCACCAGCTACACTGGCTACCCGGCTGTCCGCACCTATACCTATGATGCCAATGGGAATAGAACCAAACTCACCGTGGGTAGTGCGACCATCAATACGCAGTACAACAACAGCACAAACAAGATGTTCATCGAGTCCGGTCTGGCAGCACTGCCAAACGGCCTCTTCAGTGGTTTCTACACCTCGCATTGGAACAGCTACGACTCGGCGGGCAACTTTGTTGGCCCGTCCCGCACGCTGCACTACAACATCGCCGGGCAACTGGCCTCCATGACCAGTGGTGGCAATGCCGTCACCTACCAATACGACGGCCTCGGCCGGCGCGTCTCAAAATCCGGCCCCGCCACGCTCGTGCCCGGCGGCTTCGTGCGCTACGTATACGACGCAGCCCACCACCCCATCGGCGAATACAAAGCCGACGGCAGCCCGATCAAGGAATACCTGTGGCTTGGCGATCTGCCCGTGGCCATGGTGATCTACAACCCCGACAGCACCACCACCGCCTACGCCATCGAAACCGACCACCTCGGCACCCCGCGCCTGCTCACCGACGCCACCCGCGCCCCACGCTGGCGCTGGACCAGCCCGCCCTTTGGCGAAGTGCTGCCCGATGAAGACCCCTCGGGGCTCGGTGCCATCACCTTCAACCTCAGGTTCCCCGGCCAGTACTACGACAAAGAGACAGGGCTGCATTACAACTTCAATCGGTATTACGATTCGGAGCGGGGAAGGTATATCCAGTCGGACCCCATTGGGTTGGCGGGTGGGTGGAATACTTATGGATATGTGGGGGGGAATCCGCTGTCTAGGATCGACCCCTTCGGACTCGTTGACATTAATCTGTTCAGCCCAAGTGATCCTGCCTACGTAGGTGCAGCAGCGGCGCCTTCTCCGCCTAACACCGTTACAGTTGCAGGGCATGGCAACCCGTACTTGATGGTTGATCCTCAAGGGAATGTTCTGACTGCGAAGCAGTTGGCAGCACTAATAGCTAAGGATCCGAGCTATACATCAGGCAAGAACATCCAGCTCATGTCCTGCAACGTTGGGCTGTCGCCTGGTGGCAATCAGTCATCGTTTGCTCAACAGGTGGCCAATGCGTTGGGGTCAGGTGTGGTTGTGCTGGGAGCAAATAACTTTGTTTGGTTTTATCCGAGTGGAAGAACGGTAGTGGCACCGACGAACACGCCGGGAATTACTTGGCAAAACTACACCCCAAGCGCTGGTGCATCCGGACCGAATCTAAATGCCAAAGGGGGCTACAACCGAGCAACCTCACCGTAAAGGAGAGTAACGTGCGTGTTCGAACACAGGTGGCGTTAATAACTCTAACCATTGCTTCTCATATGCTACATGCCGAGAACCAAATGACAAATCAATCAAAAAATGAGCGATCTGTTTCATCAGTCCACGGAATGTCACTTGATGAATCACAAATAGAAAGGTTGGCTTCCGACGCCCTTGACGGTTCAGGCGATGCCGCCCGACGCCTTGCATTGCACTTCCTTGTGGCGCAAGGAAATAGAGAAGAAGGACTTTATTGGGCGGTTATTGCTGCTGAGAATGGAGATATTATCGGTCAGTACAATACGGGATTTTTGTTGAAAGATGATCCTGATCCGCGCAATCGGCAGAGAGCTATATATTGGTTAAAACGTGCTGAAGCTGCCGGAAATGACGCAGCGCAGAGTCTGCTAGAAGAGCTCGGAATCGACAAGAAGTAAAGGCAAGAGCGAGTGCAATGTTCCTGTCCCGCGCCTACACCAGGGACACCAATACCAACCGCAGCAACGAAACCCTTGGCGCCATGATCACGATCAATGGGGTCCACGATCAATGGGATCAATGGGGTCAGATCAATGGGGTCAGAGTCATTGATTTGACGAGTCAAGCGGGTTAGCGTATTTCGAATACACAAGGAAGGATGCCATGGCCCGCTTGCCCAGACTCTATATTCCCGGTTGCGCCCAACATGTGATCCAGCGCGGTAACAATCGGGAGGCCTGCTTTTACGACGAGGGGGATTACAAGGCCTACTTGTCCTTCCTGAAGGATGCGGCAATCAAGTACCAGGTTGCCATCCACGCATATGTGCTGATGACCAATCATGTCCACTTGTTGATGACGCCCGGCAGCGAGCAGGCTGTGAGTCGAATGATGCAAGCTCAGGGGCGCAGATACGTTCAGTACTTCAATTTCACTCATGGCCGCACCGGCACCTTGTGGGAGGGGCGGTTTAAATCGACAGTGGTGGACGCCGACAGCTATTTGCTGACCGTGTACCGCTACATTGAGGTCAATCCCGTGCGAGCCGCGATGGTGACGCACGCATCGGAATACCCTTGGTCCAGCTACCAGAGCAACGCGCTGGGCAAGGCGATTGGGTTGCTGACCCCGCACCGGCTGTACCACCAGTTGGGAAAATCCGATGTGGAGCGACAGAGCGCTTACCGAGCACTGTTTCGAGGCAGGATGCCCGATCGGGACTTGGAGGCGATACGGGAAGCAACGAGCAAGGGATGGGCGTTGGGTGATGATCGGTTCAAGGCACAAATCGAGGCCAAGACCGGGCGTCGGCCTGTCCCTTTGGGGCGGGGCGGAGATCGAAAGTCGATGGCGTTTCGGGAACGCAGAAATCAATGACTCTGACCCCATTGATCCCATTGATCACTGACCCCATTGATCAGGCGCCCGCCACGCGCCCACGCCGAATTGTCACCCAGCCGAACAAATTCCCGTAACCTTCCTCCGCTAGCGTCAAGTCCGCGCCCCTACCCACAGGGCGTCCGAACAACGATAGAGGGCTTGACCATGGAACACGATGAAGGAATTTCAAACCACTCCGGCAACCGTCCGTTCGAGGACGTGCTTGAGGTGAATATGCAGCGCCGCAAGGTGCTTGCGGGCGGGTTGGCCAGCGCCGCGATGGGGTTTTTCTCCTTGCCCGCGCTGGCCGGCATGAAGGGCTGGGGTGACAATTCGGATGCGCGTGGCCGTGGCCACGGCCGCCGTCCGAGCCGACTGCTGGGTTTCGCGCCCGTGCCGGTGGCTGAGGGCAACGGCCCGTGGCCGGCGATTTCGCCCGATTACGACTACCAGGTACTGATCCCCTGGGGTGAGCCACTCGAGCCGGGCGGCCCGGCCTACCAGTGGCCGCCGACCGCAGCCGACCAGGCGCGCCAGATCGGCATCGGCCATGACGGCATGTGGTTCTTCCCGATGGAAGACAAGGGCTGTCGTGACGATGACGACCGCGCCCATTGGGGCCGCCACAAAGATATCTGGCGCGGCGGCGAAAACCGCCACGGCATGCTGGCGATCAACCACGAGTTCGGCGACAACACACACGTGTATGGCAAGTCGGCGCCGGAGAGTCTGGAAGATGTACGCGTATCGCAGCACGCCCATGGCGTGGCGGTGGTCGAGATCCAGAAAAAAGGCCGCACCTGGCGCGCGGTCGAGAGCGACAATGCCCGCCGCATCCATGTAAACACCCCAGTGGCCTTCAGCGGCCCTGTGGCCGGCCACACGCTGCTGGCCACGCCCAACGGCAACATCCCGCTGGGCACGGTCAACAACTGTTCGAACGGTCATACGCCGTGGGGCACCTACCTCACCTGCGAGGAAAACTTCAACGGCTACTTCGGCGCCGCCGGTAGCTGGAGCGCCACCGACGCGCAGAAGCGCTACGGCTTCTCGAGCAATGGATTTGGCTACGGCTGGCACCTGTTCGACCGCCGTTTCGATCTGTCGGACGAGGATTACCGCAACGAAGAGAACCGCTTCGGCTGGGTGGTCGAGATCGACCCCTTCGACGCCACCCAGACCCCGGTCAAGCGCACCGCGCTGGGCCGCTTCAAGCACGAGGGCGTGGCGATTACCGAAGGGCGCGGCAAGCGCGTGGTGGCCTACATGGGCGACGATGAGCGCTTCGACTACATCTACAAGTTCGTCTCCGAAGACAACTGGAAGAAAATGCGCCGCGCCGGCAAGAGCCCGCTCGACCACGGCACGCTGTACGTCGCCAAATTCAATGACGACGGCACCGGCGAGTGGCTGCCGCTGAGCATCGACAACCCGGCGCTGGCTGCCCGCTTTGCCGACCAAGCCGAAGTGCTGACCTTCGCGCGTGTGGCCGCCGACGTGCTCGGCGCCACGCCGATGGACCGCCCCGAGTGGACCACCGTGGCCCCCAATGGCGATGTGTACTGCACACTCACCAACAACAGCAAGCGCATCGTGGCCAACGCCGCCAACCCGATGGCGCCGAACGCCGACGGCCACATCATCCGCTGGCGCGACGCCGATCGTCATGTGGGCACCACCTTTACCTGGGACATCTTCCTGATCGCCAAGGACACCCATGGCACGGAAGACAGCTTCGCCTCGCCCGACGGCATCTGGGCCGACCCGGACGGCCGGCTGTTCATCCAGACCGACGGCGGTCAAAAGGACGGCCTGAACAACCAGATGCTGGTGGCCGACACCATGACCGGCGAACTGCGCCGGATCTTCACCGGTGTGACGGGCGACGAAATCACCGGCATCACCGTGACGCCGGATCGTCGCACCATGTTCATCAACACCCAGCACCCCGGCGAAGGCGACCCCACGGTCACCAACTTCCCGGCCGAGCTCGATGGCGTCACCGTGCCACGCGACTGCACCATCGTCATCACCCGCAAGAATGGCGGCATCATCGGCTCCTGAGCCCCGGCGCCAGTTCAACCAAAAGCCCGTCAGGTTCGCGCCTGCCGGGCTTTTTTGCCGCCAGACTCAGCCCAGCAGTCGTGAGCGCAGGGCGATCTTGTTGTGCACGTCGAGCTTGCGGAAGCTGCTTTGCAGGTGGGAGCGCACCGTTGCCGGCGACACTGCCAGTTGCCGGGCAATGGTCTTGTAATCGGCGCCCTCGGCGTAGGCGCAGGCTACCTCGTGCTCGCGCGTGGTGAGTACATCGGCGGCCAGCGGCACGGACGCCTGAACCGGCGGCGTATCGGGCTCGGCGAGCAGCACGAAGGGAATCGCAAACGCGGCCTGGCGGGTTTGCGCCCGCGTGAAGGGGCGGCTGCGATCTTCGCGGTAGAGCGTGAGCCAGCGCAGGCCACCGGCGTCGCTGCTGCGCACGCCACACAGCATCAACTGCCCGACATCATGCGCCCGCAGGCACTCACCCACGGCTGCGGTATCTCCCGCCGACAGATCGCGGTCGACCACCACGTTCTGCAAGCTGCGTGGTTGCCGGGCAAAGCGCCGGGCCACCGGGTCGAGATGCGCGACCGCGCCGTAATCGACCAGGATGCGTTCAGAGCGCCCGCGCAGTTCGGCGCTCTGAATATGCACCACGCCATCGGCATGCTGACGCCCTTCGCCCCACACCACGCCGTCGAAGCCCAACTCGCGATCAAGCCAGGCGAGCGCCTCGCGCCGGTAGTCGGTGCGGCTGCCGGCGCGCCCGAGCTCCATCAATGAGAGCAGACGTTTGTCATGACTGTTCATGCCGCGTTTCTCCCTGCAGCAGGCGATGTCTCTCATGCATCTGCATGATTCAATCTGCCCGCGTTTGTGGGTAGCTTAGTCTGGCAAGTGCAGTGCTCAATGCGGGTTTCCCCCGATCGCACTGCATTCGTGCATGCTAATGTAGCGCACCGACAGAAAACACAATGACATGTCGGGCCACCCACGCAAGGAGGAAACATGAAACACGAACTGCTGTTCGGTCTGGCCGGGGCTTTGCTGCTCGCGCCAGGCTTCACCTCGGCCCACTCGGGTTTACCCGGAGGCGGCCACCACCACATCACCATCACCACCCATGACGGCAACGACGACCTGCTCAGCGCCGGGCTGGGCAAGAGCGGTCTGGCCTCGGCCGTCGCGCCCGCCATTGCCAACCCGCTCGCGCCCACCGCCGCCGAGCTGCGCCGCCTCAACATCTGGGCCAACTACCGCGCCCTCATCGACACCACCAGCAATGGCGGCTACGGCCGGCTGTTTGGCCCCAACATCGACCTCGACGGCAACGACACCCTCGGCGAGGGCCTCATCCCCGGCACCGAGTACCGCACCAGCCAGCACATTCGCGGCGTCAAAAGCGTGACCCTGCTGGTGCAGGTGCCCGCGCACTTCAACCCCGAGCAACCGTGCATCGTCGCCGCCCCGTCGAGCGGTTCGCGCGGCATCTACGGCGCCATCGGCACCACCGGCGAATGGGCGCTCAAGCGCGGCTGCGCCGTGGCCTACACCGACAAGGGCACCGGCGCCGGCGGCCATGAGCTGGAGACCAACACCGTCACCCTGCCCGACGGCACCCTGGCCGACGCGCAGGACGCCCGCCGCAGCGCGCTCTTCCGTGCCGAAATCAGCGAACCCGCCCGCCAGGCCTACATCGCGCAGCACCCCAACCGCTACGCCATGAAGCACGCCCACTCGCAGGACAACCCCGAACGCGCCTGGGGCGAAGCCACCCTGGCCGGCATCGAGTTCGCCTTCGATGTGCTCAACCGCTACCACCAGGCCGAACGTGGCAAGCACCACCGCGGCAAACACAATGGCTATCGCCCAGAAAACACCCTGGTGATCGCCGCCAGCGTGTCCAACGGCGGCGGCGCGGTCATTGCGGCCGCCGAGGCCGACCGCCGCGGCCTGATCGACGCCGTGGTCGCGCAGGAGCCGCAGATCAACGTCGACATGCGCCGTGGCGTCACCGTCAAGCGCGGCGGCACGCCCTTGTCCGCCACCGGCCTGCCGCTGTACGACTACACCACCTACGCCAACCTGGTGCAGCCCTGCGCCGCGCTGGCCCCCTCGGTGGCCGCCAGCCCCTTCGTGAGCTTCGTCGTCCCGGCCTTTGGCGCCAACCGCTGCGCTGCCCTGGTCGCCGCCGGCGAGATCTCGGGCAACACCCTGATCGAGCAAGCCGAGAATGCGCTGGCCAAGCTGCAAGCCCATGGCTGGGAGGCTGACAGCAAGCTGCTGCACGCCTCGCACTTCGGCTTCGCGGTGAGCACCGCCGTCAGCCTGACCTACGCCAATGCCTTCATGCGCGCACCGGTCACCGCCAACCTGTGCGGCTACTCCATGGGCACCACCGACGCCGCCGGCCTGCCCGCCGCACCGGCCGCCAGCCCCATGCCCACGCTGTGGAGCCTGAACAACGGCGTGCCACCGTCGACCGGCATCAACCTGATCGCCGAAGACGCCGCCAACGGCCCGATCCGCGACGCGCTCGCCGTCTCCACCAGCACCGGCCTGGCCGACTACTACTGGGACGGCGCACGCTGCCTGCGCGAACTGCTCGATGAAAAGCGGGTCCGCCACAGCATCGCGCAGACCGAGGTCAACGGCCGCCTGCACGGCAAGCCGACGCTGATCGTCCATGGCCGGGCCGACGCCCTGGTGCCGGTCAACCACACCTCGCGCCCCTACCTCGGCCTCAACAACCTCGCCGAAGGCAAGCGCAGCCAGCTGAGCTACATCGAGGTCACCAACGCCCAGCACTTCGAAGCCTTTCTGCCCTTCCCGGGCTACGACACCCGCTTCATCCCGCTGCACTACTACGGCGGTGTCGCACTCGACATGATGTGGAAGCACCTCACCGAAGGCGCAGCCCTGCCGCCCTCGCAAGTGGTCCGCACCGTGCCGCGCGGCGGTGCACCGGGTGCCGCACCCGCAGTCACCCTGGGCAACCTCCCGCCGATACAGATGAACCCGGCGGCCAATGACAGAATCGCAGTCCATCGCGGCACTGTGCTCATCCCGAACTAAGCGCAAATGGGCTCCAACCGGAGCCCATTTTCATTCAGCCACGCCAAGCAATCGACGTATCACGTCAATTTCCGTAGGCGACTGCCGGCAGCCAGGTAACCAGCGCCGGAAAGATGAACACCAGCGCGAGACCGACGAGTTGCAGAAGGATGAACGGCACCACGCCCTTGTAGATATCAACCAGCTTCACTTCCGGCGGGCACACGCCCTTGAGGTAGAAGAGCGCAAAGCCGACCGGTGGCGTAAGGAAGGACGTCTGCAAGGTGACCGCAACAAGCAAGGCAAACCACACCAGCTCGGGATTATCGACCACGCCATAGCCGTTGATATCCAGGCCCAGCCCCTTGATGACCGGGCCGAGCAGCGGCAGGATGATCAAGCTGATTTCAATCCAGTCGAGAAAGAAGCCGAGCAGGAACACCACGCTGAGCACGAAGATGATGAGCCCGTACGGGCCAAGGCCCATCCCGGTGAGGACCGACTCGATGAGCTCGTCACCGCCGCATTCGCGGAGCACCAGCGCAAACACCGTCGCACCCACAAAGATGGCGAAGATATAGGCGGAGGTGTTCATGGTGTTGATGGTCACCTCCTTGAGCACGGTGAAGTCGAAACGCTTGTAGGCCGCTGCCAGCACCGCCGCGCCAAAGGCACCGACGCCCGACGCCTCGGTCACCGTCGCGATGCCCATGAAGATGGAGCCCAGCACCGCAAAGATCAGAATCGCCGGCGGGATGATGTCGAGGAAAACACGTCCGATGTCAGCCCATGTGACGCCCTGGTGATCGCTTGCGAGCGGTGCATCCTCCGGCCGGAGAAGGCCGTAGATGAGGATGTAGGCCATGTACAGCACGCCAAGGATCAGTCCCGGGAAAACAGCGCCCATGAACAGATCGCCGACCGATACCCCGAGCTGGTCGCCCATGATGACGAGCATGATGGAGGGCGGGATGAGAATCCCCAGACAACCCGACGCAGCGACGGTGCCCAGCGCCAGCGACTTGTTATAGCGCTGCTTCATCATGATCGGCAGACTCATGACCCCCAGCAGCACGACCGAAGCGCCGATGATGCCCGTCGAGGCGGCGAGGATGATGCCGATCAGCGTGACGGTGATGGCCAGACCACCCTTCACGTTGCCGAAGAGCTTCTGCATCGAGTGCATCATGCGTTCGGCCACGCCGGACTTGTCGAGCATGAGCCCCATGAAGATGAACATCGGCAGTGCGACCAGCACCCAGTTGTTCATGATGTCGTAGATCCGCCCGACCAGCAGGCCGAGCGAGTTGTAGTCGATGCCGGTGGCGGTTTCCCAGTAGTTGTCGGTGAGGTAGGCCACGCCGGCAAAGAGAATGCCGGTGCCGGCCAGCACCCAGGCCACGGGAAAGCCGGTAAACAGCAACAGGATGAAGGTCGAGAACATCCCGATGACCAGCCAGTTTTCAGGTTCGAGTCCCATCATGACGTCAGTCTCCCTGGCGGTCTTTGTGGGTGGATTCGGCAGGCGCATCGACATCGCGATACAAGGCTTCCGGATGCACGTGGAACAGCTTCTTGATCATCGTGACGCGGCCCGGATCAAGCTCTTCGGGCTCCGTCCCCATATGCAGGAGCAAGAGAACCTCCTGGATCAGGCGCGCCAGCGCGGCAATCAGCATCAGCAAAAACGCGGCAGGCACAAAGCCCTTGATGATCCAGCGATGTGGCAGGCCAGTCGGGCTGGACGAGTGCTCATCCACACGATAGGAATCGGCCACCCAGCTCAGGCTGTGATCGAGAATGCTGATCAGGAAGGGCAGCAGCAAGATGACGATGCCGAGTATTTCGATGATGTGCTGCGTACGCCGTGACACGTTCATGTGCACCAGATCCACACGGATGTGTGAGTCGTTGCTGACGCAATACGCAATGCCGAACATGAAAGCGATGGCATACAGATGCCAGGTCAGCTCTTCGAGCTCGACCAAGGCGTTATTGAACCCGTAGCGCCAGATCACCGAAACGATGATCACGCCGATGAGCACCACGTTGAGCCAGGCAGTAAGCTCTGCGATGCGCTTGACGATGCCGTTGAGCATGTCGACGACCGGAATACGGCCGCCTGATTTCTTTGTTGCTGAGTGCGACATGAAACCTCCCTCGCTTCAAGACCCCTCGGGCCTGCACCGGCACACTTGCCGACGCCGCCTCCCCAAAAAAATGGCCGGATGCGCGAGGCATCCGGTCCAAAGCCCCGCCACGAAGTGTTCTGTGGCGGTCGCGGGAGGTGACACAGAGAAAATCTGTCGGGCGAGTGACGTCGCCCGACTGAAACAGCTGATTACTCAGCGATGCGCTTTGTACCCGGACGCGGCATGAAGCCGAGTCGCGACCACACTTCGTAGTCCGCACGGAAGGCGCTCAGGTTGTCGTAGATGCGCTTGAACTCGGGGTCTTTCGCGCTCTCTTCAGCCACAACCTCGGCCCAGCCGGCGCGGTAGGCATCGAGCATTTCGTCGGACCAGTAGCGGTTCTCGACGCCGCGCTTGGCGTTCTCCTTCAGCTCCGGGAACTGGATGGCTTCGCCCAAGGCCAGACCGTCGAGCATCGCCGCCTTGCAGCCCACTTCCAGCATGGCGCGCTGAGAGTCAGACATGTTCTTGTTCCAGAAATCCTTGTTCACGATCACCTCGAAGGTGGTCGCCGGCTGATGCCAGCCGGGGAAGTAGTTGTACTTCAGGATCTTGTGGAAGCCGAGCAGCTTGTCGATCGCGGGCATCGAGAATTCGGTCGCGTCGATGGCGCCCTTTTCCAGTGCCGGAAAGATTTCCTTGGACGACAGCAGCGAGGTGGACACGCCCATCTTCTCCATCACCAGCGCACCCAGACCGAAGAAGCGCATGCGCAGGCCCTTCAGGTCTTCGGGCTTGTCGATCGGCTTGGAGAACCAGCCGGAGGTTTCCGGCGCGATGATGCCGCAGGGGATGGAGTGCACGTTGTAGCCGGCCTTGTCGTACATTTCCTGCCACAGCTTGCGGCCTTCGCCGTAGTAGATCCAGGCGAGGAATTCCGGCGCGTCCGGGCCAAAGGGTACGGCAGAGAAAATGCCGCCTTTGTTACCCACCAGCCCGGTGTTGTAACCCGGCGTGGTGTAACCGGCGTTGATCTGCCCCTTGGAGACCGCATCGAGCATCTCCTTGGGCGGAATCAGCTTGCCCGGCTCGTAGACCTTGATCTTGATATTGCCGCCCGAGGCGGCTTCGATGTTCTCGGCCAGCCAAGCAGGCGTCGACCCCAGGCCGGTCAGGTGCGTACCGAACCACACCGGCAGCTTCAGCAGAACTTTCTTCTCGGCTTGCACCGGTGCAGCAGCCAGGGTCAGACCCATGGCAAGCGCTGCGGCAATCGCACTAAAACGCTTCTTCATTCTTAACTCCTCCTTGATCGATGACAGTGGCGCGCAAGGCGCCGCCTCATGGTTTCCAGCTCCAGACCCGCTGGTATAGTGGTAAGGCCACTACATAATTCCCTGATATCAAGAGGAGCGTCAGTGGGGTTTTCCCCAAAAACTCGAACTTTGTTCAAGCCGGCATTGTCTTAATCAATTGATTCACACCCAGCCTCAAGCACTTGATTGGATAGCGTAAAATCAGCCAGCACGCCGCTGATCTCTCATGCAAACACCTGCACAAGGAATTGGTAATACCAATTTATTTTATGGAACGCGTCAGACTTTCCGATCAAATTGCCAAACAGCTTGAAAGCATGATTGCCGAGGGCGTGATCAAGCAGGGCGAACGCCTGCCATCAGAGCGCCAGCTTGCCGAGCGCCTGGGCGTCTCCCGCCCGTCGCTGCGCGAAGCCATCCAGAAACTCGGCACCAAAGGGCTGATCACCTCCCGCCATGGCGGCGGCACCTACGTCTCCGACAGGCTGGACGCGGCCTTCACCGACCCGCTCATTGCGCTGATCAAAGAACGCGGCGACGCCGAATTCGACACCTTGCAAGTGCGCATGGAGCTCGAGAGCATGGCTGCTGCGCTGGCCGCAGAACGCGCCACCGAGTCAGACCGCAAGAACATCGAAGAAAAGTACGCCGCGATGGCCGAATGTCATGCCTCGACGGCAGATGCCGTCAGCAAGCTGAAGGCCGACATCGCCTTTCATCTGGCCATCGTCAAGGCGTCTCACAATGTGGTGGTCGCCCACCTCATGCGCGCGGTCATGACCGTGCTGGAAGCGAGCATTGGTGAGTATCTGGACGCTTTCTACGGCAAACCGCCCTTCGTGACCGACCTGACCCGCCAGCACCGCGACATTGTCGATGCCATTCAGGCGCGCGACGCCGGCGCCGCGCGCGCTGCGGCGCGGCGCCACATGGAGCATTCCTTTGCCTCCTACCGCGGCTTCCAGGCCGAGGCGAGGCTCTCGAAGAGCGCTCGGCTGCACGCGTCGCTCTTCGGCAAGGGGTAGCGCCCAAAAAAACAACCCGGCCGGAGCCGGGTTGTTTGTTTTTGCGCACCCAGGACCTTTGGCTCAGGTAGTCTCGTCCGGGGCGAACCAGGCCAGCTTGTCAGCCAGCGTAATCACCGTACCCACCAGCAGCAGCGCCGGCGGCTTGATCTTTTCCGCCGCAGCTTTGGCGTCCAGATCGGCGAGCGTCGAGATAATCACCCGCTGGGCCGGCAGCGTGCCATGACGCACCATGGCGGCAGGCGTATCGGGTGACAGGCCATGATTCATCAGCTCGCGGCAGATCTCGCCAATGCGCGACACACCCATGTAAATCACCACGGTCTGGTTCGGTCGGGCCAGCGCCGGCCAGTCCAAATCGACCGCGCCTTCCTTGCCGTAGCCGGTGGCGAAGACCACGCTCTGCACATGCTCGCGATGGGTGAGCGGAATACCGGTGTAGGCGGACACGCCAGAGGCGGCGGTAATGCCCGGCACCACTTCAAAGGGCACGCCGGCATCGACCAGCGCCTCGGCCTCTTCACCGCCGCGACCGAAGATGTACGGATCGCCGCCCTTGAGCCGGACCACGCGCTTGCCTTCGCGCGCAAGCGACACCAGCAGCGCACAGATCTGGTCCTGCGGCATCGCATGATCGGCGGCCTTCTTGCCGACGTAGCGCTGCTCGGCCGAATCCGGCAGCAAGGCCATCACATCGGCGCCGACCAGGTTGTCGTAGACCACCACGTCGGCTTCAGCCAGCAGGCGCGCTGCCCGCAGGGTCAGCAATTCGGCATCGCCGGGGCCGGCACCCACCAGATACACCCAGCCGGGTCGCGCCGGGTTGTCGATCACTTTACGCATGTGCTTCCTGAGTTCGCTCGATGGACCGAAGTATGACGTCCCGCCGCCGCCGGCGCCAGTGTGGTCGGCGCCCGCGCTGCGCTCAAAACTCCATGCCCGGCATGGCCTGTATGCCAGCGGCAAAAGCGTGCTTGGTGAGGCCCATCTCGGTTACCGTGTCGGCCACCGCGACCAGCGCTGGCGGCGCCGCGCGGCCGGTGACCACCACATGCTGATCGACTGGCCGGGCAAGCAAGTCGGCCACGACAGCGTCGACATCGAGATAGCCGTACTTGAGCGCAATGTTCAGTTCGTCCAGCACCACCAGACCGATATCCGGGTCGGTGAGCAGTTGCCGGGCCAGCGCCCAGGCCGCCTCGGCGCTCGCCACATCGCGCGCACGATCCTGGGTCTCCCAGGTAAAGCCGTCGCCCATCACATGCCACTGCACATCGGACTGACGGCGAAAGAAAGCCTCTTCGCCGGTGTCGGAGCGCCCCTTGATGAACTGCACCACGCCGACTTTCATGCCGTGGCCCAGCGCCCGCGCGACCAGGCCGAAGCCCGCGCTGGACTTGCCCTTGCCGTTGCCGGTGTTGACCAACAAAACCCCACGGGTGGTCACGGCGGCGGCAATGTGCTCATCAACCACGGCCTTTTTGCGGGCCATGCGCGCGTTGTGGCGCGCGTCGCGCTCAAGATCATCGCTCATGGCTTGCGCATCGCCCGCATTACACGGGTCAGCTCATCGATGCCATCAATCATGCGATGGCCGGGGTTGAGGAAATTGTCGCCGTTGAGCGGGACAATCTTGAAGCCGGGCTTCTCATCGAGCACCACCTTGCATTCGGTATCGGCCGCGCGATTGAAGGTGAACACGATCTCGGGCTGCGTTTTAGCGATCAGCGCGGCCAGATCGGGCACGGCTTCGCCGGCGCGCACCGCGCGCACCCGCACCTCTTCTTCAACCACATCGAAACCGGCGGCGTAGAACAGGTCGCCCAGCACATGCTTGCGGCCGTACGAATACGGGGTGCCGGAGCAGGCCGTGAGCAGCAACACCCGCTCACCGCGCGCACCGGAGTTTTTGGCGCGGGTGAACCAGCCGCGGCGGAAGCTCGATACCTTGCCGCCCTCGGGCGATTGCACCAACAGCGCGAGGTCTTCGAGCATGGACTCAACACCAAACATCGAGTTGAAGCCGCCCATCCGCACGGCCTTGGCGCCCTTGGGCACGGCTGCGGCAAACACCGCTTCGTCCGTCATGTCAGAGCCAACCACCAGGTCCGGCTTGAGCGCCGCAATGGCCTTGGCGTCCGGGTCCATCACGCCGCCGGTGCGTGGCAGCGCCGGTTTAAAGCTGTCGTAGCGCGACACGCCAACGATGCATTCACCCTGCCCCAGCCACTCAATGGCCATGGTCAGATACGGCGACTGGCTGACAATGCGGGGGCACTCGGCCGCCTGTACGCTCGCCACGGCCAGCAGCCAGACGGCGATCAATCGCGAAACAAAACGCATGAAAAACCTCATTCGATGAGGAAGGCCACCTGGCCCTCGATCACATGACGGCGGAGCGGATGCCCGAACGCCGCACTCAATACATCAGCCTGCAAGACCTCGTCTGCCGTGCCCGAGACCATTTTGCCGCTGCCGTCGAGCAGCACCACATGGTCGGCAAATCGGGCCGCCAGATTCAGATCGTGCAAGACCATCACCACCCCGGCGCCCGCGCGGGCCAGCGCCGAAAAATGCGCCAGCACGGCCACCTGATAGTGCAAATCCAGATGCGACAACGGCTCGTCCAGCAAATACAGCGCCGGCTGCTGCGCCAGCAAGCTGGCAATGGCCAGTCGCTGCCGCTCGCCGCCCGACAAGGTGAGGATATTACGCTCACCCATGTGATCGAGCCCCATGCAGGCGAGCGCCTCGTTGGCAACGCGAACATCGTCGTCGCTCTCCCAGGCCCAGCGCCCCAGATGCGGGTGGCGGCCGACCAGCGCGGTCTCCATTACCGTGGCGGCGAACCAGTCGGGTTGCGACTGCGGCTGCACACCGCGAAACTGCGCCACCTCTCGCCCCGGCCATTCCGCCAACGCGCGCCCCTGCATGCGCACCTCGCCGCGCTGCGCCTCACGCAACCCCGCCAGCGTGTGGAGCAAGGTCGTTTTGCCCGCGCCGTTGGGGCCGAGCAAGACCAGACGCTCACCCGCCATCAGACGCATCGACAAATCGCAGCAGATCCAGCGATCGCCGATCTGCACTGCGAGATCATCGGCTTCGAGCAAGGCCTGGGCGTCGGCCATCATCGCGGGTGACGCACCAGCAAAAAGAGGAAGACCGGCACGCCAATCATGGCGGTGAGCACCCCGACCGGCAGCTGGATGGGCGCCACCAGCGTGCGCGCGGCGGTATCGGCTAGCGTCAGCAAAGCACCGCCCGCCAGCGCCGAGGCCGGCAGCAAAATGCGCTGATCGTTGCCGGTGGCCAGCCGCACCAGATGCGGCACGATGAGCCCGACAAAGCCGACCAGCCCCACCAGCGTCACCGCCGTGGCAGTGAGCAGCGAGGCCATCAAATAAACCAGCAGACGCAAGGCTTTGGTGCGCACGCCCAGCGCCCGCGCGCTCAACTCGCCGCGCGCCAGCACGTTCAGATCGCGCGCAAACGGCAGCGTCACCAGCAAACCCATCACCAGTACCGCCAGGGCCGGCCACGGTCGCGCCGCGCCGGACACATCGCCGGTCAGCCAGAACAGCATCGACTGCACACGCGTGTCGGTCGCCATCACCAGCATGAACACCACCACCGCGCCACAGCCGGCCGCGACGATGACGCCGGTCAGCAGCAGACGGGTTTGCGTCCAGGAACCATCACCACGCGACAGCCCGAACACCACCAGCATGGCCAGCGCCGCGCCGGCAAAGGCCGCGCCATCGACGATCCAGGTTGCCGCGCCGAGCAAGATGGCCGACAGCGCGCCCACCGCCGCGCCACCGGAAATACCCAGCACGTAAGGATCGGCCAACGGATTGCGCAGCAAGACCTGCATCAGCGCGCCCGACAAGGCCAGCAAGGCACCACTGGTGAAGGCGGCCACGGCACGCGGCAGGCGCAGTTCGCGTATGACGACGCCGAGCGTGCCGTCGGCCTGACCGCCCAGCACGGCAAACACGTCGCCCCAAGCGGCGTCCAGACTGCCTGCACGCAAGGCCAGCAAAAAGGTGCACACGCTCGCGAGCACAAGGAGCGCGAGCGTGAGGAAGGCGGATTTTCGGGCAAACATCCGGTTGTGCAAGGCTCGGGCCGTCAGAACGGCCCTAGTGTCGCCCGAAAACGGCGCTGCCGCACGCGGGTGACCCGCAGTGCCCGACGAAATCGGCAGCGCCTTGGCGCGCATCAGCGCTTGGGCAGGTACTTGAGGGTCACGAACACGCTGCGCCCTTCTTGATTGTAGAACCGCGCGGTTTCGTATTCGTGGTCGAATACGTTGCCGATCGTCCCCTGCAAACGCCAATCTGCCGACAGCTTGTACTCGGCCCGCAGATCGACCACGCCGTAGCCGCCCAGGCGATTGGTGTTGGCCACTTCGTCGTAACGATGGCTGGCCGCCAGCAAGGAGGCGCCGACGCTGAACACGCCGTAGTCGCGGTCGGCGTCAAAGCGCAGCGTCTGCTCGGCACGACGCGGCAACAGGTTGCCATCATTGGCGCCGCCGGAGCTGTCACGCGGCTCGAGCAAGCTCACGTTGGTGCGTAGGTCCCACTGGGCCAACCGTGTGCCGACGACCGCCTCGATACCGCGAATGCGGGCCTGGCTGATGTTGTTGGCCTTGAAGATACTGGCGTCGTAGCCGATCAGGTCTTCCACATGCGTCTGGAACACATTGGCCGACCAGTAGCCCCAGCCGGCGCGCCCCGACAAACCGAACTCCACCGTGCGCGAACGCTCGGGCTCCAGATCGGTATTGCCGTAGAACGGGAAGTACAGCTCGTTGAAGGTCGGCGCCTTGAAGGCCGTGCCATAGCTGGCGGTCAGGCGCAGCGCCTCCGACACGGTGTAGCCCCAGGCAATGGCGCCGGTGTTATGGCGGCCGTATCGCTGGTCGTCGTCGCTGCGCAGGCTCACCTGATAGTCGTGCTGGCCAAGCGCGCCCTGGTAGAGCGCGAACACACCGTCGTTGGTGCGCGAGGTTTCCGGGTAGGCCGTGGTGCTGGTGATCTGGTCGTCCTGATGGTCCAGGCCGAAGGTCAGCATGTTGTTGTCGCCCAGCGTGATGTCGTTCTGCCAGGAGAGCGTGGTGCGCTCGGTATCGAAGCTGCTCTTGAATACGTCGTCCTTGTAGTTGTTCGACGCGTCCGTGGCAACGCCGGCGCCAAAGGACATTTTCCAGGCCGCCACCGGTGAGAACGAGAAGCGGCCACCGAACACTTCCTGAACGGAATCGCTTTCATTCTGGAAGGAGCCGTCAAAGTCAGATGTGGCCTGTGTGCGCATCCAGTTCACATTGACTTCGGCGCCGCCGGTAAAGCGGTAGCCCGCACGCACCGAGCCGGACAGGTTCTCGTAACCATCACGATCCGGCTCGTTGTTGAAGCAACCGCCAAAACCGGCCGCTTCGGCCCGGCACGAATCGAAACCATTGGTCGCGTCATGCGACAGGTTCAGGCTGACCCAGCCTTGTTCGCCGCCGCCATCGAGCCCGATGCTCGCCTTGCGCGCGCCCTTGCTGCCAAAGCCAATGCTGCCGCTGGGACGGAACGCGCCACCACCGCGCTTGGTGAAGATCTGGATCACGCCGCCGATGGCCTCGGAGCCATACAGGCTCGAACGCGGGCCACGGACGATCTCGATGCGCTCGATCATGTCGACCGGCATGTCCTGAAAGGCTGCCGACCCCGAGGTCGCCGAACCCACCTTGACGCCGTCGATGAGCACCACCACATGGTCGGACTCAGTGCCGCGCATGAAGACCGAGGTCTGCTTGCCGCGACCGCCGTTGTTCACCATCGAGATACCCGGCTGGCCACGCAGCAAGTCGGGCACCGAACGCGGCTGAAGGCGCTCGATTTCGGCCTGGGTGATCACCGTCACCGCAGCCAGCGAGCTATCGACCGTGCGCGCCGTGCGCGTCGCGGTCACCACCACCGTATCGCCGACCGAATCGGCCGCCATCGAAACCAAGGGAAAAGCACAGGACACCGCCAACGCGGCGGCAGACAAACGAATACGCACGAGAACACTCCCAGGCACGCCGGACGACCCCGTCCAAACATGCCAACGCAAAGAAAATGGCGTACCGAAGAGAGTGAGACAGGCGTGCTGCACCCGTGACCGCCCCCCGCGGCACTTCCGCTTGTGCAGTTCCGGGCCGGTATCCGGGCTCATGGTTGCGCGCAGTATTGCTTGCGCCGGGGGCATCGCCTTCCCAGATCCGAAGATCCAGTGGCGGTTGGATGCACCTTGTCACCACTTACCGTTGCGGGGGCAGCACAGGCCTCGCGAGGGAATCGCTCACCTGTTTCCCGTTTATCCCGCGAATGGATGCATTCGCAGGCACCTGAAACATGCGTTTGCCCGCATTGGCGGGCAGTCGTGAATAATACACTGCTTATCACCGCTTGTGCGACGCACCATCCCATGCCCACTGAACTCATCCTAGGCGGCGCCCGTTCCGGCAAAAGCCGGCTCGCCGAGCAGCGCGCCCTCGAACACGGCGGCCCGGTCACCGTCATCGCCACGGCCGAAGCCGGCGATGCCGAGATGGCCGCGCGCATTGCCCGCCACCGCGCCGACCGCCCCGAGCACTGGCACACCATCGAAGCCCCGACCGCGCTGGCCGACACCGTGCAAGACGCTGCCCGCGCCGATGGCTGCGTGATCATCGACTGCCTCACGCTGTGGCTGTCCAACCTGCTGATGCAGGACGGCGCCGAGTTGCGCGCACCGCATGTCGCCGATGCCCTGCCCGACTGGCAGCAAGAGCGCGCCGCGCTGCTCGCCTGCCTGCCCGAGCTGCCCGGCCTGACGATTCTGGTGGCCAACGAAGTCGGCCTCGGTCTGGTACCCGACTCACCGCTGGGGCGGCTGTTCCGCGACGAAGCCGGGCGGCTGAACCAGTCCGTCGCCGCCGTGTGCGACCGCGTCACCTTCGTCGCCGCCGGTCTGCCACTAACGCTCAAGGCACCGCCAGCCTGAGGCGGGCTGCGTGCTACCATCCGCCCGACTTTCGACGGATTCCGCCCCCATGTCCTACGACATCACCCCGCTCGACGCCACGCTGATCGACGCCCTGCAAGCCAGGATCGACGGCAAGACCAAACCGCTCGGCGCACTGGGCCGGCTCGAGTTGCTCGCGGCGCAGATCGGTCGCATCCAGCAAACGCCAAGCCCGACGCTGACCCAGCCGCATGTGCTGGTGTTTGCCGGCGACCACGGCGCCGCCAAGGCAGGCGTATCGGCCTACCCGCAGGACGTCACCTGGCAAATGGTGGAGAACTTCCTCGCCGGCGGCGCGGCCATCAACGTGTTCGCCCGCCAGATGCGGCTCGGCCTGCGCATCATCGACGCCGGCGTGGCCCACGACTTCGGCCCGCGCGACGGCCTGATCAACGGCAAGATCGCCCCCGGCACCGCCAACTACATCGAACAGCCGGCGATGACGTCCGCACAGTGCGACAAGGCAATCCGCTATGGCCGCAAGCTCGCGCACAACATCGCCGAGCGCGGTTGCAATGCCGTCGGCTTCGGTGAGATGGGCATCGGCAACACCGCCTCGGCCTCGCTCATCACCCATGCCATTACCGGTGTGCCGCTGGCGCAAGTAGTCGGCCGCGGCACCGGGCTGGACGACGCCGGCCTCGACCGCAAACAAGCCTTGCTCGGCACTGCACTGGCCCGCGGCGGCCGCCCCAGCGACCCGCTGGACGTGCTCGCCGAATACGGCGGTTTTGAGATCGCCATGATGGCCGGCGCCATGCTCGGCGCCGCCGAAAAGCGCATGGTGCTGGTGATTGACGGCTTCATCGTCACCGCCGCCCTGCTGGTCGCGCAGGCCATCGCCCCCGCCGTCACCGACTACTGCGTGTTTGCCCACCGCTCCGAAGAAGCCGGCCACATCGCCCAGCTGCGCCACCTCAACGCCGCCCCGCTGCTCGATCTCGGACTGCGCCTGGGCGAAGGCACCGGCGCCGCACTGGCCTGGCCGCTGCTACAGGCGGCGGTCAACATGCTCAACGACATGGCCAGCTTCGAATCGGCCGGCGTCAGCGGTAAAGACGCCTGATTTTCAGCGCTAGAATCGTGCGCTACCAGCTCGAACTCTTCTTCACCGCCCTCGGCTTTTTCACCCGCATTCCGGTGCCGGGCTGGGTGCCCTATTCGCCCGAGCGACTCAACCATGCGGCACGCTACTTTCCGTGGGTCGGGCTCGTTGTCGGTGCCGCAGGCGCGCTGGTGTTCTGGTTTGCCGGGCAATGGCTGCCGGCCAGCTTGTCGGTGATCCTGTCGATGGCGGCCACCATCCGCCTCACGGGCGCCTTCCATGAAGATGGCTGGGCCGACGCCTGTGACGGGCTCGGCGGCGGTTGGGACAAGCTGCAGGTGCTGACGATCATGAAAGACTCGCGCATCGGCAGCTACGGCGCGACGGGTCTGGTGCTGATGCTGCTGGCCAAGGCCGCCGCGCTGGTGGAGATCGCCGCTCACGGCGCCCCTGCGGCGGTCACAGCGATGGTCGCCGCGCACGCGCTGTCCCGACTCGCCTCGACCAGCCTGATCCACACGCTGAGCTATGTGCGCGAGGACGAAACCAGCAAATCCAAACCCCTGGCCAAACAGCTCACACACATGGAGTTGTGGATCGCAGGCGCCGGCGGCGTGCTGCCGCTGGTGCTGCTTGGCCCGGCCGAAGCACTCGGCGCCATCGTGGCCGTTGCCATCGCCACCGCCTGGGCGGCGCGCATCTTCGTGCGCCGCATCGGCGGCTACACCGGCGACTGCCTCGGCGCCGCCCAGCAAGTCAGCGAACTGGCTACTTACCTCGGAATTCTGATCGCATGGAACTCTATCTGATCCGCCACCCGCGGCCCGACGTGCCGCCCGGCGTGTGCTACGGCCAGACCGACGTCGGCCTGGCCGAATCCGCCACCGATGTGGCCGAGCGGCTCAAGCCGCTGCTGCCCGCCGACTACCTTCTGCACAGCAGCCCGCTGCAACGCGCACACCGCCTCGCCACCGAATTCGGCACCCCGACGGTTGACGCCCGCCTGCAGGAGATCAGCTTCGGGCAGTGGGAAGGCCAGAGTTTCGAATCCCTCGGCGACGCTATCGACGACTGGTCAAAAGACCCGATGAACTTCCGCCCGCCCGGCGGAGAAACCCCGCTGGAGATGGCCGCCCGCGTGCGTGACTGGATGGAAGCCGCGCTCGATCCGCAGGCCGCTGCGCATGTCGTGGTCGGTCACGGCGGACCGCTACGCGTGATCGCCGGCCAGTTGCTTGGGCTGGCGCCGGACCGCTGGCTGGGTCTCGATTTTGCCTGCGGCCAGGCCACCCGGCTGGACATCCACGCCTGGGGCGTCACGCTCAAGTGGTTCAACCGGTAGTCGCGACGGGGCTCCGGTATACTCCGCCCCTGATCCGCGCCGTTTTCCGGCGCCACGCGGCGAGCCATGTCGCGTGCCAAACGCCTTTTGAGCACTGAGTGGCTAAAGACATCTCTACCCCGATGGGTCGCATCCTCGCCTGGCTCGACATGCATGTCGTCGACCACGGCTTCGTCCGCGCCATCTACAACAACTTCCACGACCTGGGTGGCGGCATGTACCGCAGCAGCCAGCCCAGCCCGGCGCAGATTCGCCGCTATCACCGCAAATACGGCCTGAAGACCATCCTCAACCTGCGCGGCGAGAGCGAGTTCGGCTCGTATGTGCTGGAGCGCCAGGTCTGCGAGGAACTCGGCATCGTCTTCATCGACGCCAAGCTGTTCTCGCGCGGCGCGCCGAGCCGGGCGCGCATTCACATGCTCAAGGATCTGTTCGCGTCCATCGAGTACCCGGCGCTGATGCACTGCAAATCCGGCGCCGACCGCGCCGGCATCGCCGCCGCGCTGTACCGCCTCCTTCACCTGGGTCACCCGGTCGCCGACACGATGAACGAGCTGCACTGGCGCTATGGCCACTCCCGCAAGGCGCGCACCGGCGTGCTGGATTTTTTCCTCGCCAGCTATGCGGCCTACAACGAGAAGACGCCCATCGACTTCATGGAATGGGTCGATACGGTGTATGACGACGAAGCGCTCAAGCAGCAGTTCCGATCGGATGGCTGGTCGAGTCTGATCGTCGATAAGGTGTTACACCGAGAATGAAAGAAGGCCTCGCCCTCTACCGCCGCCTGCTCGGCAGCATCCTGCCCTACCGCAAGGTAGTGGCGCTGTCCGTGGTGGCGATGGTCGTTGCCGCCTCGCTCGAACCGGTACTGCCCGCGCTGCTCAAGCCGCTGATCGACGAGAGCCTGATCGGCAAGAGCGAAAGCGCGCAGTGGAAGGTGCCGCTGCTGCTGATGCTGGCCTTTCTGGGCAAGGGCATTGCCGAATACCTGTCGAGCGTGTCCAGCCAGTGGGTGGCCAACAAGGCCATCACCGACCTGCGCCAGCAAGTGTTCCGCCATCAGATGCATCTGCCCGTCTCGGCGCATCAGGCCGAGGCGCAGGGCCGCATGCTGTCGCGCATTCTGTACGACATCCCGCAGGTCGGCAGCGCGCTGTCCAACGCCTGGATCATCGTCGTGCGCGACACCCTGGTGGTCATCGGTCTCACCGGCTACCTGGTGTGGACCGCCTGGGAGCTGACCCTGCTGCTGCTCTTTGTTGCACCGGTGATGGCGATCATCATCCGCCAGGCCAGCCGCAAACTGCGCGGCGGCAACCGCGCCATGCAGGCCACCACCGGTCGTATGACCGGCGCGGTTGAAGAGAGCCTGAACGGCGTACGCGAGATCAAGCTCTTCGGCGCGCACGAGCATGAAAACAGCCGCTTCGCCGAAATCTCCGAACGCCTGCGCAAGGAGACCATGCGCACCGTGCGGGTGTCAGCCGCCAACGTGCCCATCGTGCAGATCGTCGCCGCCACCGCCGTCTCGCTGGTCATCTGGGCCGCCTCCGCGCTGTCGGCCGAAGACCGCCTCACGCCGGGCACTTTCGTCGCCTTCGTCGCCGCCATGGCCATGCTCTTCGAGCCGATCCGCCGGCTCACCAATGTGAACAACGTCATCCAGAAAGGTCTGGCTGGCGCGCAGAGTATTTTCGAGCTGCTCGACAGCCCCGCCGAAGCGGACACCGCCAGCGGCGCCGTCGAGCGCGGCCGTGGTGCGCTGCGATTCGAGTCGGTGAGCTTCCGCTACGCCGGGCAGAGCCAGCCCGCGGTGAGCGACTTCACGCTCGACATCCCCACCGGCAAGACCGTCGCGCTGGTGGGCGCCTCGGGCAGCGGCAAAACCACCATCATCCAGCTCATCGCCCGCTTCTTCGACCCCGCCAGCGGCCGCATCCTGCTCGACGGCACGCCTCTGCCCGAGCTGCCACTTGCCGCCCTGCGCGCCCAGATCGGCTGGGTCGGCCAGCAAGTGGTGCTGTTTGACGACACCATCGCTGCCAACATCGCCTACGGCCGGCCCGATGCCACGCCCGAGGCCATCGAGGCCGCCGCCCGCCATGCCCACGCCATGGAGTTCATCGCCAAGCTGCCGGACGGCCTGGCCACCCGCGTCGGCGCCAACGGCAGCCAGCTCTCCGGCGGCCAGCGCCAGCGCGTCGCCATCGCCCGCGCCTTCCTAAAGGACGCCCCCGTCCTGCTGCTGGACGAAGCCACCTCGGCGCTCGACAACGAGTCCGAACGCGCCGTCAAGGACGCCCTCGTCGAGCTGCGCCAGAACCGCACCGTGCTGGTGGTGGCGCACCGGCTATCAACGATCCGCGATGCCGACCTGATCGTGGTGATGGAGCACGGCCGCATCGTCGAGCAAGGCACCCACACCGAACTCGCCAACGCCGGCGGCGCCTATGCCAGGCTGCTGGCGAGCGGCGAAGGTGTGGTGATCGACGAGGATGCACCGGCCCCGTAGGGCGGGTTTCAACCCGCCAGCGGTGTTCTCGTTAAGGTTGTTGGCGGGTTGAAACCCGCCCTACGCAAGGTCGTAGCCCGGATGCAGTGCAGCGGAATCCGGGAGCAGTGGTCGATCACACAAGAGGCCGCGTTGATCCATCGACGCGACCCACCCCGGATTTTGCTGCGCTGCATCCGGGCTTGTATGTTATCGGTGCTCCCTTGTTCTCAGCGTGCGGGGGAGCCGAGGTGGAGGGACGATCCGGGCTATCTGCCGTGTTAGCGCACGGACAGACCTCTGTAGTGCTGTCCCCACTTCGTCTG
>JBFIJC010000006.1:0-36121 GCA_041600915.1 Nitrogeniibacter sp.
GAAAAAGTGTCTCGGAAAGGATGAGTCGGTTCTGTGCGTCGAGCAGCAAAACCATGAAAACTTCATGGGGCAGGGCGCCGAGGTGGAGGCGCAGCCAGCGCTTGACGGCCTCCGGTGCGCCCAGGATGTCGCCTTCGACCAAGTCTTCGGCCAGCGCGCGCCGGGCGATTTCCATGATGGCCTGAAGCTGGGCATATTTGGCCAGGCCCATGCCGGGAAAGGCGGCAAAGGCATCGCGCGTGGCGTGGCACAACCCCGAGAGTGTGCCGAAATGGGTGATCAGGTCGCGTGCAAGGTCCACTGCGCTTTTGCCCCGGACGCCGACGCGCAAGAAAATGGCCAGGAGCTCGGCGTCCGAGAGGGCGGACGGGCCGCGCTCGATGAGCTTTTCCCGCGGGCGTTCGCCGGCGGGCCAATCGGTGATAGCCATGCAGTACAATCCTCGCTCAGGCTGGAATCAGCGCTCAGTATATGTGAATGTCATGATTGAACTGAAGGGCAGAAAAATTATTCTCGGCGTGACCGGGGGTGTGGCGGCCTACAAAGCGGCTGAACTCACGCGCTTGATGGTCAAAGCCGGCGCCAGCGTGCACGTCGTGCTCAGCGAGGGGGGCGCGCATTTTGTGACGGCGGTGACTTTCCAGGCGCTGAGTGGGCATCCGGTCTGGACGGACCTGTGGGACCCGCGCATGGGCAACAACATGGCGCATATTGATCTGACGCGCGACGCCGACGGCATCATCGTGGCACCTGCGACGGCTGACTTCATGGCTCGCCTGGCGCAGGGACGCTGCGACGACTTGCTGACAACGCTGTGTCTCGCGCGCGATTGCGACTTGATGGTGGCGCCGGCGATGAATCGCCAGATGTGGCAACACCCGGCCACGCAGCGAAATGCGAAGCAGTTGCTCGATGATGGCGTGGTGGTGCTGGGCCCGGACGAGGGCGAGCAGGCCTGCGGTGAGACCGGCCTGGGCCGCATGCTCGAGCCGGAGGTGCTGTGCGAGGCGGTGATCGCTCATTTCGAGCACAAGCGACTGGCGGGGCGCAAAGTGGTGCTGACCGCCGGCCCAACCTTTGAGGCGATTGACCCGGTGCGCGGCATCACCAATAGCAGCTCCGGCAAGATGGGCTATGCGCTGGCGCGCGCTTGCGCCCAGGCCGGCGCCGAGGTGGTGCTGGTGAGCGGGCCGACGGCCTTGCCCGCGCCCTACGGCGTGACACGGGTGAGTGTGCAGTCGGCGCTGGCCATGCGCGATGCGGTGGCGGCGAGCATCGACGATGCCGACGTGTTCATTGGTGTCGCCGCTGTGGCGGACTATCGGCCTGCAACGCCGGCTGAGCACAAGATCAAGAAATCCGGCGATGCCATGAGTATCTCGCTGACGCCCAACCCCGACATCCTGGCCGAGGTCGCGGCGCGCCCGAATCCCCCGTTCTGTGTGGGGTTTGCCGCCGAGAGCCGTGATCTGGATGCTTACGCCGAGGGCAAACGACGCAATAAGCGGCTGCCGATGGTGGTGGGCAATCTGGTGCAGGACGGCCTTGGTCAGGATGATAACGAGGTCGTCATTTACGACGACGCCGGTCGCCACCCGGTGCCGCGCGCCGCCAAACACAATCTTGCCCGCAGCATTGTCAAGCACTTGGCTGACTTGCTGGCGGCACGCTGAATCTACCTGGGAAGTCCTATGCATCCGATTGACGTCATTTTGCTCGACGAGCGTCTCAAGACCCATCCGCCGGCTTACGCAACGCCAGGGGCGGCGGGTCTGGACTTGCGCGCGTGTATCGACGCGCCGCTGAATTTGCTGCCGGGCGATACCGTGCTGGTGCCCACCGGCATGGCCATCCACCTGGATGATCCGGGACTGGCGGCGATGATCCTGCCGCGCTCGGGGCTGGGTCATAAGCACGGCATTGTGCTGGGCAATCTGGTGGGTCTGATCGACTCTGACTATCAAGGGCAGATCTTTGTCTCGGCCTGGAACCGCGGCAAGAGCGCGTTCAAGATCGAGCCGATGGAACGCATTGCGCAATTGGTGGTGGTGCCTGTGGTGCAGGCGAGCTTCAATGTGGTCGATCAGTTCGATGCGTCGACGCGCGGCGCTGGTGGGTTCGGGAGTACAGGCACTAAATGACCGTGGCTGCAGCCGGCATCCCCACGGGGGTGCATGTGATGCTGCCCCGGGCGGGCGCGGTGCTGCTGATGCGCAGGGCCAATACCGGGTTTTTTGATGGCCTGTTCAGCCTGCCTGGTGGCCATGTCGAGCCCGGTGAGTCGATTCGCATGGCCGCGATTCGCGAGATGGCCGAAGAGCTGGATGTGCACCTGGATGCCAGCGACCTGGATCTGGTTGGCGTCGTTCATCGCCTGTCGGATACCAATCGCATCGATTTTTTTCTGCGCGCCCGTCGATGGTCGGGCGAACCCCGCCGGGCCGAGCCCGACAAATGCGATGCCCTGGGCTGGTATTCGCCGACGGCCTTGCCGGACAATACCGTCGCTTACATTCGTGACGCGCTCATCTGCACACAGTCAGAGCCGTGGGTCGTGGAGCAGGGCTGGCCCGAACTGTCCGGGGGCAGCCAAGCCCACCCGGTTGTGCCAGCTCACATCCCCTAGTCCAGCGTATCCGCCCAGATGTTGCGTGCCCAGGCTTGCGCCGCCGTGGCTTCTGCCGGGCTGGCGACGGCGGACAAACCGCCGGCACCTTCCACCGGCAGAAAGGTGTGTTCTGCGGTGTCAAAGCGGTGCACCGAGGCCACATGCATGGCGCTGTCGCCGCCCACATAACTGTAGCAGGTGTTCATCACCACCGGTGAGGGATTGGGCGGCAAATCGGCCAGCAGGTGCAGGATCGCGGCGGCCGCGACCTTGGCTTGCTGGTTGGCCATGGTGCCGGACTTGGGCATGCGCGGCGCCGACAGCGTGGCGTCGCCGATGACGTGCACATTCGGCACATCGCTCACCTCGGTGCTCAGCCAGTCCACCGACACCCAGCGCTCATTGGCCAGGCGACTACCGATGAGGTCGACGACCTTGCCCGCGCGCTGTGGCGGAATCACGTTGAGCACATCGGCTTTTACGTCGTCGAATTCCAGCTTGGCAGTGCGCGTGCGGGCATCGACGCCAAGCAACTGATTGTTCGGCCGGTATTCGATCATGCCTTTGTATCGGTCGCCCCACGCGGCCAGAAAGAGCCCTTTCTTTGACTGGATGTCGGCGTTGGCGTCGAGCACCAGGACTTTGGCTCGCGGCTTGTGGCGGCGGCAGTAGTCGGCCACCACGCTGGCGCGTTCGTAGGGCCCCGGCGGGCAACGGAAGGGCGCTTTGGGGATGTGAATGGCAAAGACCCCGCCCTCGGGCATGGCGGCGAGCTGCTGTTGCAGCAGCGTGGTCTGGGGGCCGGCTTTCCAGGCGTGGGGAATGTCGTCTTCATGCCCGGCGAGGCCTTCGATGCTGTCGGGCAGAAAGTCGATGCCCGGCGACAGTAGCAGGCGGTCATAGCCCAGGCGGTCGCCACTGGCCAGGCGCAGCGTGCGCGCGGCAGGGTCGATGGCGGTGACGGTGTCTTGAATGACTTGCACGCCGTGCCGGGTTTGCAGGCCGTTGTAGTCATGCGTGATGTGCGCCATGGACTGCATGCCCCCGATGACGAGGTTCGACATCGGGCAGGAGATGAATTGCGCGTTGCGCTCGATCAGTGTGACCCTGACCCGACCATCGCTCCACAGGCGAAGATATTTGGCCGCGGTGGCGCCGCCGAAGCCGCCGCCGACAACGACCACGTGGGCCTTGCGGGCGGATTTGCCGAGTTGGGCACAGCCGGCGAGGGCGGTAGCGCCCATCGCGGCGAGGAAGTGGCGTCGATTAATCATGGCCTCGGTGTCCTGTGCGGGGGCCTTGGGCGGCAAAATGCTCGGCAATCAGGGCGAGCTGCTCCGGCGTATAGCCCTTGGCGATCTGATGCATGATGGTGGCCGGCTTTTCGCCGCTGCTGAAGGCGGCCAGCTTGCGCAGCAGGGTGTCGCGCGGGACGCCGGCGAGGCTTTCGGTGCCGCCCACGCTGCGCCCGTCGGTGCCGTGGCAGTTGGCGCAGGTGGCGGCCAGTGTGCGGCCGGCGTCGATGGGCAATCCGCCCGCATGAATGCTCGGCGCCATGGCGCCAATCCAGATCAAAACCAGTGGCCGTATCAGCTTCAAGTCAGTCTCCCTCACCTGCATCGAATGCCCAACATGATACCGGCTGATGTCGCGAGGGCGCGGGCTATGGCACGATACGTGGCAGACGAACAGTTATTTAGTGCGGGAGGTGGCATGGATCGGTCGCGGCGGAGCGCCCTGAAAGCCGGCGGGCGTATAGGCCTGCTGGCCTGGCTGACTGCCGCCGGCGTGTTGCCGGTGTCGGCGGCGACTGTGGCGCCGGTGTTTTCGATCAAAGGGGTTGATGCGGTGATGCAGGCGCTGGGGGCGGGCGGTGCGCGTGAGAGCGAGGCGGTCGACATCCTGGCAGCGGAAATCGTTGAAAACGGCGCGATGGTGTCGGTTGAGGTGAACTCCCGATTGCCCGGCACCCGCCAGATGGCGCTTCTGGTCGATGAGAACCCGACCACGCTGGCGGCCGTGTTTGCGCTGCCCGAAGGCACGCTGCCGCAGCTGCAGACACGGATCAAGATGGCGCAGACCAGCCATGTGATTGCGGTGGTCGAGGCGGAGGGCGGGTTCTACCTCGCCAAGCGCGAAATCAAGATCGTGCAGGGCGGTTGTGGCTGAGCGGGCGGAACGAGACGATGACTGAGCCAACACGGATTCGGGCGACGGTGACGGCGGGCGTGACGCAGGTGCGTCTGATGGCGGCGCATCCGATGGAAACCGGGCGACGGCGTTCGCCGGAGGGCGCGCTGGTGGCAGCGCATCACATCACCGATCTGACCGTGCTGCATGAGGCGCGTGTGGTGCTGCAGGCGCGTTTCGGGCCGTCGGTGTCGCGTGATCCGTATCTGGTGTTTTCTTTTGTCGGCGGTGCGCCTGGTGAGACGGTGAGCGTGTCCTGGCGTGATAACCGGGGTGAGCAGCGCAGCGACACCGCGACGATTCGTTGAGCCGCAAGCGCCTCTGCTGCCTTGATTTTGGCGGAAAAACGGGCTTCATTTCATGATGCGAGAGGCTGAAAACGCGCCCAGTGATTACCGATGGTCAGTCAACTATATGATTGCCAGCGAAGCGTAAGGATCCGGCATTATAATTACGCCTTCGCCTTGACTTGTCTGAAAGCGAATACGGAGCGCTTCGGGCAGACTAGGACAGTTGCGGTATCCGGTTGGCTTTGCGCCACGATATAAAACAAGGGAGAAATGCATGACTACGAAGCGTCCGACGATCATCTACACCCTCACCGATGAGGCGCCCTTGCTGGCGACATGCTCCCTGCTGCCGATCATCCGAACGTTTACCGCCCCGGCGGGTATCGATGTGACGACGAGCGACATCTCGGTGGCGGCCCGGGTGCTCGCGGAGTTCTCTGACTACCTGCCGGATGACCAGAAGGTCACCGACAACCTGGCCGAACTCGGCCAGCTGACGCAAAACCCGGACACCAACATCATCAAGCTGCCGAACATCAGCGCGTCGGTGTCCCAGCTGATGGCCTGCGTCAAGGAACTCCAGGCCAAGGGTTATCCGATCCCCGATTATCCGGAAGACACGAAGACCGAAGAAGCCAAGGAACTCAAGGCACGCTATGGCAAGTGCCTGGGCTCTGCAGTCAACCCGGTGCTGCGCGAGGGTAACTCCGATCGCCGCGCGCCGATGGCCGTCAAGAATTACGCCAAAAAGCATCCGCACTCCATGGGCAAGTGGAGCCAGGCGTCGCGCACGCACGTCTCGCACATGAAGCATGGCGATTTCTACCACGGCGAAAAGTCGATGACGCTCGATCGCGCCCGCGACGTCAAGATGGAGCTGATCACCAAAGACGGCGAGACCATCGTGCTCAAGCCCAAGGTCGCGCTGCAGGATGGCGAGATCATCGACTCGATGTTCATGAGCAAGAAGGCGCTGTGCGACTTCTACGAAGAGCAGATTGAAGACGCGCGTCAGTCCGGAGTGATGTTCTCGCTGCATGTGAAGGCAACGATGATGAAGGTCTCGCACCCCATCGTTTTCGGTCACTGCGTCAGGATTTTCTACAAAGAGGCGTTCAAGAAGCACGCCGCCTTGTTCCGCGAATTGGGCATCAACGTCAACAACGGCATGGTCAATCTGTACGACAAGATTGCCGATCTGCCGCGCTCGCTGCGTGAAGAGATCATCGAAGACCTGCACGCCTGCCACGAACACCGCCCCGAGCTGGCGATGGTCGACTCCGCCAAGGGCATCACCAACTTCCACTCGCCCAACGACATCATCGTCGATGCGTCCATGCCCGCGATGATCCGCTCGGGCGGCAAGATGTGGGGTGCCGACGGCCGCCAGAAAGACGCCAAGGCCGTGATGCCGGAATCGACTTTTGCCCGTATCTACCAGGAGATGATCAACTTCTGCAAGACCAACGGCAACTTCGATCCGAGAACCATGGGCACGGTGCCCAACGTCGGCCTGATGGCGCAGAAGGCCGAAGAGTACGGCTCGCACGACAAGACCTTCGAGGTACCCAAGGCCGGTGTGGCCAACATCACCGACCTGGCAACCGGCGAAGTGCTGCTGTCGCAGAACGTCGAAGAGGGCGACATCTGGCGCATGTGTCAGGTCAAGGACGCGCCGATTCGTGACTGGGTCAAGCTGGCCGTCACCCGTGCGCGTAACTCCGGCATGCCGGCAGTGTTCTGGCTCGACCCCTATCGTCCGCACGAGAATGAGCTGATCAAGAAGGTCGAGCTCTACCTGCAAGACCATGACACCACCGGTCTCGATATTCAGCATATGTCGCAGGTTCGCGCCATGCGCTACACCCTCGAGCGTGTGGTGCGCGGGCAGGACACCATCTCGGTGACCGGCAACATCCTGCGTGACTATCTGACCGACCTGTTCCCGATCATGGAGCTGGGGACCTCGGCCAAGATGCTCTCCATCGTCCCGCTGATGGCCGGTGGCGGCATGTACGAAACCGGTGCCGGCGGTTCGGCGCCCAAGCATGTGCAGCAGCTGATTGAAGAGAACCACCTGCGCTGGGACTCGCTGGGTGAGTTTCTGGCATTGGCCGTCTCGCTCGAAGATCTCGGCATCAAGGAGGGCAACGCCAAGGCCAAGCTGCTCGCCAAGACGCTGGATGCGGCCACCGGCAAGCTGCTCGACAATGACAAGTCGCCCTCGCGCAAGACCGGCGAACTCGATAACCGCGGCAGCCACTTCTACCTGGCCATGTACTGGGCGCAGGAGTTGGCGGCACAGGACGAGGACGCCGAATTGAAGGCGCACTTCGGCAAGCTGGCAAAAATGTTTGCCGAGAATGAGCAGAAGATCCTCGCCGAGCTCAGTGAGGTGCAGGGCAAGCCGGTGGATATCGGCGGCTACTACATGGCCGATGCAGAGAAGACCAAGGCTGTGATGCGCCCGAGTGCAACCTTGAACGACATACTCTCCGGCGCACGCGCGTAAGGCTTAATCCGCGCCGGGTGTTTGGCGCAGGCTGATAAACGCCAGGGACGTGTCCCTGGCGTTTTTTTGTCTGCTGCTGCCGATGTCTCAATAGTCGCGCAGGCTGCCATGAAATTTTGTTTGTCATATGGAAATGGCATTTTCAGGTGTGTATGATGCGACCCCATGCACGCGCTCTCGATGGGGCGCTGGCCGCGGGTTCATGAAATGCTGGCCTTGCCAGCGCGAGCCCCACTATCCACTAGCCATGAGGTTCCATTCATGAAACTGTCCCTGATCGCCGCCGCGCTGAGTGCGGCTTTGCTTGCCGCTTGTGCGACATCGCCCCAGTCATCCGGAGCGTCGGCTGTGCCCGCTGCGGCACCGCGCGCCGAGGTCGAAAAGACCGTCATGCAATTGTTGTCGGCAGAAGCGGCCGGGCTGAAAGATTTGGGGCTTGGCGTCGAAGGACTGGGTGACGGGCTGCGCGTGATTTTGCCCGGTGCGATGAGCTTCAAGTCGGGGCGCAGCGAGTTGAACGCAGATGCAAGTGAAGCGCTCGACCGTCTCGCGGGTGTGCTCAATACGGTGCCGCAAGTGCATGCTCGGGTGCTTGGGCATACTGACAGCGCCGGTGATGCGTCTTATAACCAGAAACTCTCCGAGGCGCGGGCGGCGGCGGTGAGTCTGGCCTTGGCCGAGCGTGGCGTGGCAGAAGAGCGTCTGTCGGCTGAAGGCCGAGGCGAGGACGAGCCAGTGGCTGACAACGGCTCGCGCGAAGGTCGCGCGGCGAACCGCCGCGTTGAGGTCGTGATCGGCGAGAAGTGATCGCCGCTTGAACAAACAGCAAGGCCGGCGAAAGCCGGCCTTGCTGTTTGTGTGCGAGGCGTTTAGATCAGGCCGTCGAACAGTTGAACGTCAACCGCGTCGCCCGCTGCGACATCGGCGCGGGACTCGGGTAGCACGATGAAGCAGTTGGCATCGGACATCGAGCGCAGCACCCCTGAGCCCTGTGCGCCGGTGGGCGACACCGCCCAGTCATCGGCACTCGCCTGCACGATGGCGCGGACGAATTCGCGGCGCCCCGGGCGTTTGCGGATGTCGGCAGTGCAGCGTGCGGCCAGGGTGGGCCGCGTCGGCAGGGGGTTGACCCCCATCAGTGCCAGCAGGGCGTCCTGCACAAACTGGTAGAAGGTCACCATCACCGCGACAGGATTGCCCGGCAAGCCGAAGAGCCAGGTGTTGTCGAGCTTGCCGAAAGCCATCGGCCGACCCGGCTTGATATTGATTTTCCAGAACGCGACTTCGCCGAGGCGATTGACCATTTCCTTGATGAAGTCTGCCTCGCCGACCGACACGCCGCCTGAGGTGAGAATAACGTCGGCGGCGGTGGCTGCGTCGTGAAAGGCGGCTTCCAGCGCGTCGGGCTGGTCGGGGATGACGCCCATGTCGAGCACATCGCAGCCGAGCCGGGTCAGCACGCCGTAGAGCGTGTAGCGGTTGCTGTCGTAGATCTGACCGGGCGCGAGTGGTTTGCCGATGGAGGCGACTTCATCGCCGGTGGAGAAAAAGGCCACGCGCAGACGGCGATAGACCGTGACCTCGGCAATGCCCAGCGAGGCGATCAGGCCGAGTTCGGCCGGGCCGATGCGTTTGCCTGCCGAGAGCGCGGGTTCGCCCAGCGCGAGGTCTTCGCCCGCGCAGCGGATATTCTGGCCAGGCTTGCGTCCAGTCGGGATCTGCACGCTGGTTTTGTCGGCCTGGACGTCTTCTTGCGGCACGATGCAGTCCGCGCCGCGGGGCACCATGGCGCCGGTCATGATGCGTACCGCCTGGCCTGGGCCGACGATTCCCGAGAAGGCATTGCCGGCGAATGCGGTGCCGACAATAGTCAGTGAAGCGCCTGCTGCGCAGTCATCGGTGCGAATTGCGTAGCCGTCCATGGCGGAGTTGTCATGGGCGGGAACATTGTGCGGCGCAATAACGTCTTGAGAGAGCACTCGGCCGAGTGCATCACGGATGGCAACCTGCTCCCAGCCTGGTACCGGCACCAGAGCGGCATGAATAAGTGCGCGTGCTTCCTCAACATCGAGCGCGGTCCGGGCGGCGCTTGGGGTGTCGGTCGGAGGTGTCATGGTCTGGTCTCTGGTTTTTGGAACGTGAAGTGCATAGCCAAACGTGCTGCACTGCGGCCAGATGAATAGTAGGCAATCTGGGCTGAAAGCGCCATTCGGCGCGGCTTTCACTGCGTTGACAATCAAGTCTGTGGGCGTATCCTGAACGTTCGATCGCGTCGAGTGTTACAGGCGCGTGAGGGAGAATAATAAACGGGCGTATGCAGGAATTGTCCCGCAGCTGACTGCACTGCGAGGATTATTGTTCGGTCCGATAGAGACCACCCGCCCGATCTCAACCATTCCGGAGGAGTCGGCCGATGTTGAAGTCTCTTCACATTGACCCCGCCAAATGCACGGGCTGTCTGCAATGCGAGATGGCCTGTTCATATGAGCACCATGGGGTCTTCAATCCGTCCAAGTCGCGGATCAAAGTATTCAATTTTGAAGCAGAGGGCAAAAAGGTGCCCTATACCTGCACCCAGTGCGCCGAAGCCTGGTGCATGAACGCCTGTCCGGTCGATGCCATCCGGCTCGATGCTGGCACGGGCGCCAAGGTTGTGCATGAGGATATCTGCGTCGGGTGCAAGGTGTGCACCATCGCCTGTCCGTTTGGCACCATCAACTATGAGCAGGATTCCGGCAAGGTCCAGAAATGCGATCTGTGTGGTGATAATCCCGCCTGCGCCACTGCCTGTCCGACCGGCGCGATTACGTATATCGACGCCAACTGGACGGGGCTCGACAAGATGCGTCAGTGGGCCGCCAAGGCCAACACTGCTGCGCCGACAAGCTGAGGGGGACTGAATCATGGGCTGGGCTAGAAAAATCCTGCGCGTGAACCTGACTCAGGGCACGTGTACTCCCGAGCCGCTGAACATGCAGTGGGCCGATGAATATCTCGGTTCGCGCGGCTTGGCGAGCAAATATCTCATTAGCGAAATCGACCCCAAGGTCGATCCTTTGTCGCCTGACAACAAGATGATCATGTCCACCGGTCCTCTGACCGGCACCATGGCCTCTACAGGCGGGCGTTACACCATCGTCACCAAGGGGCCGCTCACCGGCGCCATTGCCTGTTCAAACTCGGGCGGCTTCTTCGGCGCCGAGATGAAGTTTGCCGGTTGGGACATGATCATCTTCGAGGGCAAGTCGCCGAAACCGGTGTACCTGTTCGTCGAAAATGACCGGGCCGAACTGCGCGACGCCTCCGGTTTGTGGGGAAAGTCCTGCTGGGAAACCGAGGAGACCATCAAGAAGCAGCACCAGGATCCGCAGATCCGGGTGTCTTCGATCGGTCGGGCCGGCGAAAACCAGGTGCTGTACGCCTGCGTGGTCAATGACCTGCACCGGGCCGCCGGGCGTTCTGGCGTGGGTGCCGTGATGGGCTCCAAAAACCTGAAAGCCGTTGCCTTGCGCGGCACCAAGGGCGTGGGCGGCATCAAGGACTTCAAGGGCTTCATGACCGCGACCACCGAGGCCAAGAAAGTGCTGGCCGACAATGCGGTGACGGGCGAGGGTTTGCCGAAGTATGGCACCCAGGTCTTGATGAACGTGATCAACGAAATGGGCTCCTTGCCGACGCGCAACCACAAGGATGTGCAGTTTGAGGACGCGGCGAAGATTTCGGCCGAGGCCATGCACGAGAAGCGCGCCTCCGATGGCAAGTCGCAGTTGGTCACCAACGCCGCCTGTTTCGGTTGCACCATCGCCTGCGGCCGGATCTCCGAGATCGACAAAGGCCACTTCACCGTGGTGAACAAACCCGAGTACTGGGGCGCTTCCGGCGGCCTGGAATACGAAGCGGCATGGGCGCTGGGCGCAGCCAACGGCGTGGGCGATATCGAAGCCTTGCAGTACGCCAACCTGCTGTGCAACGAGCAGGGTATGGACCCGATCTCCTTCGGCGCCACCGTCGGTGCGGTGATGGAACTCTACGAGATGGGCGTGCTGACCAACGAGCAGATTGGCGTCGATGCGCCTTTCGGTTCGGCGGAAGCGCTGGCCAAGTTCACCGAGATGACGGCCATGGGCGAGGGCTTTGGCGTGGAAATCGGCCAGGGCTCCAAGCGCTTGTGTGCCAAGTATGGTCATCCCGAGTTGTCGATGACGGTCAAAGGCCAGGAATTCCCAGCCTACGACGCGCGCGGCATCCAGGGTATGGGCCTGACTTACGCCACCTCCAACCGCGGTGCCTGCCATTTGCGCAGCTACACCGTGGCCTCCGAGGTGCTGGGTATTCCGGTCAAGACCGATCCGTTGGTCACCGAAGGCAAGCCGGATCTGGTCAAAGCCTTCCAGGACGCGACGGCAATCTTCGACTCGGCCGGTATCTGCGTGTTCACGTCCTTCGCCTGGACGCTGGCCGATGTGCAGCCGCAGTTGCAGACCGCCTGCGAGGGCGACTGGTCAATGGAGAAACTCAATCTGGTGGGCGAGCGCATCTGGAACATGGAGCGGCAATTCAACACGGCCGCAGGCTTCACCCGCAAGGATGATGACCTGCCACCGCGCCTGAAGACCGAACCTGCCCAGACGGGCCCGGCCAAGGGTCTGGTGAGCGGCATCGACAAGATGATTCCGGAGTACTACCAGATACGCGGCTGGACGCCGGAAGGCGTGGTCACTGAGGAAACAGCCGCCCGGCTCGGGCTCTGAGTCCCGTTTTGGCCTGAGTGCCGGTCGCGGGTCAAGCCCGCGACCGGTTCAGCTTGCTGTCGGCTCGTCCTGCCTTTGGCTGACGGGCCGTTCCTGCGTATGAGGAGTTCTCCATGAAGTATCTGATTCTGGGTAATGGGCCCACCGGCGTGATTGCGGCCGAAACCCTGCGCCAGGCCGATCCGGCCGGTAGCATCGTGATGGCCGGCAATGAAGATGCGCCACCGTATTCGCGCATGGCCATCCCCTATTTGCTCGAAGGCAACATCCAGGAGTCCGGCACTTATCTGCGCAAGCGCGCCGGGCATTTCGAATCGCTGGGCATCACATTGAAGTCCGGCCGTGCGGTGTCGGTTGATCGCGAGCGGCAGCGCGTGCTGTTTCATGATGGCAGCCACGAAGACTACGATCGTTTGCTGATCGCCACCGGGTCACATCCCGTGCGCCCGCCGATTCCCGGCATTGACCGCCCGCAAACCCAAACCTGCTGGACGCTCGAAGACGCCCGTGCCATTGCCGCGCTGACCCGTCCGGGCAGCCGCGTGCTGCAACTCGGTGCCGGCTTCATCGGCTGCATCATCATGGAAGCGCTGGCCAAGCGCGGCGTGGACCTGACTGTGGTCGAGATGGGTGACCGGATGGTGCCGCGCATGATGACGCCGACCGCTGGCGGCATGATCAAGCGCTGGGTCGAGTCCAAGGGTATTGCGGTGCGGACGGAGGCGGGTGTTGAGCGTATCGATACCGGCACCGGCGACGCACCCCTGAATGTGCAGCTGTCGACCGGCGAGCATTTGCCCTGCGATGTGGTGATTGTTGCCGCAGGCGTGGCGCCGAATGTCGGCTTTCTGGAGGCGACAGGTGTGCATGTGGCCAAGGGCGTGATTGTCGATTCCCGCATGGAAACCTCGGTGCCGGGCATCTACGCTGCCGGCGATGTGGCCGAGGCGCCCGACTTGTTTACCGGCGCGCACCTGGTGTCTGCCATTCAACCCAACGCGGCCGATCAGGCACGTATTGCTGCCATCAACATGGCGGGGGGGCAGGCGCAGTTGCCGGGTGTCCTGGCGATCAACGTGCTCGACACGCTGGGTCTGATCTCGACATCGTTCGGCCAATGGTGGGGCGAAAAAGGCGGGCAGAGCGTCGAGCAATGCGACGAGGCGGCGTATCGCTACATCAGCCTGCAGTTCAAGGACGATGTGTTGATTGGCGCGACCAGCATCGGACTCACCGACCATGTGGGGGCGCTGCGCGGTTTGATTCAGGGCCAGTTGCATCTAGGCCCATGGAAAGACCGCCTGCTCGAGAACCCGCACGCGTTCTTTGAGGCATACGTGGCAGTGACGCAGTCCACTGCGCTGAATCGGGCGGTGGCATGAAGCTGAAGTTCAAGCTGTTTGCGTCATTGACCGACTACCTGCCGGCAGATCGCAAAGGCAATATTGTCGATCTTGATCTGCCGGCAGGCACCACGATTCAGACCGTCATCGATCAGTACCGGGTGCCCGAAAAAAGCGCGCACCTGGTGCTGGTCAATGGGCGTTTCATTCCGCCGTCCGAGCGGGTGAGCTACGTGCTTGAAGAGAACGACGAGCTGGCCATCTGGCCGCCGGTGGCCGGAGGCTGATTTTGGCTTTTACGCCGCCGTCACTGGAGTGTTTTTCCCGCGAAGTGGGTGCCAGCGCGCAGGAGTTTGAGCGCAGCTTGCACGCCGCTTTGCCCGGTGGCGTTGAGTCGCTGGGCGAGGGCCGGTATCGCGTGAGCGAGGGCGAGGTGCGCCTCGACATTACCGCTGTCCCGCAGGCGGCGCGCCGGATCGGCTTGTTTGCCTTGCCGGTGCTGGCGACCCGCTTTGAATTTGTGGCAGGTGAGATGGGAGCACGCGCGGCACTGATCGCGCGGCTCGATCGTGCCATGCAACGCGGTGGAGGCTGAATCGCTTGGGTGGCTTGTCACAGGCTTTTGCCGACGCGTTTTTGCTGCTGCTGGACTTCGACGCGCGTGTCTTTGAGATCGTCCTGCTCTCGCTCCAGGTCAGCGGACTGGCGGTCTTGATTGGCACCGTGATCGGTTTGCCTTTGGGCGCATGCCTGGCGGTGGGAGATTTTCCCGGCAAGCAGGTGGCAGCCGTTGTCGTGAATGGGTTCATGGGCCTGCCCTCGGTGGTGGTCGGTGTGGTGGTCTATCTCGTTTTGTCTCGCTCCGGGCCAATGGGCGAGTTCGGCCTGCTGTATACGCCATCGGCCATGGTGATCGCGCAGGTGGTGCTTGTGGTGCCGCTGATGGCGGCGATTGCCCGGCAGGTGGTCGAGGACAGCTGGCGGCAATATCGCGAAGAGCTGGCTGCGCTGCGTTTTGGCTGGCGCGACACGGTGCGTGTGCTGCTGCACGACTGCCGGTTTTCACTGTCGGTGGCGGTGCTGGCGGGGCTGGGCCGCGCGATGTCGGAAGTGGGCGCGGTGATGATTGTCGGTGGCAACATCGATCGCAGCACCCGGGTCATGACCACCGCCATTGCGCTCGAAACCAGCAAGGGTGATCTGCCCTTGGCAATTGCACTGGGCATGGTCTTGCTGGTGCTGATCCTCCTTCTCAATGCAGGGGCCTTTGCTTTGCGCACCTCCGTGATGCGTCAATTCGAATGAGCCTGTTCCCGCTACAACTGCGCGATGTGGTATTTCGACCCAATGGCCGTGCCGTGCTCGATGGGGTCGATCTGACGCTGTCTGGCGAGGGCATTACCGTCATTCTCGGGCCCAACGGCGCCGGCAAGAGCGTGCTTCTGCGGACCGTGTGTGGTTTGCTCCAGCCGACGGGCGGGTCGCTCGATTGGGGCGGCGGCGCGTTTGATCCCTTGGCCGTGGGGATGGTCTTTCAGCACCCCGTCATGTTGCGCAGTTCGGTAATCGACAACATCGCGCTGGGGCTGGTGCCGCGTGGCGTCGGTGCGCGGGATCGGCGATTGGCCGCGATGGCCATGCTTGAACAAGTGGGCCTGGCTGACCGGGCCAACGACAACGCCCGGCAACTGTCCGGCGGCGAGCAGCAGCGCCTGGCGCTGGGCCGGGTGTGGCTGACCCGCCCGCGTCTGCTCTTGCTCGATGAGCCGACCTCCAGCCTCGACCCCTCGGCGGTCGAGGCGGTGGAGCGGATCGTGCGACAGATCCGCACGGAAGGTACCAAGATTTTAATGACAACGCATAATCTGGGGCAGGCGACGCGCCTGGCGGATGACATCGTCTTTCTGGCGGGCGGCCGCGTGCGCGAGCACGTATCGGTACGTCGCTTCTTTTCCCAGCCGGCCTCGGTGGAGGCGCGGCAATTCATTCAAGGAGAACTCCCATGGCATCTGGCCTTTTGAAACGTTTGTTGCCCGCGCTGGCACTGACCGCAACGGCATTGACGGTTCAGGCCGGCGAGTCGATCACACTGGCATCGACAACCTCGACCGAAAACTCGGGTCTGTTCGGCTACATTCTTCCGATCTTCGAGAGAACCAGCGGTATTCAGGTGAAGGTGGTCGCCCTGGGTACCGGTCAGGCGCTCGATGTGGGCAAGCGTGGCGATGCCGACGCGCTGCTGGTGCACGATCGCGCCAAGGAAGAGGCTTTTGTGGCTGAGGGCTTTGGCGCCTATCGCAAGGATGTGATGTACAACGACTTCGTTGTCGTCGGCCCGGCCGCCGACCCCGCCGGTATCGCGGCGGCGAAGACGACCGACGAGGCCTTTGCCAAAATCGCCGATAGCGGCAGTACGTTTGCGTCGCGCGCCGACCGCAGCGGTACGCATTCGGCCGAGATGCGTTTCTGGAAGGCGGCGGGCAAGGACCCCGAAGCGCAGGCCTGGTACAAGGCCTCGGGCTCCGGCATGGGGGCAACGCTCAATATGGCCGCCGGTGTGGGCGCCTATACGCTGAGCGACCGCGGTTCCTGGGCCAATTTCAAGAACCGTCAGGACCTGAAGATCCTGTTTCAGGGGGATGAGAAGCTCTACAACCCCTACGGTGTGATCCTGATCAATCCGGTCAAGCATCCGCATGTGAAGAAGGCGGCGGCCGAGACCTTCATCAACTGGATCACCTCCGATGCCGGCCACCAGGCGATTGCCGACTACAAGCTGCATGGTGAGCAATTGTTCTTTCCGCTGAAAGAAAAGTAAGCCGAAGCGCAGTAGTAAACGACATGCCCGGCGCGTGCGCCGGGTATGTCGTTTACTGGCCTGATCCTCGCGATCGAGTGTGGGCGGTCTGAGTGATGCGCGCGACCAGGGCTAGTACCCCACAAAAAACAAACCCCCGCCGAGGCAGGGGTTTGTAACTTTCGGACAGAGCGCGTTACTGGATGATGACTTCCGGGCCCATCATCAGCGTCGGCAACCAGGTCGAGACCCAGGGCACGTAGGTGACGATGACCAGGAAGACCATCATGATCCCGACCCAAGGCAGGGCCGCCTTGACCACGTTCATCACCGACATCTGGGCGACGCCCGCGGTCACGAACAGGTTCAGACCGACTGGTGGTGTGATCATGCCGATCTCCATGTTCACCACCATGATGATGCCCAGGTGGATCGGGTCGATGCCCAGCTGAATCGCGATCGGGAACACCAGCGGTGCCACGATGATCAGCAGGCCCGACGGCTCCATGAACTGACCGCCGATGAGCAGGATGATGTTGACCACGATAAGGAAGGCGATCGGGCCGAAGCCTGCGCCGAGCATCGCTTCGGTGATGGCCTGCGGAATGCGCTCCTCGGTTAGCACATGCTTGAGGATGATCGCGTTGGCGATCACGAACATCAGCATGATGGTCAGCTTGCCCGCTTCGAACAGAGTCTTTTTGGTGTCCTGGTGCCAGAACACTTCGAGCACCTTGACCAGCGGATTGCGACGGTTGTTTTCGTCAGCGAACGGGCCCATGTCCTTGTAGACATAGTTGGCGATCAAGAAGGCATATATTGCAGCCACGGCAGCAGCTTCGGTCGGCGTGAAGATGCCGCCGTAGATACCGCCCAGAATGATCACGATCAGGAACAGACCCCAGCCAGCGTCACGCGCAGCGCCGAACACCTCACCCCAGCCCGGGAAGGGCTGCTTGGGCAGGTTCTTGATGCGGGCGGTGATGTAGATCGCGATGATCAGCATCAAGCCAGCGAGCAAGCCCGGAATCACGCCGGCCAGGAACATCCGGCCCACCGACACGTCGGTGGCGGCGGAGTACACCACCATTACGATCGACGGCGGAATCAGGATGCCCAGCGTGCCCGCGTTACAGATCAGGCCAGCGGCAAATTCCTTCTTGTAGCCCGCCTGAACCATGCCGGCAATGACGATGGAGCCGATGGCCACAACGGTGGCGGGGGAGGAGCCCGACAGTGCGGCGAACATCATGCAGGCCACCACCGAAGCGATACCCAGGCCGCCGCGGATGGAACCGACCAGTGCGATGGCGAAACGGATGATTCGGTTGGCCACGCCGCCGGTCGACATGAAGCTTGAGGCCAGGATGAAGAATGGAATGGCCAGCAAGGTGTAGTGACCGTCGAAGGTCGTGAACAAGGTTTGCGCAACGGAGCCCAAAGAGGCGTCCGAGTGCATCATCAGGAACAGGATGCTGGACAGACCCAGCGAAATGGCGATAGGCACGCCGATCAGCATGAAGCCGATGACCATACCGAAGAGGATTGCGATATCCATCGGTCAGTGCTCCTTTTTGTTGGTCTGAGCAGCGCCGTTCATCTTGGCGATGGCACGGTCCGAGTTGTGATGATGGCCGTCGGCGTGTGCATCAACGGCTTCTTCGATCATTTCCTCGACTTCATGCGCGGCGATGATTGAGTCGCGCTGATTGGTCAGCACGTGGTAGCCGGCCTGCAGCAAGCGGATCACCAGCAACGCCATGCCCAGCGGCAGTGCGAAGTAGGGCACGAAGCGCGGCATTTTTTCGTAGGCCTCGCCCTCGTTGATGATCGGGCCGATCCACGCCAGAAAACCGGGCATCGGGATGTCGTCGGTTTCCATCCAGATCCGCTCGGTCGCAAACGGATACCAGTATTCCCAGGCACCCTTGAGCAGGAGCAGGGCAAACAGCAGACTGGATGCCACAGCGAGCACGGCGGCAACTTTTTTGACCGGCGGCGGAAGCAGGTTGATGATGACATCCACTCCGATGTGGAAAGTGCGTTTGACGCCATAGGCGGCGCCTACGAGCACCAGCCAGGCGAACAGGACGACGGTAACTTCCAGCGCCCACAAAATATTGCTGTTGAAGACATAGCGCGCAACCACGTTGGCGAACGTGATCAGCGTCATGAATCCCAGTGTGATGGCGATGAACGTCTCTTCGACGTTCTCCACCGTCTGGGAAAATCGGCTCGGTTCTCCAGTCATCTCCCTCTCCGTTTAATCAAGGTTGGGCCAAAAATATGCGCGGGGAGCGAGGCTCGCCGCGCACATGGATGGCGCAAAAACGGGGCGCTTTCGCGCCCCGGTGGGCTTAGCCCTTGTTGGCCTTCTGAGCGGCTTCCATCAGATCAGCACCGATGTCGCCTTCGAACTGCTTCCACACCGGCTTCATGGCTTCAACCCACGCCTGGCGTTGTTCAGCCGTCAGCGTACGCACGGTCGAACCTGCCTCGATGACTTTCTGGCGGTTGTCTTCGTCAACTTTCTTGACGGCGGCGTTACGCTCGGTGGTGACTTCGCCGACGATTTTCAGGAACTGATCACGCACTTCCGGCTTCAGGCTCTTGAGCCACTCGGTGGAGGTGACCACCAGGTAGTCCAGCACGCCGTGGTCGGTTTCGGTGATGCCGTCCTGCACTTCGAAGAACTTCTGGCCGTAGATGTTGGACCAGGGGTTTTCGCTGCCATCGATGGTCTTGGTCTGCAGCGCACCGTACACTTCGCTGAAGGCCATTTTCTGCGGGTTGGCGCCGAGCACTTCAAACTGGGCAACCAGCACGTCAGAGGCTTGCACGCGGAACTTCAGACCCTTGGCATCAGCCGGTGTCACCAGCGGCTTGTTGGCCGATAGCTGCTTCATGCCGTTGTGCCAGAAAGCCAGACCCTGCAGGCCGCGGCGCTGCATCGAATCCTTCAGCTTCTGGCCGTCGGCCGAGTTCTGGAAGCGATCAACTGCGTCGATGTTGGTAAACAGGAAGGGCAGGTCGAAGAGGCGAAACTTCTTGGTGAATTTCTCGAATTTCGACAGCGACGGGGCCGCCAGCTGAACGTCGCCGCTGAGCATCGCCTCGAGCACTTTGTCGTCGTTGTACAGGCTGGAGTTCGGATACACCTGCATGCAGGCCTTGCCGTTCATTTCCTCATTGACACGCTTGGCCAGCAATTCCGCGGCGATGCCTTTCGGATGCTTGTCGGTGTTGGTCACGTGGGCGAACTTGATGACGACTTCACCGGCGTCGCAAGCACCTTCGGCTTGAGCAACACCGATTTGGCCTGCCAGGACTGCAGCTGCTGCGATCGCGATTACATGTTTGCGCATTTGGACTCCTCCAACGTTATTTAGGTCGTGCCCGGATCGTTTTGTCCGAACCTGCCACTTGGGCTCGTGACCTCCTCTGGTCTTGTCGAGCCCGCTTTGAAGCATTGGGCACAAGCATAGTGTGCCAAAGTGGCCCGTAACGGAATACGTAATGTCACTTATGGGTATAGCGGCGTTTTTGATCGCACGCCCTTCATTTGTCCTTGAGCAGCCCAGTGCTTTGATACGTATCAAGTTCAGGCTGCGTGCCAGACCTTTGTGTCGGGAAAAAGAGTGGCATGTTTTGGGCGCTGCGGACGCGGGATGTAAGCGTGGCGGCGCCGGCGAGGTCACGAAGCAGCTCCTTGCCCGGTGGACGGCGATCGCTTTGGGCGCCAGGCGTGTCGACTTTCTTTACGATTTTCTGTGCGCCGACGATGGTGTTGATATTAAGTCATTGATTTCTTTAGGCTGATTTTCTTAGGGCACAAATAGTGCTTGATGTCAATACGCGGAGAAAAGGACCGCATGGATTCAAGGAGATTTGTCATGATTAAAACAAAACTCTCCCGTCGTCTCTTGATTGGCGCGCTGCTAATCCCTGGTGTTTTCGTTGCCGGCGGTGCTCAAGGCGCAGTCACTACGTGGGGCTACGACATTCTGTCGGGTTTCACCCAGTCGGTTATCGGTGGGGCGACCACCAACTACCCCATACCCGGTACGACCTCGTTGTCGTGGGGAACCACCACAGGCTCCGGCCAGAGTTCCCTGGTGATCAATAACCCGAGCATTCTTGGGGGCTCGGTCGACACCTTCATCGGCGGGGCACCGCCTGCAGCACCGCCGTTTCTCGGTTTTAGTACCTCGCTGACCCATAACAACAACCCGATCACGGGCGACACGCTGACCTCAGCCACGTTGCGCAATGCCGTGACGCTGACCCCGACGATGCCGCTTGGCGGGGCCTTGGCCGATCAGGTGGTTAATTTCGACATCGCCTTCGCCGAAACGCCCAACAGCGGGACGTGTGCGGTGCTCAGCAGCCCGATACCGTGTAATGACATCTTTGTGCTGACCAGCGGTCTGCTCAATCAGTCATTCATGTATGACGCGGGCGATGGTGATGGGGCGCTGACCTACTTTGTCAATATCTTCCCGACCACGGGGGGCGTGTTGTCCATATTGGACAACGACGTATGTACCGCCGCCGGTCAGGGGAATGGTTGCCTCGGTTTCACGACCGCGGAGAACCAGTCCACCACCTTGGCCTTTGGTTTCACGATATCGACCAACCCGCTGACGACGGTACCTGAGCCGACGGTGCTCGCGTTGCTGGGCCTGGGTCTGTTCGGCATTGGACTATCCAAGCGCAACGCGCGCACCTGATGTTTTTTTGGGGTGATTTTCCAGTAAGCCAACGCCACCAACGGCAGACAAACCCCCGACTCGTCGGGGGTTTGTCTTTGTTGGGCGAGCCGTAGATGTCGGCAACTCTTACAGCATGGCCCGCCGAAAATCTGCGAGCAGTGCCGACAAGTGCACCAGAAAGCGCGCCGCGGCGGCGCCGTCCACTGCGCGGTGATCCCACGACAGGCACAGCGGCAGGATCAGGCGTGGTTGGAAAGCCTCGCCGTCCCACACCGGTTTCATGCTGGCGCGTGTCACGCCGAGGATGGCGACTTCCGGCGCGTTGATGATGGGCGTGAAACCCGTCCCGCCGATGCCGCCCAGCGAGCTGACGGTAAAGCAACCGCCTTGCATCTGGTCCGGTTTGAGCTTGCCTTCGCGGGCGAGGCGGGCGAGATCCGAGCTCTCGCGGGCAATGTCGAGCACTCTCTTCTGGTCGGCGTTTCGGATCACCGGCACGACCAGGCCATTGGGCGTGTCGGCGGCGAAACCGATGTGCCAGTAGCCTTTTTGCACGATGTCTTCGCCGTCCAGCGAGCAATTGAAGGCCGGGTAGGCCTTGAGGGTGTGCACTGCCGCCTTGATGAGGAAGGCGAGCATCGTCACTTTGGCGCCGTCCTTGGCTTGCTCCGCATTGATCTGCTGGCGGAAGGCTTCGATGTCGGTGATGTCGGCTTCATCGAAGTTGGTGACATGCGGAATCATGACCCAGTTGCGATGCAGATTCTGGCCAGAAATCTTCTGGATGCGGCTCTTCGGACGACGCTCGATCGGGCCGAATTTTTCAAAATCGACGGTGGGCCAGGGCAGCAGATCGAGGCCGCTGCCTTGGCTTGCGGGTGTGGTGGCCTGGGTGCGCGGGGCTTGCAGGCTGTGCTTGATGTAGGCGGTGATGTCTTCCTTCATGAGCCGGCCCTTGGGCCCGCTGCCGGTGACGCGCGACAAGTCCACGCCCAGTTCCCGCGCCAGGCGTCGCACCGACGGTCCGCAGGGGCCGTGCGGCACGCCGAGGGGCGGCAGTGTCGGTGGGCCGCTTGAAGCCGTCCCCACGGGAAACGCCCTGCTTGCGTGAGGCGCTGCGTCCGTTGTCTGTAGGGCGGGTTTCAACCCGCCATCGGTTGCGGCAGGGGCGAGCGCCGTTGAAGCCGTATTTTTGACGGCCTCGGCGCTCAGACGCAAAAACACGCTGCCTTGCGACACCCGGTCGCCGACTTTCACCAAAACGTCGGTCACGGTGCCGGCGGCATCGGCTGGCACATCCATGGTGGCTTTGTCGGACTCGAGCGTGAGCAGCGGGGTGTCGATGTCGACGCGGTCGCCGACCGCGACCAGCACTTCGATGACCGGCACATCGGTGTAGTCGCCGATGTCGGGCACGCACAGGTCGATGGTGTGGCTCATGACGCGCCCCTTCAAAAGCCCAGCGGGCTGGGTTTGTCGGTGTCGATGGCCAGGCGCGCGAGCGCGTCGGCCACCACGGTGCGCGAGATCTCGCCGTCGTCGGCCAGGCTCTTGAGCGCGGCGACGACCACATAGCGCGCGTCGATCTCGAAGAAGTCGCGCAGCGCCACACGGGTGTCGGAGCGGCCGAAGCCATCGGTGCCCAGCACGGTGTAGCGGCGCGGCACCCAGTTGCGAATCAGGTCGGGGTAGGCGCGCATGAAGTCGCTGGCGGCAATCACCGGGCCACGGCTGGCGGCCAGTTGTTCGGTGACATAGGGCAGGCGTTGCGTCTCGGCCGGATGCAGCAGGTTCCAGCGATCGCAGGCGATGCCGTCCTTGCGCAGTTCGCCGAAGCTGGTTGCGCTCCACACATCGGCGGCGATGCCGAAATCGGCTTCCAGTTGCTCGGCGGCCGCCAGCACCTGGCGCAGGATGCTGCCGCAGCCGATGAGTTGCACGCGCGGCGTGTCGTCGCCGAGTGTCGAGCGACGCAGCGGATAGATACCACGGCGGATGCCGTCTTCCACCCCCACCGGCATGGCCGGGTGGGGGTAGTTCTCGTTGTACAGGGTGAGGTAGTAGAAGCCGTTCTCGCCCTCGCTCATCATGCGGCGCACGCCGTCCTCGGCGATCACCGCCACCTCGTAGCTGAAGGCCGGGTCGTAGGCGCGGCAGGTGGGGATGGTGGCGGCATACACCTGGCTCTGGCCGTCTTCATGCTGCAGGCCTTCGCCCGAGAGCGTGGTGCGCCCGGCGGTAGCGCCGAGCAGGAAGCCGCGCGCCTGGCAGTCGGCGGCGTTCCACATCAGGTCGGCCACGCGCTGGAAACCAAACATGGAGTAGAAGATGTAGCACGGCAGCATCGGTTGGTCGCTGTGCGACCAGGCGGTGCCGGCGGCGATCCACGAGCCCATGGAGCCGGCCTCGGAGATGCCTTCTTCCAGGATCTGGCCTTTCACGTCCTCGCGATAGAAGGCGAGCTGGTCCGAGTCCTGCGGTGTGTAGCGCTGGCCCCAGGGCGAGTAGATGCCAAACTGGCGGAACATGTCCTGCATGCCGAAGGTGCGTGCCTCGTCGGCGACGATGGGCACCACGCGCTGGCCGAGCGCGGAGTCGCGCATCAACTTGGTGAGCAGGCGCACGAAGGCCATGGTGGTGGAGATGGCGCGTTCGCCGGTGTCGGCATGCAGGCTGGTGTAGAGGTCGGGCGTGGCCGGGGTGATCGGCTTGGCAGTGTCGCGGCGCTGCGGCAGGTAGCCGCCCAGCGCATCGCGGCGGGCCTTGAGGTAGCGCACTTCGGCGCTGTTTTCGCCCGGGTGATAGAAACGCGCGCCTTCGAGGTCGGCATCGCTCAGCGGCAGGTCGAAACGCTCGCGGAAGCGTTCGAGGTCCGCCTTGGCGAGTTTCTTGGTCTGGTGCGAGGTGTTGGCGCCCTGGCCCGAGCCGCCCATACCGTAGCCCTTGGTGGTCTGGGCGAGGATGACCGTCGGCTGGCCGCGATGGCGGGCAGCGGCCGCGTAGGCGGCGTAGATCTTGACCGGGTCGTGACCGCCGCGCATCAGCGCGTCGATGTCCTTGTCCGACATGTTGGCCACCAGCGCGGCCAGCTCCGGGTAGCGCGAGAAGAAGTGCTCGCGGTTGTAGTGGCCGTCGGTGGCGGAGAGTTTCTGGAACTCGCCGTCGACTGCCTCGGCCATGCGCTTGAGGATCCAGCCCTCGGTGTCGCGCGCGAAGAGCACGTCCCAGTTGCTGCCCCAAAGGCACTTGACCACGTTCCAGCCAGCGCCGGCGAACAGGGTTTCGAGCTCCTGCACGATGTTGCCGTTGCCGCGCACCGGGCCGTCGAGGCGCTGCAGGTTGCAGTTGACCACCAGGATCAGGTTGTCGAGCTGCTCGCGCGCAGCCAGCGAAATGCCGGCCAGCGATTCGGGTTCGTCCATTTCGCCGTCGCCGACATACACCCACACCTTGCGGTCATTGGCCGGCATGATTTCGCGATGCTGCAAGTAGCGCTGGAACCGCGCCTGGTAGATGGCGGTGAGCAGGCCCAGGCCCATCGAGCCGGTGGGGAACTGCCAGAAATTGGGCATCAGCGTCGGGTGCGGGTAGGACGACAAGCCCTTGCCGATACCGCCGGAGACCTCGCGGCGGAAGTGGTCGAGCTTGTCTTCCGACAACCGGCCTTCGAGGTAGGCGCGGGCATACACGCCCGGCGCCGCATGCGGCTGGAAGTACACCAGGTCGCCGGGGTGCTCGGCGCTCGGCGCGTGGTAGAAGTGGTTGAAACCGACTTCGAACAGATCGGCAATCGAGGCGTAGGTGGCGATATGGCCGCCGAGCTCGGGGTGGGCCTGGTTGGCGCGCATCACCATGGCCAGCGCGTTCCAGCGATGGATGGCGGTGATGCGCGCTTCCAGATCCAGGTCGCCCGGGTAGGGCGGCTGCGCCTCGACCGCAATCGTGTTGCGGTAGGGCGTGGTGTGGCGGGTGTGGAATCGGCCACCCGCCCGGCGGCCCGACTGGATCAGCCGGTCCACCAGAAATTCGGCGCGCGGCGCACCGTCGCGCTCAATCACCTCGGCCAGGCTGTCGAGCCAGTCCTGGGTTTCGAAGCTGTCCGTGTCCTGCCCGATCGGGTCGGGTAGTGCGTTTGTGTTGTGCGGGTCCATCGCGGTGTCTCCGGCGTGCCGGGGGCGGTGTACGCCCCGTTCGATACTGAAACTATAGGTTCAGCGTGCGATCGGCTTGTTGCGAGTTGCATGCTGAAAATGCTTGAATGCGCAATAAATGAAATCAATGAGGCGGGTATGCGCAACAAGCGGGATGAACTAAGACTCGACGAGATTGATGTGCGTTTGCTTGGGCGCTTGCAGACCGATGCGCGCATCACCAATGTGGCGCTGGCCGAGAGCGCGCACCTGTCGCCCGCGCCGTGCTTGCGCCGGGTGCGCGATCTTGAAACGGCGGGGGTGATCCGTGGCTATGTGACGCTGCTCGACCCCGAGGCGGTCGGCCTGGATATCTCGATGTTCATCCAGGTGAGCCTCGAGAAGCAGGTCGGCAGCGCGCTGCGGGTGTTCGAGGAGACCATCGACAGCTACCCCGAGGTAATGGAGTGCTACCTGATGACCGGTGACTCGGATTACCTGCTGCGCGTCGTCGCGCCCGACCTGAAGGCGTTGCAGAGCTTCATCGTCGATCGTCTGGCGCGCATTCCGCATGTGTCGAACATCCGGTCGAGCATGACGCTCAAGCAGGTCAAGTACAAAACGGCATTGCCGATCGACCTCGCCTGAGCGTCTTGTCGTTCAGGCGGCGATACGCATCGATGCCACGTTGAGCGCGGCGTCGATATCGGCGAGCAAGTCGTCGATGTCTTCCAGACCCGCCGACAGCCGCACCAGTCCCTCGGGGATGCCGGCGGCGGCGCGCTCTTCGGGGGTGTAGGTCGAGTGCGTCATGCTGGCGGGGTGCTGGGCCAGGCTTTCGGCGTCGCCGAGGCTGACGGCGCGCGTCACCAGCTCGAGGCCGTTCATGAAGCGGCGGCCGGCGTCGAGTCCGCCCTTGAGTTCAAAGGCCACCATGCCGCCGAACTGTTTCATCTGCTGGCAGGCAAGCGCATGGAAGGGGTCGGATTCCAGCCCCGGAAAAAACACCTGCGCCACCGCCGGATGCGCCGCCAGGTGGCGGGCGATGGCGTCGGCGTTCTGGCAGTGGCGATCCATGCGCAGCGCCAGCGTCTTGAGGCCGCGCATGATCAGGTTGGCGTCGTTGGGCGACAGCACTGCGCCGGTCATGTCCTTGAGGCCTTCCAGGCGAATGCGGCCGGCCAGCTCGGCATTGGACACCGCGATGCCGGCGGTCACGTCACCGTGGCCGTTGAGGTATTTGGTAGCCGAGTGCACCACCACGTCGGCGCCGAGCGACATCGGCTGCTGCAGATAGGGCGTGCAGTAGGTGTTGTCGACCACCACCAGCGCGTCGTGGCGGTGGGCAATCTTGCTGCAGGCGGCGATGTCGATCAGGCGCATGTTGGGGTTGGAGGGCGACTCGAAATACACCATGCGCGTTTGCGTGGAGATGGCGTCGGCCAGCGCCTGCGGATCGGTCATGTCGATGCGTGTGAGCTTGATGCCAAAGCGCTGCAGCGCGTGCATGAAGAAGGCGTGGGTGCAACCGTACAGCGTGGTGTCGGTGATCAGCTCGTCGCCTGGCTGCAGCAGCGTCCAGCAGGTGGCGGTGATCGCACCCATGCCCGAGCCGAAAGCCACTGCGGCGTCCGCGCCTTCCAGTGTGGCCATACGTTGCTCAAGCAAGGCCAGGGTGGGGTTGGAGATGCGGGTGTAGAAATGGCCTTTTTCTTCGCCGGCAAAACACGCGGCGCCGTACTCGGCGCTCTCGAAGGCAAAGGTCGAGGTCTGGTACACCGGCGGCACCAGGGCGCCATGATGATCGCGCGGGTCGTAGCCATGGTGGATGGCGCGGGTGGCAAAACCTTGGGGGCGGGACGCGTTCGACATTGGGCTTCCTTGCGGGTTGGAAGGCCGGGTGGCCATGGGTCCACTTTATCGATACCCCGCTTTCAATAATTGCCGTAATCGTGCGTGATGTGATCTGATGTGAGCATGGATTCAAAAGTCGTTGCAGATAAATTGGAAGAATTTGCCCGTGGATAAGGTCGACAAGAAAATCCTCAGTACCTTGCAGGACGATGCGCGGGTGACGGTCGCCGAGTTGTCCGAGCGCGTGTCGCTCACCTCGTCGCCGTGCTGGCGACGGGTCAAGGCGCTGGAAGAGGCGGGTTTCATCCGCGGCTATCACGCCGAGCTCGACCCGCGCCAGCTTGGCTACGACGTCACCGCCTTTGTGAACGTGATGCTCGAAAACCATCGCCTCGATCTGGGCGATTCTTTCGAGGTGGCTGTGCAGGGCATTCCGCAGGTGGTGGCCTGCCACAACGTGTCGGGGCGCTACGACTTCATGCTTGAGGTGGTGGCCACCGATCTGGAGGCCTTTGGCGAATTCGCCCGCAACGTGCTGCGCTCCTTGCCGGGGGTGAAGGAGATCTATTCGAGCTTCTCGCTCAAGTCGATCAAGCGCTCGCGCAGTATTCCGATCCCGCCCAACTGAGCTTCGGGCGAGGGCGGCGGTTTAAAGCTTCCGCCCCGGCGTTCGGGGGCGGCTGGGTGAATTCGCGGCGGGCGCTTTACTCGGTATCGAAGCCCAGCAGGCGTCCGTCGATGATGCGTTGCGCCACCGTCTCCGGGACGTCGCCTTCCCATTCACCCCGGCCGCTGCGCAGCCCGGCGAGCACCTCGGCCACATCAATGTGCAGATGGCTTTCATCGTGGGGTTCGACCGCCAGCAGTTTGTCGTTTTCTTTCAGGTGGGCGAGCAGGTGGCGCAGATTGGCCGGCACCTCGACATTGTCGAGCGTCACCAGATCGGTCGCCTCGCCGCCGCGCGGGCGCGAGGGGTAGACATACACATGCGTGTTGTCCGGGAAGAGCTTGCCGAAGGCCTCGAGAATGCCGCCCTCCATGCCTTCGTAGTACTGCTCGTCAAACAGGAAGGCGAAGTCGCGCACCGACAGCACGATGCCGATCGGTTTTTGCGTGTAGCGGCGCAGGTAGGCGCGAAGGCGGAAGAAGCGCAGGTAGTCGGAGATCATCACGGTGTAGCCCTGCGAGGCCAGCAAGTCGATGCGGGCGAGGAAGTCCGCGCCGTCCACGTTGTCGCCCGAGGCCAGCGAGTTCATGGTGATCTCGGCCAGTGACACCACCTCTTTTTCGCTGACGGCGCCAAGCTGTCCGAAGCGCTTCTGGCCGGCGTGCATCATGTCCACGTTCACCAGCGTCAAGGGCTTGAAGCTGCCGCGCATCACCATTACTGGCTTGCGATACAGCAACTCGCCCGGCACCACCACCTCGCCGGCCGGGTTGAACACCACCGCGCGGGTCAGCCAGCTGCGGATCAGGTGCAGGTTCATGAGGCGGTTTTCGACCTCCTCAAAATAGGGGCCGGAGAAGTGGATCACGTCCACCTCGATGCGCTCCGAACCCAGACCGTCGCCCAGCGCCTCGACCACCCACTCGGGGTTCTGATAGTGGTTGAACGCGCCGTGGATCAGGTTCACGCCCAGAATACCCAGCGCTTCGGCCTGCAGCGCGTTGTCATCGTCGAGCATGCGCACATGCATCACCACATCGCTCGGCTCGGCGCCCGGATGCAGTTGCAAACGCACACCCACCCAGCCGTGACACTCGTTCGCCTGCTTGAAGCTGCGCGCCGTCACCGTCGCCGCGTAGGCAAAAAAAGTCGTGTTCTTGGCCCGCACATGCGCCAGCCGCTCCACCACCTGGCTGAACTCCTTGTCCAGCATCTGCAACAGCCGCGCGCGGCTCACATAGCGGTCAACATGCCCGTAAATGTCATCGCTCACTGCCATGTCGTAAGCCGACATGGTCTTGGCGATGGTGCCCGCCGCCGCGCCCACCGAGAAAAACCGCCGCGCCACCTCCTGCCCGGCCCCGATCTCCACGATGGAGCCGTACTTCAGCTTGTCGAGGTTGATGGACAGAGCTTTCTGATCGGTAGAGAGCGTGGTGTCGCGTTTGCGCATGTCGGGGTCTCGGTGGTGGTGGGCGAAGGTCGAGTTTACACCGAGGGACAGGCAGGGCGGATAAGCGCAGCGTCATCCGCCGGGTTTGCGGTCCGGGCAAAACACGGGTGTCGGAAGGCGCTTCGATTTTCCGACCTGCGCGGGTACTGGCGCAGCGTGTTCAGTCGGGTTGCTTCGACCGCAGATTTTTTCTCAGTCGGAAGTTATCAACCGCAAGATAGACGAGTGCGGCCAGTATGACTGCATCGAAGCCATTGGGGCCCGCGAGAAACCAGAAGGCCCATGCAGTTGCTGCGACGACGAACGCGGTGAGGAGGAGGGCGATTGAGTCTTTCATACGAGCGCCGCGTGAAATCGATAGGTGCGTCTACTTGCTACGTCGGCTTTATAGATGCCTGGGTAACGCTGGAGCGTTTCGGTGAGCCAAGGTCTGTAAAGTCCGCGTTGATTGGCGGAGAGCAAGACATCTCCGATGCTTGTGCCACCGGACAGCGTGCGGCCTGTTGCTACGGCGATACTCCCGATCACCGCGCCAACATAGAATGCCGCGGTGCATGCCGCAGCGACGCCCAGCCCTTCCAGTTTTGTCGCGGCGCCCAACTCTCCAAGCGTAACTCGGGTGCCAAACTTGTCTATTTGGCTCATCAATACCGTGGCATTCGCCAAAGCAAGCTGTAGCGTCCCAAACAGCGACTCTGGAGCCGGCAGGCCAAGACTGTCCATATTTTCTTTGAAGTATTTGTAGAAATCCGACATGGCCGAGCGCTTAAGAATGAATGACGAATGACTATACATGGTCAATCTCATGGCGTTCAAGTGCTTTGTCTCCCATGTGGCGCAAAGCCTTCCGGCCAAAGACAAACGGCGACCTCGCGGTCGCCGTTTGTCTTTGGTGCCGCCCCGGTCGAGGCGGCGCCGTTGTTGCTTACTTCTTCTTCCGTGCCGGCGGCACGTCGGTGCAACTGCCGTGGGCGACTTCTGCGGCCATCCCTACGGTTTCTCCCAGTGTGGGGTGGGGGTGAATGGTTTTGCCGATATCGACGGCATCTGCACCCATCTCGATGGCGAGGCAGACTTCGCCGATCATGTCGCCCGCGGACGGGCCGACGATGGTGCCGCCGATGACGCGGTGGGTTTCCGCATCAAAGATCAGCTTGGTGAAGCCGTAGTCGGCGCCGTTGGCAATGGCCCGGCCGGAGGCCGCCCAGGGGAACTTGGCGGTTTCGACCTTCTTGCCTTCGGCCTTGGCTTGCGCCTCGGTGTAGCCGACCCATGCCACTTCGGGGTGCGTGTAGGCCACGCCCGGAATGACGGTGGCGTCGAAGGCAGACTTTTCGCCGGCGGCGACTTCTGCGGCCACGTGGGCTTCATGCACGGCTTTGTGGGCGAGCATGGGCTGTCCGACAACGTCGCCGATGGCGAAGATGTGCGGCACGTTGGTACGCATCTGGGCATCGACCGGGATGAAGCCGCGATCAGTGACGATCACGCCGGCCTTGTCGGCTCCGACCTTCTTGCCGTTGGGCGCACGGCCTGCGGACTGAAGAATCATGTCGTACTTGACCGGTTCGGCCGGGGCGCCATCGCCTTCGAAGGTGACATACAGACCGTCGTCCTTCGCCTCGACGGCGGTGGTCTTGGTCTTGAGCATGATCTTGTCGAAGCGGTGGGCGTTCTGCTTTTCCCACACCTTGACGGCGTCGCGGTCCGGGCCGGCCATGAGCACGTCCATCATCTCGACCACGTCGATACGCGCGCCGAGCGAGGAGTACACCGTGGCCATTTCCAGACCGATGATGCCGCCGCCGATGACGAGCATTTTGCCCGGCACCTGACGCAGCTCCAGCGCGCCGGTTGAATCGACGATGCGCGGATCTTTCGGGATGAAGGGCAGATGCACGGCCGCCGAACCGGCGGCGATGATGCACTGCTTGAAGCGGATGACCTTCTTCTCGCCGGTCTTGTCCTGGCCGTCACCGGTGGTGACTTCGACCTCGACGTGATTCGGGTCGAGGAAGTGACCGTAGCCGCGCACCATGTCGACCTTGCGGCCTTTGGCCATGCCGGCCAGACCGCCGGTGAGCTTGCCGACCACGCCGTCCTTGTGCTTGCGCAGGGCATCGAGATCGACCGTGGGCTTGGCGAAGCTCACGCCCGCGCCACCCATGTGCTGGGCTTCATCCATCACCGCGGCGACGTGCAGCAGCGCCTTGGAGGGGATGCAGCCGACGTTGAGACACACACCACCGAAGGTGGCGTAGCGCTCGACGATGACGGTCTTGAGGCCGAGGTCGGCCGCGCGGAAGGCGGCGGAGTAGCCACCCGGGCCCGCGCCCAGCACCAGCATGTCGCACTCGATGTCGGCACCGCCGGCATGGCTGCCTGCGGCCGGGGCGGCCACGGCGGCTTGCGCCGGTGCGGCAGCGGCTGCGGGTGCTGCAGCGGCAGCAGCGCCCGCCGCAGCAAGCTTGATCAGCACCGCGCCTTCGGAGACTTTGCTGCCGACGTCGACCAGGACTTCCTTGACCACGCCGGCGGCGGTGGAGGGGACGTCCATGGTGGCTTTGTCGGATTCGAGCGTCACGATGGCGTCATCGACGGCGATGCTGTCGCCGACTTTGACGTAGAGCTCGATGACGGGCACCGAGTCGTAGTCGCCGATGTCCGGCACTTTGACTTCGATCACGGCACCACCCGCCGCGGCGGGGGCAGCCGCTGGTGCGGCTGCGGGCGCCGGGGCTGCAGCGGCTGCCGGGGCGGCCGATGCACCGGCACCGGCGGCTTCGACAACGATCAGTACGCTGCCTTCGGCCACACGGTCGCCCAGGGCGATCTTGACTTCCTTGATGACACCGGCGACCTCGGACGGCACGTCCATGGTGGCTTTGTCGGACTCGAGCGTGACGATGGGGTCATCGACGGCGATGGTGTCGCCGACTTTGACGTAGAGCTCGATCACCGGCACATCGGCGTAATCGCCGATATCGGGGACTTTGACTTCAACTTGGCTCATGTCGCGGCCTCCTTAGAGCATGACCCGACGGAAGTCGGCCAGCAGTTGGGCGAGGTAGACGTTGAAGCGGGTGGCCAGCGCGCCGTCGATCACGCGGTGGTCTGCGGTCAGCGACATCGGCAGGGTCAGGCGCGGCACGAACTGCTTGCCGTCCCACACCGGCTTCATGGTCGACTTGTTGACACCGAGGATGGCCACTTCAGGCGCATTGACGATGGGCGCGAAGTAGGTGCCACCGATGCCGCCCAGCGACGAGATGGTGAAGCAGGCGCCGGACATGTCTGCCGGGGCGATCTTGCCATCGCGTGCCTTCTTGGCCAGCGCACCGGATTCGGCGGCGATCTCGAACACGCTCTTCTGGTCAGCGTTCTTGATCACCGGCACGACGAGCCCGTTGGGCGTGTCGGCCGCGAAGGCGATGTTGAAGTACTTCTTGTAGACCAGGTTGTCGCCGTCGAGCGAGGTATTGAACTCGGGGAACTCCTGCAGTGCGCGCACCGAAGCCTTGATGATGAAGGCGAGCATGGTGAGCTTCTTGCCGGACTTCTCGTTTTCCTTGTTCATTGCCACGCGGAAAGCTTCAAGGTCGGTGATGTCGGCGTCTTCGTGATAGGTCACGGCCGGGATCACCACCCAGTTGCGGGCGAGGTTCTGGCCAGAGATCTTCTTGATGCGCGACAGCGGCTTGGTTTCGATCTCGCCAAACTTGGCGAAGTCGACCTTCGGCCACGGCAGCAGATCCAGACCGCCGCCCAGGCTTGCGCCTGCGCCGGCTGCTGCTGCCTTGCCCGGCACGTTGCCGGACTGCATGGCGCCCTTCACGAAGGCGGTGACGTCTGCCTGGGTGATGCGGTTCTTCGGGCCGGTGGCTTTCACCTGGCTCAGATCGACGCCCAGTTCGCGCGCAAAGGCACGGACCGACGGGCTGGCGTGCACCTTGCCACCGAGCTTGACGGCCGACGGCGCGGCTGCGGCTGCGGGGGCTGCGGCTGCCACCGGTGCCGGCGCAGCGGCGGGGGCCGGTGCGGCAGCTGCCGGGGCAGGTGCGCTGGCGGCCGGCGCGGGTGCTGCTGCGGCGGCGCCGGCAGCGGCGACCTTGATCAGCACCGAGCCTTCGGACACCGTGCTGCCGACCTCGACGAGGACTTCCTTGACCACGCCAGCGGCGGTGGAGGGGACGTCCATGGTGGCTTTGTCGGATTCGAGCATGGCGATCGCGTCATCGACGGCGATGGTGTCGCCGACCTTGACGTAGAGCTCGATGACGGGCACCGAGTCGTAGTCGCCGATGTCCGGTACTTTGACTTCGACCACGCCACCACCGGCAGCCGCCGGTGCGGCTGCGGCCGGTGCCGCGGCGGGGGCTGCAGCGGGTGCAGGTGCGGCAGCCGCAGCCGGGGCGGCAGCGGCGCCAGCGCCGGCGGCTTCGACAACGATCAGCACGCTGCCTTCGGCCACGCGGTCGCCCAGGGCGACTTTCAGTTCCTTGATGACACCGGCGACCTCGGACGGTACGTCCATGGTGGCCTTGTCGGACTCGAGCGTGACGATGGCGTCATCGACGGCGATGGTGTCGCCGACCTTGACGTAGAGCTCGATCACGGGCACATCGTCGTAATCGCCGATGTCCGGTACTTTGACTTCAATGAGTTGGCTCATGTTTGCAGTCTCCTCAGCGTTCAGACGGACATGGGGTTGGGCTTGGACGGGTCGAGCTTGTACTTGACCAGTGCGGCGGCAACCTTCTCGCGTTCGATCTTGCCTTCATCGGCCAGGGCCTTGAGGGCCGCCAGCGTGATCCAGTGACGATCGACTTCGAAGAAGTGACGCAGCTTCTCGCGGGTGTCGGAGCGGCCGAAGCCGTCGGTGCCCAGCGTGACGTAGCCGCCCTTGACGAAGGGACGAATCTGCTCGGCGAACATGCGCATGTAGTCGGTGGCAGCAACGACCGGGCCTTCGGCACCGGCGAGCTTTTCTTCGACATGCGACAGGCGCGGCGTTTCCATCGGGTGCAGCAGGTTCCAGCGCTCGGTGTCCTGGCCGTTGCGGACCAGTTCGTTGAAGCTCGGGCAACCCCAGATGTCGGACTCGACACCCCAGTCGGCCTTGAGCAGGTCGGCGGCGGCGATGACTTCGCGGAAGATCGTGCCCGAACCCAGCAACTGAACGCGCGGGCCCTTGCTCTTGCCACCTTTCTTGAACGAATACATGCCCTTGAGGATGTCGGCTTCGGAGCCGGCCGGCATCTCGGGGTGCTCGTAGTTCTCGTTCATCACGGTGATGTAGTAGTAGATGTCTTCCTGGTCGGCAAACATCCGGCGCATGCCGTCCTGCACGATCACGGCCAGTTCGTACTGGAAGGTCGGGTCGTAGCTGATGCAGTTCGGGATGAGGTTGGCCAGGATCAGGCTGTGGCCGTCTTCGTGCTGCAGGCCTTCACCGTTAAGCGTGGTGCGACCGGCGGTGCCGCCGATCAGGAAGCCGCGCGAGCGCTGGTCGGCAGCCGCCCAGCACAGGTCCATGGTGCGCTGCAGGCCAAACATCGAGTAGCAGATGTAGAAGGGCACCATCTGCACGCCATGCACCGAGTAAGCGGTGGCGGCGGCAATCCAGTCGGCCATCGAGCCGGCTTCGTTGATGCCTTCCTGCAGTACCTGACCGGTGACCGACTCTTTGTAGAACATGAGCTGGTCGTGGTCTTCGGGCACATACTTCTGGCCTTGCTGGTTCCAGATGCCGTACTGGCGGAACATGCCTTCCATACCGAAGGTGCGCGACTCGTCCGGCACGATCGGCACGACGTTCTTGCCAATCTGCTTGTCCTTGAGCAGCGTGTTCATGATGCGGACCATGACCATGGTGGTCGACAGTTCGCGGCCTTCACCCGAGGCCTTGAGCAGGGCGGCAAAGTTCTCCAGCGGCGGCACGGCCAGCGGCTCGGCCTTGGTGCGGCGGCTGGGCAGGAAGCCGCCGAGTTCCATGCGACGCTCGCGCATGTACTTGTATTCGGCGGAATCTTCGGGGAACTTCAGGTAGGGCAGATCGGCGACCTTGTCGTCACCCACCGGCAGACCGAAGCGATCGCGGAAGCGCTTGATCGACTCGACATCCAGCTTCTTGGTGTTGTGCGCGATGTTCATCGCCTCGCCCGACTGACCCAGACCGAAGCCCTTGATGGTCTTGGCGAGAATCAGGGTCGGCGCACCTTTGTGATTCACGGCGGCGTTGTAGGCAGCGAAGATCTTGAACAGATCGTGACCGCCTCGGTTCAGTTGCCATACGTCGTCGTCAGTCCAGTCGGCGACCAGCGCGCGCAGCTCAGGCGTGTTGAAGAAGTGCTCACGCACATAGGCGCCGTCCTTGGCCTTGAAGGTCTGGTACTCGCCGTCGCACAGTTCCATCATGCGCTTCTTGAGGATGCCTTTCTTGTCGCGCTCGAACAGGGCGTCCCAGTGGGTGCCCCACACCAGCTTGATGACATTCCAGCCCGAACCGCGGAACTCGCCTTCGAGTTCCTGAATGATCTTGCCGTTACCGCGCACCGGGCCGTCGAGGCGCTGCAGGTTGCAGTTGATGACGAAGATCAGGTTGTCGAGCTTTTCGCGACCGGCCATGCCGATGGCGCCGAGGGACTCGACTTCGTCGGTCTCGCCGTCACCCAGGAAGGCCCAGACTTTGCGCTGCTCGGCTTTCTTGGCATCGATCAGGCCGCGGCTGGCCATGTACTTCATGAAGCGTGCGGAGTAGATCGCGCACAAGGGGCCCAGGCCCATCGACACCGTCGGGAACTGCCAGAAGTCC